>LIAL01000065.1 GCA_001437625.1 Nitrosopumilus sp. BACL13 MAG-121220-bin23
TTTCTAGATAATTTATAATTAATTTTATTATTCCTTGATAATTTCAATAATTGATTTAATCTTTTTTGTTGAAACTAAATTATGTTCTTTGTCTATTACTGATTGTATAAAATCTGCAAATTTTTCAACATTCTCCTCATCTTTAAGTACAATACTATGAGCTGATCTATCTTTCAATGAAATAACTACTTCATTTTGTATTATATTTAAAATACTTCTAATGTATGTCTGTTTTTCTTCTTTTATGAAAATGAGACTCATTAATTTTTGAGCTTCATACTCATCATCGCATGTTATACTGACTTTCATTTATTTTTTAAAAGAAATTGGTCTATTTGCTTTTTTGCTTTTTCTCGTTTTTCTTGATGAATTTTAAGAAAATCATTAATTTTTTCAATTAAAATTGCTTTTAGTTCTCCTGAAAGTAACTTTCCTGATTTATAATCTTCATAAATTTTCTTTAATTTAGTGTCATCAGGCTCAAAAAATATTCTTAGATATTGATATGATACATCGATATCTGGATTGCCACCTAATTTTCTATGCTGTTCAATATCTGGTTGTCCCCCTGAAAATGCATATTTGTTAATTTTCTTTTTTACCATATCTGGTGTATCTGTTGTGTAAATTGTTCCTTTTTCATCTGATGCTGACATTTTTCCCCCTGGACCTGTTAACGCTGGAACCATTATGTTGTGAATTAATGCGGGTTTTTGTTTTCCAATTTTTTGTGCAATATCTCTTGTCAATCTAAAGTGTGGATCTTGGTCTACTCCTAATGGTATCAAAACAGGTTTATCTTCTATAAAACATGGAGCTGATTGTAATGATGTATAGAAAATCATTCCAATATTTGTTTCATTAGTAAATCCAAATGTTGCTTTTGTGTTTGAAAAATTAATTTTTTTTGCAACTTGAGCTGCAATTGGATATAATGTTTGAATATTTTTTGTGTTGATTATAATTTTTGTTTTTTCTGGATTAAAACCTAATGCTATGAAATCTAAAGCATTTTCATATGCATATTTGTTAGTTTCTTCTAAAGTTAAATTTACTTTTGAATAAAATTTTTCATCGTCAGTTAATTGAAAATATAAATTCACATCAAATTTTTCTTGTAACCATTTTGCAAACATCCATGGTACTAAATGACCTATGTGTGTATGCCCTGAAGGACCTCTTCCAGTATATAGAAAAAATTCAATTCCTTTTTCATAATCGTCTA
This sequence comes from Nitrosopumilus sp. BACL13 MAG-121220-bin23, assembly GCA_001437625.1. GTDB lineage: Archaea > Thermoproteota > Nitrososphaeria > Nitrososphaerales > Nitrosopumilaceae > Nitrosopumilus. The sequence continues at coordinate 1,226 of LIAL01000065.1, forward strand.
AAATTCTGTTCATTTCTCTATGTGAAAAGAAAATTCCCCTTCTGAGCATAAAATGATCCTCCTTTGTTAAATTCTTAATTTTCTCACGTAATTCAGGTGATATCTTTTCAGTTCCAAATTTTTCAATTAATTTGTCATAATCAATATCGCCCTCAACATGCCACGGTGTTACAATAAATTCATCAGATGACATTCAACATGACTTAGGTTAAGGTTTAAAAAGTCTTTTTCGATATTTGATCTATTGTCACAAGTTTTTCACGATATTGAAAAAAAAATTATCAATTCGCTAAAGAAAAATCCAATTCAAACCCCTGAAACACTTGAAAAATCTACTCAACTTTTGCCAGATCAAATTCGACGTGGAATTGAATGGCTAAAATTAAAAAATTTGGCTATAGTTGATGAATCAAAATCAAGTACTTTGAGTTTAGGTAAAAATGGTATTGATTCTTTTGAAAAAGGATTACCTGAACGAAGATTGTTGAATTTACTTACAAATGGGCCTAGAAAATTATCTGATTTACAAAAAGAATTAGGATTTATTTTTGGTCCTGCTATGGGATTATCTAGAAAAAATAATTGGATTGAAACCTCTTCTGATGAAATTATTCTTAAAATAATTCCTTCTATACTACCTGGAGAAAAAACTCTTCAACAAATTGGAAGTGGAAACTTATCTAAAGATCAAATTGATAAAATTGATTTAACTGAACTTTTGAAACGACCTGATTTTATCATTGAGAATATTATGACATCTAAAAAAATTAGTTTAACTGACTCTGCAAAATCTATGGATGTTTCAAACACTTCTGGAGCGATAGATGTTGAAGCTAATGTACCTGAACTCTTTGTTGCAAGAAGACATCCATTAAAAGACACTATTGATGAAATACGCGAAATTTTTGTTACGTTGGGTTTTTCAGAAATATTTGGAAATATGACTCAATCTAGTTTTTGGAATTTTGATGCTTTATTCACTCCTCAGGATCATCCTGCAAGAGAATTACAGGATACTTTTTTCTTAGATGGTGTTTCTGCTAAAAAAATTGGAACTGTAGAACAAATTAGAAAAGTTTCTGACTCTCATAAAAAAAATTGGAGATACCAGTGGGATATCAACGAAGCCCGTAAAATGGTTTTAAGAACTCACACAACTTGTGTAACAATCAAACATTTAGCTGAAAAAAAGCCTGATGAGGCAAGAATTTTTTCATTGGGGCGTGTATTTAGAAATGAAAAAGTTAGCTACAAACATCTTGTTGAATTTAATCAAATAGAAGGTATAGTTATTGGAAAAGATGCTAATTTGAGAAATTTAATGGGAATTCAAAGAGAGTTCTACAAACGAATTGGAATTACTAAAATCAAATTTTGGCCAACTTTTTTCCCATATACTGAACCATCTCTTCAAACTATGGTTTACAATGAAAAATTAGGAAAATGGATTGAATTATTTGGAATGGGAATTTTTAGACCTGAAGTCACTAAACCTCTAGGAATCACTAAACCTGTTTTAGCTTGGGGTGGTGGTATTGAAAGAATTGCTATGCTAAAGTATGGTTTAACTGATGTACGAGAATTTTACAATAATGATTTGGGATGGTTAAGGAGTAACACAAAATGCCAGTAATTACACTTGATTATTCTAGACTTCAAAAATTAGTTGGTAAAGTTTCAAAAAAACAAATTTCTGAATCATTACCATTTCTTGGATTGGATGTAGAATCTGAAGACGAAACATGTATTCGAGTTGAGTATAGTCCTAACCGACCTGATTATTCTACTGATTTTGGAATTGCACTTGGATTACAAGGATTATTTGGTATCAAAACAGGTGGAATAAAACTTAAAATAAAAAAATCTACTCAATACAAAATTAATGTAACTCCTTCCATTTCAAAAATTCGCCCATATGTAACTGGAATAATTGCCAAAAATGGAAAAATTAATGGAGATATTCTTGAACAGCTTATCCAAATGCAAGAAGATCTTCATATGGGAATTGGAAGGAAAAGGAAGAAATCTTCCATTGGTATTCATGATTTGAATAAAATATCTTTTCCTCTACTATACACCACAACAACTAGAAATCATAAATTTGTTCCATTAAATTCTGAAAAGGAACTTTCAATTTCTGAAATCATTAGTGATACTGAAACAGGTAAAGATTATGGTCATCTTCTTGGACAATCTACCCAGGTACCAATAATTATAGATTCAAATAAAAAAACAGTTTCTTTTCCTCCAATTATCAATGCTGCAATAACTGCCGTTACAACAAAAACTAAAAATCTCTTTGTCGAAGTGACTGGAATCAATAAAGACGATGCTGAAGATATGCTTTCAGTTGTTGCAACTATTTTACAAAGTGCTGGATTCACATTAGAAAATATTCAAATTTCTGGAGCAAAAAATTCTTCACCTAAACTTCAAGAAAAGAAAATGAGTGTTGATTCTTCTTTGATTAATCAAACTCTTGGTTTGAATCTTAACACTTCAAAAATCATCGCTTCATTAAAAAAATCTAGACTTGATGCAGTATATCGAGGAAAAAATATTGTTTGCACAATACCTGCATATAGATTTGATATCTTTGGTCCAATGGATTTAGTCGAAGAAGTTGCTTTAGGTTACGGAATTCAAAATTTTGAGCCTACTATATCCCCGTCTCAAACTATTGGTCAAACTAATCCTATCTCTCTTCAGTTAAAATCTTTAGATCAAATTATGATTGGATTGGGATTTCTTGAAGCACTAAATTCTAGTTTGAGTAGTAAGCGTGTGTTATATGATATGACTAATCGAGATTCTCAAAAAATTATTTCTGTACTTGATTCAAAAAGCCAAGAACATACCGTTCTACGTGATTGTATATTTCCTGGCTTAATTGAAAATCTTTCAAGAAACATACATGTATCTTATCCTCAAAAAATGTTTGAAACTGGAAGTATTTTCAATTTAGATAATCCCCTATCTGAAAAAACTAATCTTGCTGTTATCAGTGCTCATAAAGACGCAAATTTTACTGAAATTAAGTCTGTGTTACAAACTGCATTAAAAATTGGATTTGGAATTCAAATTGAAACTAAAACTGCCATTAATCCTAGTTTTAAAAATGGTAATTGTGCAAATATTATTTTTAATAAAAATATTATTGGAATTATTGGTGAAATTGATTCTAAAATTGTTGATAATTATAAAATTCGTGTACCTGTAGTTGGATTTGAAATTTCACTTTCTGATTCTATTCTTAAATCTATTTAGATACTAATTCATAAATTATTTTTATTAGTTATTTTCATATTTTCAATGCTTTTTAGTAGGATGTCTAATATGAAAAAATGCCCAAGAGCAGCCACACAAACGGAATAGGATGACGCTGATCGTAATCGATACCAATGATTTCTAATTCACCCAGGTGTGGTACATTGTGGGCAACCCCGGTTTCAGAACGTAATGAGGCGTATGGCTATGTCCAATGAAATTTTGCGAGTCAGAACCGGGGAACATTTAATCCATTCAAAAACCATTAAACGTTAGCCATAAGCAAAATATTCTAATGGTAAACTACTGGTTAGCAAAACAAGAGCCTAGTGGGCCTAGAGGCTATAATTTTGAACAACTAAAAAAAGACAAGACAACTGTTTGGGATGGTGTTCATAATAATTTAGCACTAAAACATATGAGAGAAATGAAATCTGGTGATTTGATTTTGTTTTACCATACTGGTAAAGAAAGACAAGCAGTAGGAATAATGCAAGTTACTTCAAAACCTTATCCAAATCCAAAAGAGGACGTTGAGCGTTTTATTGTTGTTGATGTAAAATATAAAAAAACTCTAAAACGACCTGTAACATTAACTGAAATAAAAAATAATAAAAAATTTAAGGACTGGGAACTTGTTAGAATTTCAAGATTATCTGTAATGCCTGTACCTAAATCTATTTGGGATCAAATTTTAAAAATTTCTCAAGACTAATTGTAATCGGTTTATTGATATAGTAGAATTATACTATTAGTGTATGGCAACAGCTTATGTTTTAATAAACTGTGAACTAGGTTCTGAGGAAGCTATTATTCAGCAACTAAAGAGCTTAGACGGTGTTAAGGAAGTTCATGGAACTTTTGGCGCATACGATATTTTGGCCAAGATCGAATCTGATACAGTTGAAAAACTACGAGAAACAATTACGTGGAAAATTAGAAAAATTGAAAAGATTCGTTCTACTTTGACCCTTATGGGTATCGAAGGTCAAACATAAATTCTTTTTTTTAATTATGCTTTTACATTTTATTTTTGTTGTAAAAGAAGAAGATCTTGAAAAAAAAAAAAATGAATTTGAATATGTCAAAAAAATGGCTCAATTTTACAAAGTATGGATTAATGAAAATTTTGGAATAGATTATGAAATTAAATGCGATGAATTAATTACAAAACCTAGAAGTATTTTTCAGAAACTTGATACACATACACTTGTACGTGATCATGAGCAACGAGGAAAAGACACTTATCATTTTTACTTAACTCATTTTAAACCCCTGTGGACTGATTGTACATGTGAAGGGTATCATGCCGAAAATTTTGGGATGATCTTTTGGCAATCTCCTAAAGAATCACCAGATATTTTATTTTTAGCAGAAAAAAATTGTACAACTGTCTCACATGAAATTATTCATGAAATGTTGAGACTTAAAGGAAATAGAAAATACATTCATGAAGTTCATGATGTTTGGACAAAACATTTCTATGATCAATTAGAATTTCAACAATACGGTGAAAACTTTCAAAACACTGATGGTAAACCTATGTTTTTAACTATGGATATTAGTAAATTCAAAAATTAATTTTTTTTAAAATATTAGCACTTTGTAACTGAATAAATA
>LIAL01000066.1 GCA_001437625.1 Nitrosopumilus sp. BACL13 MAG-121220-bin23
TTAAAATTAATTAATTTTTATTTAATTTCAACTTCTAAAAGATCTCTTGCAGTAATGACTGAATTATGAATTTTTCCTGCTTCAATTTGGTGTCCAACTTCATCTTTATATCTTGCAGAAAAATGTGTTAAAATTAAATTTTTTACATTTGCATTTTTTGCTAATTCAGCAGCTTGTTTTGCTGTTGAATGACACGTATCTTGTGCTTTTTGTTTTTCTTCATCAAGAAATGTTGAATCAAATACCAAGTAATCACATTCATTGAAAAATAATTCTAATTCTTTTGTTGGCATTGTATCACCTGAAATTCCTATTTTTTTTCCTGGACGTTTTATGCCTAATACTTGTTCAGGTCTAATTGTTTTTCCATTATTACTTACTTCTTCTCCATTTTGTAATTTATTCCATAATTCGCCTTCTGGTATGCCTAATTCTTTTGCTTTTTCAACATTAAATCTTCCTGGTTTATCTTTTTCTTCAAACAAATATGAAAATGCAGTTATTGAATGGTTTGCTTTAGCTGCATGAATTAAAAATTTATTATTTTCATATATTTTACCTTCATTAACAATTGTAATTAAAATAGAAAATGGTAAACTAAAATTTAATATTTTAATATTAGCTGCAAGAAATTCATCAATTCCTTTAGGACCAAAAATTTCTAAAGATTCTGTTCTATTTTGCATTGACATTGTTTGTAATAACCCCAAAATCCCTACACAATGATCTCCATGCAAATGTGTTACAAACAACTTCATTTTTTTATTCCATCCTAAACCTGATTTCATATATGAAATCTGTGCAGCTTCACCTGCATCAAACATCATAATTTCACCTTCTTTTTCTAAACATATACAAGATAATCCTCTTTTTTCTGTAGGTTGTGCAGCTGATGTTCCTAAAAATACTAGTTTCATTTAATTAAAATAGTTCTTGTGAGACTTTTATGCCTATAGATCTGATACTTTTTCAGTCCTTTTAATTTCATTTTAGGATCTAATTCTTTTTTATACATTATAGCAATTTTCTTATGTTTGGGAATAATTGAGATAAATTTTCTTAAAATTTCTTCAGGTTTTTCTGATGCTTTTGAAGATCTACCATATGGTAAATCCGTAACAATTCCATCAAAATCATTTGATATTTTTACTAATTCTTGAAAATCTGATTTTAAAATTTTTGATTTGTAATTATTAATTTCAAGATTTTCTTTAGAAATTTTACACATTTTTTCATCAAAATCTATTCCAATTGCATTGATGCCCATTGACTCTGATTCAAGTAATGTTGTGCCTGTGCCACAAAATGGATCACATACAGTTTGCCCTTTTTTCAATCCAATTAAATTTATCATAGCTCTTGTCAATTTCCAATCTAATTCATGAGGATATTTTTTACTTTTTTTAGGGCGTTTTCTATCTTCATTTTTTTCTGAAAAACCAAAAAAATTTTCTTCATTTGTAAAAATTAGATATACTGTAATATCAGGATTTTCTAAATCTACTTTTGCATGTGTAAATTTAGATATCATATCACCCATAGAACTCTCTAATTCTAGTACATTCAATTTATTTGATGATAAGTTAACTACTCTACACACAAAACTTTTTGTATTTTTTAGAACCTGAAAATTCTCATCATCTAAAAATAATCCTGACATTTTTCTTAATATTTGTCCTGAAGTTTTTACAAATGTAGCACGTTCTGTAATTTTATTCCAATTAGTTTTTGATTGAATCATTATTAGATTTGAAATTATTTTTATTTTACTAAATCTATCATACATTTTTACAATTGCTACAACTTCATCAATTGCAAGTTCTAGATAATCTTTAGATAAAATAAAAAAACTTTCTGGCATTACATTATTGCCTTTGCAATAGTTTTTGAAATATCTACTTTTGATGTTTTTCCTGGAATTGTATTTGTACTTATAATACTTGTAACTCCTGCTTTTTTTATTTTATTTTCAGCATCATTCATTAAAAGTGCATGTGTACATGCAACATAGATTTTTTTACATTTTTGTTTTTTAAGAAATTGTGTAGCTTTGATTATGCTACCACCCGTACTTATCATATCATCAACTAAAATTAAATCCCTATTTTTAACTTCAGTTAAATTTTTTGTTTTAATTTTTACTTTACCTGTTTTTCTATCTCTTGTTTTTTCTAATACAATATAATCTAAATTGAATTCTTTTGCAAATTCTTTTGCCCTTTCTTTTCCACCTTGATCTGGTGATACAACTAAAGGGTTTTTCAGGCTCAATTTCTTAAAATATTCAACAAGATCTGGAATTGCAGTTACATTTTTTGTTTTGATCTTAAAATACTTTAATCCAATTAAACTATGGATATCTACAATAATTATTTTTGATGCCCCTGCACTCTTGAATAATTTACCAAGTACTTTCATTGTAACAATCTCACCAGGTAAAAATTCTCTATCTTGTCTTGCATATCCCATATATGGAATTACAGCAATTACTTCTGATGAATTTTCTTTAGCTTTAGTGATTAATGATAATGCTTGAACTAAGTTGGTATCTACAGGTGGATATATTGATTGTACAACAATTGATTTTTTTTTTGATAATTTTCCAATTAATGTTATTTTACTTTCACCATCAGGAAAAACTCTAATTTCTGATTTTACAAAATTTGCCTTTATTTTTTTTGATAATTCCTTTGCTAAATTTTCAGAAGACTTTCCTGAAATTACTGATAATTCACTCAATAAGAAAATATAATTTAAAGGGATTCTTAAGTTTTGAGAATTTTTTTCCTATTCGTCGCCTTCTCCACGACCTATGTCGCCTAATCCGTACTCCTCAATTACTTTATTTCTAAATTCATCTTTTTCATCAATTTCATTTTGCTCTTTCTTTTCATCTCCTTGGTATACAGTTCTAATTGGCCATGGAATTCTAATATCATATTTTTTAAACTCTTCATACATTATCATTCTTAGATCTGTTTTTGTCTTAAATTGTGCTCCATAATCTTTAACGTATAACCACATTGAGAAATCTAATGCAGAATCATTGAATTGATTAAATCTTACAACTGGTTGTGTAATATCTACATGTAGATCCTTATCACATCCACAACTTGATTTATTTTCATCTAAAAATGAACATCTATTTTGTCTAATTAGGTGCCTTCCTTTACCATCTTTAATTTCAATCATGCCACGTTTTCCAATTTTTACTAAAATTGCTGCAACCTGTTTTGGATCATTAAGATATGAAACTCCTACAGTAACTACTGCTGGAACCAGTTTATTTTCTTTTGTATAATTGATAATTTGTGCTGTTACTAATTGTCTTGTAGGAATTATTGCTACAGATTCATGTAATCCATCTCTGACATAGGTAACTCTAGGTGTAATTTTATGAACATATCCATTATACCCTGATTCTAATTGAATTCTTTCACCTTCTTTGAAAATATTGTCTTTTCTAATCATCAAGTATGCAAAGTAATTCTGCATTGTTTCTTGCAATGCTAAACCAATACCAATTGCAAGGCCACCTGTTGCAGTTGCTAGTACAAACAAATCTACTCCCCACCAAGATACAATTCCTAAAATTGTTGCAAGAAAAATTCCTACAGGTAAAATTTGTTTAAATGATTTAGGAATACCTTCTCTTTTTTTACGTGCATAACCTACTGGTCGAGAACTTGGAATTAATGGCTCAAAACCATTAATCCTCTTTTCCTCTCTCCAAATATCTATTGGAAATATTTCATCTGGTTTTGCACCGGGTTTTAATTTTCTTCCTGATTGATTATTTCCAGTAACACAACTGTTAAAATATTTTACATATTTTCCTCTTTCAGATTCTTTCCATTTTTCAAAAGGATTACTTGCTAATTTTTCATAACTTCCAATAGGATTTCCTTTTGAAGTACGATATTGTTCTAATTGAGTAATTCCTTCTTTTGTTTTACAGAGATTCTTGAATTCATTATCAGTAAAATCTTCAGGTGCGATAGTTGGTGGAATCCATTTATATAATTTATAAAAAAGACCATTGTCATCTGAAAAACCTTGCATATCATACCAAACCTCAAAATCTTGTTTTTCAAGAATTGATTTATCACGTTTTGTAAGCATTATTGGTATTAAATGAGAAATTGTATATCCAATAACTAGAATATTAAAAGTATTGAGAATTTTTGCAAAAGTTTTTTCAGGAGTTAATTCTATTGTAGAAATATTTGAATCCTGTTCAAATAATTCTGAAGTTTGAATATATGCATTAGTGGATGAAATTAGAGCAATCGCAAAAAATGGTAATACTGCGTTTTGTACAAATTTTGATAAATGTGGTCTAGTGTAAAATATTTTTTTTGATTTTATCAGTGATGAGAATGTTCTATACGCAGCAGATATCATAACAATTCCAATTATCATTATGATGAAAGCTAACTGAAGTGATTCTGATGAAGCTAATAATTGTGAAACTGTTTCAAATTCTCCAACTGAAATTTGTGAAATATCTCCTTCGCTCATAATTTGTCTTCCTATTTTCATTTATTTTCTAGAATAAAATGTTAAGCCATTTTGGTTATTTTTCAAAAAAAATGATATATTTTTTAATTATTTTATGCCTAAAATTACTGCAACCTTTAACAAGGGTTACACTACTAATTATGAAATGACATATCAAAAATCCATTTGGACTGGTACACCTTCTATGAAATCATACACATTATCTAATTTTCGCCAAATTCCACAAATTCAACAACTTTCTGAAGAAAAACAATTTGAAATGGAAGTTGTAGGTAATGTTTTACCATTTAAAGTAAATAATTATGTAATTGAAGAATTAATTAATTGGGATGATATTCCTAATGATCCTATTTTCATTTTAACATTTCCTCAAAAAGGAATGTTGAAACCTAAACATTATGAACAAATGTCTACTGCATTAAAAAATAATGCTGATAAAAAAGAAATAGCAACTATTGCAAATGAAATTCGTTTACAACTAAATCCACATCCTGCAGGTCAAATGGAACTTAATGTTCCAAAATTAAAAGATGGAACTAAATTATATGGAATGCAACACAAGTACAAAGAAACATGTCTTTTCTTTCCTAGTCAAAGTCAAACTTGCCATGCATATTGTAGCTTCTGTTTTAGATGGCCTCAATTTGTTGGCATGGATGAAATGAAATTTGCAATGCAAGAAGGTGAACAACTAGTTCAATATCTTAGAGAACATCCTGAAATTACTGATGTATTATTTACTGGTGGCGATCCAATGATAATGAAGGCAAAAATTTTCTCAAAATATGTGAATACTCTAATTGATGCGAATCTTCCAAATCTTAAAACTATTAGAATTGGAACAAAAGCACTTGCATATTGGCCTTACAAATTTCTAACAGATTCAGATTCTCAAGAAATGTTAGAAATTTTCAAGAAAATTACTAGTAGTGGTTTACATCTTGCATTTATGGCTCACTTTAATCATCTAAATGAATTATCAACAGATGCAGTCAAAGATGCAATTAAAGAAGTACGAAACACAGGCGCTGAAATTAGAACTCAATCACCTCTTTTAACACATATCAATGATGATGCAGAAATGTGGGCTAAAATGTGGACTAAACAAGTTCAATTGGGTTGTATTCCATATTACATGTTTGTAGTTCGAGATACAGGCGCACAACACTACTTTGGAATTTCTCTAGTTAAAGCATATGATATTTTCAAAAAAGCATATTCTTCAGTTAGTGGATTAGCTAGAACAGTTAGAGGACCAAGTATGTCAGCAACACCAGGTAAAGTCCATGTACTTGGAATTGCAAATCTTAAAGATGAAAAAGTAATTGTTTTGAGATTTTTACAGGGTAGAAACCCTGATTGGGTACAAATTCCATTTTTTGCAAAATATGATGAAAATGCAATTTGGTTAGATGATTTGAAACCAGCATTAACTGATAAATTTTTCTTTCAAGATGAAATGGATGATATCAAACAAATTAATCCAATTGAAGATTATCCTGAATCATAATTTTTATCTGACTTTCTTGAGATCTATTCTGAATTAAAAT
>LIAL01000067.1 GCA_001437625.1 Nitrosopumilus sp. BACL13 MAG-121220-bin23
TTTCAATGTTTGAACCAGAACCAATGTTGATAGTTGCTGAACCATCTAAATCTGATTTTACATAAGCTTGTGTAATTTTTATTAAATCACCTGGTTTGAGATTTTCAATACATGGTAGATTTGCTTTTTCATCCCACAACTTTACACTTGCTGTGGACTCTGAATCATATACTGTCATTGTTCTTAGATTAAATGTAGAACCATCTTTTCTTGAAAATTCCTTTGTAGGTGAAACGTTTAACACTCTTGCTTCTAATGAAATATCTTTTGCTCCTGCATATAGATCCTTTAAGTTAATTTCAGTTTTTGGCGATTCTGTTAAAGTAACTCCATAATCTGATGCAATTAGAAATAATGCCCCTTGATCAGTTAGATAACCTGCACCAATTTTTTCCTTTTTTTCTGCAATTTTTTGTTCAATTATTTCTTTAGTTAATTCTGTTTTTTGTTCAAGTAATTTATCAATAAGATTTTGTGATTCTGACATTTAGTTTTCATAAACATATTGTGTTAATAAAAATTTCATTAATTTTGATAAAAATATCTGACTATTTTCATGATAAAATTTTAAAAATGATCTTTTTCAAATTTTATTGACTATTTTTTACAAATAAAACTAAATGATTGATTAATTATCATATTTTATCTCATTACCTAAATTAATAGGAAGATCGCAGTTTGATTGTGTCCTGCATTGATGTTAATCATTTATCAAAATCATATGGTTCTGTAACTGCTGTAAATGATCTTATTTTATCAGTCAAAAGAGGTCAAGTTTTTGGATTTTTAGGACCTAATGGCGCTGGTAAATCCACCACTATCAAACTTCTTACTACTCTAATTAGACCTTCATCAGGCTCACTTTCTATCTTGGGAATAGATGCCATTTTACATCCATTAAAAATTCGTGATAAAATTGGGGTTGTACTACAACAACCCAGTTATGAGCCTACATTGTCGGTAGAAAAATCTCTTGATAAATATGGGATGATGTGGGATATTCCAAAAATTGAACGTAACAAAAGAATGGAACAACTTTTGACAGATTTTGATTTGGTTGAAATTCGTAAGAAAAGAAATGAGGATCTTTCTATAGGTCAACGAAGACGAGTACAAGTTGCACGTGAATTTATGCATGATATGGAACTATTGTTTTTAGATGAACCAACTGTGGGATTAGATCCAGAAGCTCGAAGAAAATTATTAGATTATTTAAAAAATAAAGTTAAAAGTGGTTTAACAATTTTTTATACAACTCATATTTTATCTGAAGCTGAATATCTTTGTGATGAAATAGCTATTATCAATAAAGGAAAAATTCTTACTGTAGATTCACCTGATGCCTTAAAAAATAGATTTGGAAAAGAAAAAACAATTAAAATTCATTTATTAAAAAAACAATCTGATATTTCTTCTTTGTTAGTTGATATTCCAGATTATACAATTGATTTCAATACTGGCACTACAATTATAATTCATTCAGAGCAATCAGAATTAGTATTACTTAGAGTGTTAAAAATACTTAATGAAAATAATATTGAAATTGAAGATTTATCTGCAGTGCCAACAAATCTTGAAGAAATATTTTTAAAAATGATGAAGGAAAATGCATCCAATAATTAGACTTGTCAATAGAAATCTCACGATTTCACTTAATCCTGGATTTTTAATCTGGCAAATTATTTTTCCTTTAATCTATATTTTTGTAGCAGGTTTTGCATATGGTCCATTAATTAATCAAGTTCCATTTGCTGGTAAGGAATTAGATTATCCTGCATTCTTAGCATCTGGTATGATTGGATTTAATATTATGAATAGTACCCTAATTTCTGGTATTTTAATTTGGAATGATAGAAGACATGGAATGTTTGAACAAATTATGTCTGGACCATTTACTCGAAGTCATTACATTCTTAGTAATATTTGCACTATAGCCATAATTGGACTTGTTAGTGCTTCCTTGATTGCTATTGTTGGATATCCTGTAATTTTTCAATCAGCAGAATTTTCATTAGTCACAATTCCAATCATTATTTTTGGTGCAATTACGGGATCTGTATTATTTGGTTCATTAGCTTCAATTATTTCTACTAGATTACGATCAAGTGAAGGATTTAATGTAATAATTAACACTGTTTTCCTTTTCTTTGCTTTTGTTAGTTCAGCATTTTATCCAGCTGATACTGCACCTGAACCACTACGTACGGCATTTTATCTTAATCCTTTAACGTATCTTGTTGATATAATTAGAGCAGGTATTTTTGGAACTGTCACAGAATTTGTAATTCTTGAAATGGTTATTCTTGCAGTCCTTGCAACTGGTCTTTTTATTATTGCATCAAAACTATTAACAAGATTAGATTTTTAAAAATTAGAATTATTTTTTAAATTTTTCATACATTTCATTAATTTTTTTAATAATATCTAAATTTTCATACTCTACTAAATCTAAATTTGGTATTACGCAATGCCCTCCAATAATACCTGGAAACATTTTTGGTCTATTTCCTAAATTTTCATGAATTTCATCTGCGAATTTCCACATTTCATCAAAATCAACATTTTCTTTTTCACAAATCATTTTGGTAATTTGAGCATAGTTAATTAACCATCCATAATATGTTGTATCTACTAATATTTTTGCAAGTTCTGCTGTTTTTGTTGTTGACATCCAATCTATTTTTTCAAATCTATTTTCTAAATCTGTTTTTATTTTTGGATCTATTTCTATACCGTCAAACGAAATAAATTTTGTATATTTTTTAATATCATTTAGAAATCTTTTATGTACTCCCCGAACAGGTGAGAATAAAATTGGTATTGATAATTTTTCTTGTATTATTTTTGTGGTTCCTGGTTTTACAGTCGAATGGATTATGACTACTTGTATATTTTTTATTTTATCAATCCAGTCAAGTACAATATCTGTAAACCCTGTTAGTTCTCCTGGTAGGCATACGTGAAGATACTCTGGATTTTTAATGACTTGATTTTCAGAATATTTTTTACATTTTGAATCATCTAAATCAATTCCAACACAATCAAATTTTCTATCTACGAGTAAATCAAATAATGTTTGGCCTACTTCGCCCATTCCTAAGATGACGTCTGTCATTATGGCTAGTCTCAGTTATGTTGACTATATTATGTTCATGCCTCAGTCATGATTAATTTTTAAATAAAGTAGCCCGGCCCAGACTCGAACTGGGGTCAAAGGCTTCAAAGGCCTCTATGCTTGACCGCTACACTACCGGGCTGCTAAATCGAAAATTGCTATTCCCTTAATGAACTTTTTAATTTAATTTAACTCTTAAAATTAATTTAGAATTAATTTTTGATAATTTGAATTAGTTTCTCTATCGGATCTTCCATTTGCTTAACAATTTTTTCTGCTCTTTTTTGGCTTTGATTATTATTTAATTCAAAAATTTTCTTAATATGGTTTGAAATTTTTGATGGATTTGTTTCTCTTTTTACCAAATATTTTTTCACTAAGAATTTTTCTACTATATTTGGAACTGCATTATATGATATTGTAGGAACTCCCATTAAAGCAGATTCAGCTGTCATAGTTCCCCCAGATCCTATAAAAATATCTGTATTCTTTAATAGATATTTTCCATCAAATGACATTTTAATAATTTTTACTTTATTTCCAATTACTTTTTGTAAATTTAAAATTTGTTCTGTATATCTTCCTAATACTATGATATTTTCATCTTTGTAATCATTTGCAATTTTTTGAATTATTGGAATAATTTTACTTGATTTTGATGTATATGCTGCTTCTTCTTCTTCTACTCTAATCAAAATATTTTTTTTATTATTATTTTTAAATGGGGATACTATTTTTTCATTAATTTCTCTTTTTATCGTAACTACTGCATCAATTGCTTTGTATTGTACAATATTTTTTTCATTAATTCCATACTTAGAAAATTCTTTTTTTGGTATAACGTATGGAATTAGTAATTTTTGAATTAATGGCAATGTTAATCGCATTACTGCATTAGCATGGGGCGAATCACAAAACATTATGTGTTTAATTCCTAATCCAAATGAGATTCTTGCTGCCTCTGGTGATCCAAAACTAATTACTAAATCAGGTTTAAATTTCTCAATTTTTTTTGATAGTTTGTTAATTCTTTCAATACTGGCTTCAAGTTTAGTTTTTTTATCACCACCTCCATGTTTTCCAACAAAGATAAGGTCAAAATGACGTATTTTTGATAATTTTGAAACTTCATCATATTCTCTTGAAGTACATAAAAGATCATGTTTTACCCTTAATCTTTCAACTATTGGTTCAGAAAACAACAATTGTTTTGGTGTTAGAATATCAATCCATATTTTCAAGTATTTTTGATAATCACTGTAGTTCAATAAGTTTTTCTTAGTCCCTTATCATCTCTAATTGGATGGCGGGAACAAAAGTTGTTGTTTATGGGCTTAGTACTGAAGGATATGCTCTTGCATCTCAAATGGCCATTAAAGGCGCTGATGTTTACATAATAGATGAATCAAATCCATCTGCTATATCCCTTAAAGCTGAAATTGCTAAAACTTATCCAAATGTTTCTTCATTAAAAGAGGATGAACCACTATTAGCTATGGAGCCAATTGATGTAGCCGTTTCTAAAGCTCAATATCTTTTCTTTACCCCTAGAATTAGAAAAACAGGTCAAGATGTTAAAACAGAAATTCATTCTAAATTCAAAGATGCAATTACATCATTAAAAAAAAATAGTTCTGTAGTTTTTACACTTCCAACTGGGTTTGGAGGTAATAATGAAAATATTTCGTTATTGGAACATGTAACTGGACTTCAAGCTGGTAAAAATATATCCTATTTTTATTATCCTCTAGAAGATCTAAATCAACAACCAAAAATTATTGGTTCATTTAATGGCAAAGAAGATTTAGTTCTTTCTGATTTACTTACTACAAATAAAAAAGAAAAAAAATTTGTAGGTATTTCTTCATCCGAACATTTTCATGCTATTGATATTTTATCTAGATTTTCTGGCCTATGTAGTATTTTAGAAGTTTGTAAGTATGCACAAGATGAAATTACAAAAAATGATCTTTCTTCAAGTAATTTTCAAGAAATATTTTTAGATAATATGATTAATGGATTATTTGATCTAAAATCTTTAGGTTCATCATTTGAGGGTTCAAATTCATTAATGTATTTGATTAATGGAAGTGTAAAAGGTATTGATGGTTACATGAAAAGATTAATTGATGAAATTCGTGGAACATTAAAGAAAAATGATTTAAAAGCAAGCAGAACAAAAATTGCATTATCTTGGACCATTGATCAACATGCAATGCGTGGAGATAAAATTGAAATGATTCAAAATTTAACTACACGATTACGTGATTATATTGGGGATGTAGAAGCTTATCAAAATCCT
This sequence comes from Nitrosopumilus sp. BACL13 MAG-121220-bin23, assembly GCA_001437625.1. Classification (GTDB taxonomy): domain Archaea; phylum Thermoproteota; class Nitrososphaeria; order Nitrososphaerales; family Nitrosopumilaceae; genus Nitrosopumilus. The sequence continues at coordinate 5,418 of LIAL01000067.1, forward strand.
GATTTTAATTTATTTCATAATGATAAAACTACCATTGTTGTGGCATGTTCACAATCTGATTTTGATAGTATTGAAAAAACTAAACATGATTCTAATTTAATAATTGTAAAAGCTAACCCTATATGCGAAACTATTCAATAATACTATAAATTAGCTAAATAATTATTTTGTTTAAATTGTCTAACAAAAATAATTCTGAAGAAGTTCCTGTTGAAGTTGTTTCTGAAGAAGTTCCTGTTGAAGTTGTTTCTGAAGAAGTTCCTGTTGAAGTTGTTTCTGAAGAAGTTCCTGTTGAAGTTGTTTCTGAAGAAGTTCCTGTTGAAG
>LIAL01000068.1 GCA_001437625.1 Nitrosopumilus sp. BACL13 MAG-121220-bin23
ATTGACCATATTGTAAGTTCTCCCGTATTACTGGTGTATAAATTATATTTAATTTACTGATTCAGTGTTTAACCAAGTTGAACATAAGCACAATAGATTATTTTGCGTCAGGTTTATTCTGCTTTGCCCATTCTTCATACATTTTCATCAATTCATCCACGTCCTTTCCATCTTCAGAATATGTGATGATTACTCCAAATGTCCCTTTTGTATCATGTCCTCTTGCAAAATACCCCCAAAACGAATCTGGTAATTTTTGAAAACTGTTTGAATCATGTGATACTCCTATCAAGTTATTTCCGATGACTTCTACAACTTTCTTTGCATCTTCTTGATTAATCATAATTTTAGGTTCAATTTGTTACAATAAAAATCTGAGTTTTTTTAAGAAATATGCCTTGGTTAGGATTTTGCAATATCATAGTCTTCTTTTCCATTACTAAATTTCTGTGTGATGATCTTTACCCTGTATTTTTTACCTTTTTGAATATCTTGAGTTAATGTAGTTGGTTTGCCTTCATTGTAAAATTTTGCAACAATCATCTTTCTTGAAGTGTAGAATTTTTTTATTTTATCGAATTCTTCTTCAGTTTCAATATTTACTTCAGTAATCGTTTCTTTTCCAATTTTTTTTTCAACATTTTCAACTTTTATAATTGTGAAAACTCCTTTATCATCTAATTTTGAAAGTGATGCTTCAGCCATGACCGTAGATTATGGTGATAATCTGTCTGGATCTCTTGGATATAGAACCACTTCACGAACATTATCAATTCCAATCAATGTAGTCATCAATCTATCTAATCCCATTCCCCAACCTGAATGTGGTGGCATTCCCCAATCAAATGTTTTAAGATGATCCTCAAACTGTGCAGGATCTAAACCTTGTTCTGATAATCTTGCTTTTAGTAATTCTGAATTATGTAGTCTAGTTCCACCTGATGATAATTCTAGATATCCATACTGTAAATCAAATGAGCGTGAAAGTGTTGAATCTTCATCTTTTTCTCTAATGTAAAACGGCTTTAGTTTCATTGGCCAATCTGTTAAAAAGTAAAATCCTGGATGATTATTTCCAATTATTCTAAGATGTGAATCTAATAAATCATCTCCAAACTCTACTTTTTGTCCTGCTTGTTTTAATTCCTCCACACATTGAGTGTATGTTATTCTTTCAAATGGTGCTGATGGAATTTCTACTGTATGATCAATAGCTTCTTGTTCTTTTTTACAATTTTCTGCTACAAACTTGTATACTGCAATAACTAATGCTTCTAGAATTTTCATGACATCATTATAATCCATGAATGCTGCTTCAATATCAATACTAGTGAATTCTGTTAGATGTCTTCCTGTATGTGAGTTTTCTGCTCTGTAAAAATTTGAAATCTCAAATACTCTTTCTAACCCAATTGTCATTTGTTCTTTGTATAGTTGAGGACTTTGTGCGAGATATGCTGTCTTTCCAAAATAATCCAACGAAAATAAATCTGCGCCTCCTTCACTTGCACTTCCTATAATTTTTGGTGTTGTAATCTCTATGAATTTTTTTTCTACTAATGTTTTACGTAATGCTTGCAGTACATGATGTCTTAATTTAAAAATTGAAGCTGTTTTTTGATTTCTCATATCTAATGCACGGTGATTTAATCTTGTATCGATGTTACTTTCTATTCTTCCAATTGGATCCACTGGTAACGGATGAACAGCTTTTGCTAAAACCTCTATTTCTTCTGCCTTTACTTCAAATGCAAAATCTCTTGCCTTTGTTTCTTGAACTATTCCTTTAATGATAACTACGCTCTGACGATTTATTTCTCCTAGATTATCGTTTAATTCTCCTTTTACAATTATTTGTGATATTCCTGAAATATCTCTAAGTGTGATAAATGACATTTTTCCTAATTTTCTAAGATCCTCAATCCATCCTCCTAATGTCACCTGTTTTCCAATTAATTCTTCACTTAATTCTGAAATATCGTGAGTTTTTACAAAAGTCATGTCTATTATTTATCCTCAAAATCTATGTCAATGTCAAGGTTTCGGACATTTTTCACGATTTCTATAACTTTTTTGGTATCTATGGGGAATTTTGGAGTCCATTTACCTGAAACTATCGCTTTAGTTTTTTCAATCCCTTGTGACCAAACTATATTGATTGCTAAAATCTTTGTTGGAAAAAATAAATCTTCAATGAATTTTTTATCTGTTTCATTTGCTTCTACTAGCCAAATTTTTTGTTTAAAATTATCCTGTAGTAGTCTGTATATCGTTCTACTTTGCCTAATGATCATTATGTCGTTTTTTGCTAATGATAAAATAAAATTTCCTTCAAATTCTTTACATGAATAAAGTGAAAAATTTTCTATTTCTTTGGTTGTTTTTGCAATTCTTGCTAATGTTGTTGATGCTTCCACATCTGCTTTGGTTAATACACCTGCGTCCACTTTTGCTTCACACTGGGGACAAAGTACATTATTTTTTGCATCAAAGCTACAAATTGGAAATATCATTTAAATCGATTCTTCATTCTAATATTGTTGTTTATATCCCTTAGCGAAACAGAAAAATTATATCTTGAATCTAAGAAAAAATACAAAATTTCTATCCGTTAGTGGATTATTTTCTAGATATTCCTCATCACAAGGACCTGTTTATGCTGTTGATGATGTTGATTTTGAATTAAATTCTGGCGAATCTATCGGAATTGCCGGAGAAAGTGCATGTGGAAAAAGCACTTTGGGATTATCATTAATTAGAATGCTTTCTGGAGGTGAGAGTTTTGGTAAAGTTGTATTTAACGGAGATTCTATTTTAGATCTTTCTGAGTCTGATTTTGATAACCAATTTCGTTGGAAAAAAATATCTATGATTTTTCAAGGTGCTATGAATTCTCTGGATCCTGTTTTCACGATTAAGCAACAATTTGTTGAAATTTTAAAACAGCATGATTTTGAAGGTGATTTTGATACTCTTATTTTAGATTCTATCGGTTCTGTTTATTTAGATAAAAATATTTTAAAAAAATATCCTCATGAATTAAGCGGTGGAATGAAACAAAGAGTAATTATTGCAATGGCTTTAATTCTTAAACCTCAATTTGTAATTGCAGATGAGCCTACCACTGCACTTGATGTTTTAATTCAAGCACAAATAATCAATTTACTAAAAATACTAAAAAAAGATGGGATGTCTTTTATGTTAATTACACATGATTTAGCAGTTTTATCTGAAATTGCAGATAAAATTGGTATCATGTATGGTGGACAAATGGTTGAATTTGGTTCTTCTAAAGAAATTTACAGTAATCCTAAGCACCCTTATACTCAAGGACTTCTGGAATCTATTCCAACACTAAATGGAAATGTTCCAAAGTATATTCCTGGATCTCCTCCAAGCTTACTTGATGCTCCCACTGAATGCAGATTTATTGATAGATGTCCTTTGGCAATTGAAAAGTGTAAACAACTTCCACCTAAATTTAAAACTGATACTGGATATGTCAGATGTTGGCTTTATGAAAATGAAAAATAATTTTATTTTAAATTAAGGTATCTGAATCAATTTTTTTTAAATATGTTTCTTGAATTAATTTTGTCTCTCTTTCTATAATTTTTCTAGAAATTATTTTTGCATATTTTATTAAATCTGGATCTTGATGTTTCACTTTATACATTTCTATTTTTTTTAATATATTTTGGTCAAATTCCATTGTACTGTGTAATTCTTTACTCATGTCTTCTATTTTCATTTGTTCATAATTTTTGGGTTTTCTTAAATTGATTTCATTGATTAATTTTTTAATATCTTCTACTGCATCCGTATTTCAATTTTTTTACTGTATGTGTTATTTTTGTATTTCTTTTTTATGTTCTAAAATATGTTTTAATCCATCTGTCATACTAAGTAAATCTAAATCTATTTCACAATAAGGGCATTTCAAGATGTTTCTATTTTTATGAGTGATTTTTTACAATTGGTAGGCATAAATCTATTATTCTTAACATTTCTGATCTAATAGCTTTTTTATCTATTGAAACCCAAACCCTTGATTTTTTTATTGCAAATGATATTGTTTGTACTTTCTTCCTTTCTTCCCAAACAAATTCCACTTCCCCTAAATTTTTATCAAAAAATCCTTCTAAATCTGTCTTCATAGCAATATGTGAAAATTGGTATTGTGTATTTTTTTGATCTAATAATGGTATTAATTCCTGTCTTCTATCATGTGCAAGTAACTCTCCTGTTTCACCTATGACTCCTACAAACCTAATGAATGGACTGATAGTAACAATATGTTTACAAATTGTTTCAAATTTTTTTACTGACATGATGTTTCTTGAATCTTGATTGTATTTTAATGATATTGTTAATTCTTATTTATTTTTAAATTGTTTTTTTAAAATAGTGTTCCTAATCCCAGCACAACTACACTTGTTTTGACTATTTTACCTGATATCATAACAATTAAAAATTTTTTAAATTTCATTTTTTTAATACCTGCTGAAATCAACATCAAATCTCCTACTACTGGAATCCATGCTGCAAAAAATATTGCACCCCATCCAAATCTATTTAATAATTTATCATGTTTTTTATCATGTTTTTTATCATGTTTTTTATCATGTTTTTTATCATGTTTTTCTACGTTTGATTTTCTTCCAATTTTTTTAAATAATTTACTTCCTCCAAACCCTATAAAATAATTCAAAAGTCCTCCGATAATTGATCCTGTGATTAATGCAATTGCCACAAGAAAAATATTTTCTCCTCCTATCAATAATGCTGAGGTTAAAATTTCTGTTGGTAAGGGTAATGCAGTAGCTGCTAATAGTGAATTTAAAAATAAGCCTATTACTCCATACTCTTGAAATATGTTATTAGCTAGAATTTCTTGCGCTTGTAGATAATATTCCATGAATAATTCATAACTCATGAATATTCCCTTTTGCCATGTTTATTATTCACTTTCATTTCAAAATAGTTCGTTTTAATTAAATACTGCCTAAAATTCATTTTATTAATGGATTTTACTGATATTTTTCCATTTGCTGTTGGCGATGGATATGTTATTTTAGCCCTTGTAAATTTTTTTGGTTCTCTTATTCCTTTTGTACCTCTTCCTGGTTTCTTATTACTTGCTACTATGTCTATTGGAAATCAATATGATTTACATGTTTTAGCATTAGTTTCTGCAGTTTCAGCCACTGCTGCAAAACAAATTATATTTTATGTTAGTTTTAAAGGCAGAAAAATAATGAGTAAAAAAACTCTAAAAAGAATGCGTCCATTTCAAAGATTAGTTACAAAATATGGTGCAGCCGCAGCATTTGTTGCAGCTGCAACTCCTATGCCTGATGATATTATTTTTGTACCTTTAGGATTGGCAAAATATAATCCCAAAAAATTTTTTATTTCTACCCTTGTCGGAAAAATCGTTCTTAGTTATTCTATAGTTTTTCTATATCATTATTTGGGACTATCTGTAGTTGAACCACTTGTAAAAGATCTTGATAATGCAACTCCTATCTATATTGGAGTTATAGTTTTTGGAATAATGATGACGGTTGTAATTATTCTTCTTTTAAGATTAGATTGGGCTAGAATTCTTGGAAAATTTTTACCTTGGACATTAGATGAAAATAACGATGATGACTTAGATAAATAATTTTTATATTTTTAAATTTCATAAAATCT
>LIAL01000069.1 GCA_001437625.1 Nitrosopumilus sp. BACL13 MAG-121220-bin23
TAAAATACCAAATCCAGATACAGCAAACATAGTTAGAATTACACCCTTAACCATAGGATCATCACTACCAAGTGCTTGCCTACCTTCACCACCTAGAAAATCAGGTAGTTGGAGAAAGGCTGCATCAATAAAAAGTAGAATAAAGTTAAAATCCATTTTTTATAATCCTATAGCCTTGATAATTTTATCAGCTGTTTCATCAACTTTTCCCTCACCATTAAGAACAAGTCTAACAGGAGAGCCTGTAATTACAGCGCATGCAGATATCATACCAGATTGAACATCTAGCTCCTTCTTAATGTTAGCGAGTGTTATTTTATCTCTATTTCGAGTGTCATCTTTCATTCGTCTATTGTAAATTTCTTCAGGTTTTGCAGATACAGAAACAAAATTGTCAGGTTTAATAATTTTTAAAACATGTTCAGGTAATCCAGGGTAGTATCCTTCAGGTGAATTGATAAATGCATGAGTATCAATAATTACGACTTCTTCTTCATGCGCACTAATTTGTTCTGCAGCAATTTTTTGAAGGCGTTGTTGTTCAGATACAGATAATTTTCTTAATTGATCTCTGTTGGTTAATCCATTTTCTTTAGCAATATCAAACATTAAACTTCCATAATTAATTACAACTACATTTTTCTTGTGATCTTTTAAGATTTCAACCATTGTTGTTAACAGTGTGGTTTTTCCAACACCAGGAATTCCAACTAAAATAATTTTCTTATTTTCTACCAAGTAAGGCACCCAACCGTGGCATAACAACTTCTACTTGTTCTCTAACTAACTGTGTGTAATAATTAATGAGAATATCCACCATAAGTAAAATTCCAATTCCAGATCCAAATACACCAAGTACATCAGATACTCCTGCTAAGAGACCCAAAATTGCAGAGCCAATAATTGTTACAGATGGAATGTATTTGTTTAGTAGTGCTTCAACAGGTGCATTTGATCTTCTAAATCCAGGAATTTGTACATCAGCATCAAGCAAATTTTGAGCTGCAGTCTTTGGAGATAAACCACCAAGTTCAACCCATAATCTACCAAATACAATTACAATTCCAATCATAAATAGAATATATCCTACTGCACGCATTGGATCCAAAGCTGCGACATCCAAACCTCTTGGAGGAGTGACATAGTAAATGAGTCCGCCAATAGGGGTAGAAGGACTTGTTGGATCAAATTGAGCTATAAAATTTACAAAGAAATTATTGTTACGTGGATTAAAGTTTGACCAAATCATTTGAAATACAAATACAGCGTTTGCAGTTAATGCAGATGCTAAAATTACTGGGATGTTAGAAACATACATCAATTTGATAGGATAAACAGCAGCAAAGCCTCGGTATTTTGTAGAAACAATTGGAATTTCAATTTTAATTCCTTGTGTAAATACAAGTATCAAAAGTATTCCAGCAGTAAGGAAAAGTCCAAAAATACTAGGTAGTTGATTTGAACGGAATAAAACATTTCCAAGATCACCAGCAAAAGCAGACTCTACAATATAGGGAATAATACCAATCATTCCACCATCACCAGCAGGTAACGGACTAAACATACTCCAAAGAATTTGTTGTGCAACACCTGCCATAATGAATAAACTAATTCCACTGCCAAGTCCCCAGCCTTTTTGGATTAATTCATCCATGAACATAATTATGATAGACGCCGCCATCAGTTGTCCTATAATCACATACAGAACATATGGCTCAGTTGCACCACCATACACAGCTGAAGCGTATACAATTGATTCAGCTACAATTACAACATAAGTTACTAACTTAGTAGCTGTTTGAAAAATACCTCGTTCTTCAGGTTTCTTAAAATCAAATTTCAAAATATCAGAACCCCTCAATAATTGCATCAAGAGTCCAGCTGTTACAATAGGACCAATTCCTAGTTCAATCAAAGTACCTTGTTGAGATGCAAAAATAACCCTAGCAAATGCTAGAAAGTCAAATTCAGGAGCTGTGGCACCATACAACGGAGTTTGTCCCATTACCATGTAGATGAGTAATGCAACACCACACCAAAGTAATTTAGTTTGAAGTGAAATTTTCTTTTTAGGTTTTGGAACTTGTGGTAAGTACGGTTCTGCTTTAAAAACTACTTTCCGAATAATAGAAGTAATAGAACCCTCAGCCATTTTCAGTTATCTAAGCCTCAGTAGTTTTTTGTTTAGATGGAGATTGAAGAATTTCACCGCCAGCAGCTTTTACTTTTTCTTCAGCTAGTGATGTAAATTGTTTAATTTTTACAGAGTAGGAATTAGTGATTACTCCACCGCCAAGTAGTTTATCATATCCTACACTTTCAAGGTCAATCATTTTTTTACCATTCTCTTCTTTACCGAATTGAACGAATAAATCATCTAGATCTCTAATACCTGCCCATTTTTTTATAATATTTGGATGAGGTACTGCAGGAGGCTCATGACCATAATGGTTTGGATCTTCTTTTATCATAGTACTTCTGTGATGTTTCTTCATACCAGTAATTCCAAGACCACCTTTGTGACCACTTGCACGGTGTTGACCTACTTGACCCCAACCCATGTGTCTGCCACCTCTAAGTCTTCGAGTCTTTCGTAATCTAGTTGCCATGTTAAATCATTCTCCTAACAATAGTACCAAGTTCTTTGTTAGCTCCAAGAACACCTTTTTGACCATATAATTTCTTGGTACTTCTTTTGAATCCATGTACTGGAGGTGCTAAAGCAAACCAAGGTTTTAGTGGAGATAATTTTGATAATGTAGCCTTTCCATCAGCCAATGCAGTTCCAAGTTCAGATGCATTTGCAAATCCAAGTTCTTTTAGATCATCATCAGTGACTTTTTGATAGCCACCTTTTCGTGCTTTCTTTTCAACTAATTCTTGTGCCAATGATGCATCAATTTCAGTCCAAGAAACATAGTGTTGTACTTTACGTAACATTCCCAAAGTATTATCTTTGATAGGAAGAATTGTTGCACGATATTTTTTATCTAATTTTAATAAAGTCATCGTAGTTGTGGCCCAATATGGACAATCTGCTTGACCCTTAATTCTAACAACAAGATATGCTTTTGACATAAGTATCATCCCTGACTGAATGTCTGTCTAAGACAATCCAGTACTGCTTTTGAAGTAGAACCCATCGTAGGAGTAGAGCCTTTTGCTGTAGTCCATGCGTCTTTAAGTCCTGCTAATTCTAATAATCGTTTAATTTTTCCACCTGCAACAAGACCTAAGCCACGTGGTGCAGGAATAATCTCAATAGTTACACTTCCACCTTTTCCTTTAACTTTGAATGGAACAGAATGTTTTTGATCACATTTACATTCCCAACTACCACATCCCATTTTGATAGGATTAATGTTTAAGAAAGCTTGATTGGTTGCTTTTTCAATAGCAATACGCATTTGTTTTGATTTACCTTGACCAATTCCAAGATAACCGTTTTCATTTCCTGCTGCAACAATTGCTTTGAATCTAGTAGATTGACCGTTAGTAGTCATTCTTTGAATAATACCGACATCTACAACTTCACTTTTTAAATCAGGTAATAATTTTTTGATAATTCCAGCTTCTTGAATTCTTGCCCCAGATTCTAAGATTTCTTCAATAGAGGTAATTTCTCCAGAATCAACTTTTTTTCCTAGAATAGTTTTTGGGACCCAAACTTCTACTTCAGGCTCTCTTCGAGGTCGTTTAGGACGAGTATCAGCTCCAGGTGGTCCACGTCCATAAATTGGTGGGCCTTTACTTCGTCCACCTTGTCCAGGTCTACCTTGTCCAGGTTTGGCTTGTGCTGTTTGACTCATGTCTATTTGATATCTCCATCAATTGTAGATTTCATTTTAGAAACTTCATTTTTAACAGTAAGATGTTCACCATTAATTCTTTCATCAGGAGGAAATGTTTCAGAATCAGATGGAACTTGAAGACCAGAATCAACAACTCCTTTCAAAGCTGCAGCAACTCTTTGAGTATATCGTCTAGTACCAGTATACAAAATTGCATCTTTTGCACCTTGACTTAGTGCTTTTTTGCCTGCTAGATATCCAGTAAGATATGCGGCAGGTATGCTTTTTCTAGATCCTTTCCATCCTTTTTCTAGTAAATATCTAGAATGTGCAGATGCAATTACTTTATCTCCAGTCATTCCAGGTTTAAGAATTTGAACTAGTGTATTTTCATTGGTTATATTTACAGTAATAAAATCACGTTTTCCCATTAACATTGTTCCACGTTTTTTATAATTGGTCTTTTCGTCCCTAAGTCGTCTTAATATTTTTGAATAAGCCAATAGGATCCAACTTTGAAACTGCTATTATATACGTTAAGCGTGAAGTAATGCACAAAGTAAGGCTTTCTGAGTATGGAGTCTATTTTCAGCTTCATCCCAAACTAGAGATTGAGGTCCATCAATTACAGATGAAGTAACTTCTTGTTCTCGTTTTGCAGGAAGACAGTGTAAAAAGATCGCATTTTTGTCGGCAACATCCATAATTTTATCATTAACTTGATATTTTGGAAGGAATTTCTTCATTCTTTTAGGATCAATATTGTGAATTGAAGAATAAGTGTCAGTTACAATGACATCAGCATTTTTAGCTGCTTTTAGAGGATCAGTAGTTAATTCAATATCAGTTAAATTTTGAGAAAATTTTACAACAGATTTATCAGGTTGAAATTCCTTAGGAGTTGCAATAGACATGTGAGCACCAGATAAAGCTGCACCATAAATCATTGAATTACACACATTATTTCCATCTCCAATCCAAGCAATTTTTAATCCTTTGAGAATTTTTTTCTGTTCTTTAATGGTCATAAAGTCTGCTAAAATTTGACAAGGGTGAAAAGAATCAGATAGTCCATTAATTACAGGAACAGTTGCATGTTCAGATAATTTATCAAGTAAAGTGTGATCATAAACTCGAGCCATTATACAATCAGTGTATCGTGAAAGAGTTTTTGCAGTATCCTCAATTGATTCACCACGAGATAGTTGTGTGTCATTAGAGGATAAATTAATTGCATGTCCACCTAATTGATACATCCCCGTTTCAAAACTTACACGTGTTCGAGTTGAAGGTTTTTGAAAAATCATAGTTAATATTTTATTTTTCAAGAGAGGTTTGTTTCCATCTTTTTTTAATTCTTTTTTTAATTTAATGGAATGATCAATTAATCCTAAAAATTCTTTTGGTGTTAATTCTGCTAACGTAAGTAAATCTTTTGTTTTAATTTTCATTTTCTAAACCGTCCGAAGAATCCTCGTTTCTTTTGTGGTTCATCTTCTTTATCTTGTTTGTGCATCTCTTCTTTTTCATCAAATGTAATTACTGTAGACTCTACAGGATCAGGTTTACCATTTTTAATCCAATCACGAATTTTTTTACCAGTTTTGATTGCTTCAGCATCAGTTTCTGGTGGAGGAATATCAAATAAATCAGAATAAGTTGTAATTTCATCATTTGTGATTCCTTCAAATGGATCATTAGAGGTCAACTCAGGTTCGGGTGTTAGTTCAGGTTCTGGTGTTAGTTCAGGTTCTGGTGTTAGTTCAGGTTCTGGTGTTAGTTCAGGTTCTGGTGTTAGTTCAGGTTCTGGTGTTAGTTCAGGTTCTGGTGTTAGTTCAGGTTCTGGTGTTAGTTCAGGTTC
>LIAL01000070.1 GCA_001437625.1 Nitrosopumilus sp. BACL13 MAG-121220-bin23
ATATTAATTTTTTAATACTTTCATTATTTAACATTAATGATAAACATTGATAATAATAGATCCACTTAAGAAAGTAAAACATATAACGATGAAATTTGCCGCTGTTGATAGGGATATAATATGAATGAAAAACAAATTTTCGTATTCGGACTAGCTGTAGTACTTGCACTAGGAACATTAGGATTCAACTGGGTTGAATCTATTATTCCAACTGCAGATGCACACGGTGTCCAAGCACAACTCCAAAGTCGTTTCATCAGAATTGAAGATGAAACCTTCAATAGACAATCTCTACAAACAGGCGAAACCTTGACACTTCAAGGTACATTAGTCAGTCTTGTAGAAAGAGACCTTAGAGGATGGTTATCTATCTTCTCAGAGTCAACCAACGCAGGTAACAGATGGGAAATGTTAGCAAGAGATCCACCAGGAAATGTCTTTGACATGCCAGGTAACTCAGTTATAGATTACTCATTATCTGCAAAAGCACTTGAAGCAGGTGTATACCACGTACACACCCAACTCAATGTAGCAAAAGTTGGTCCAGGACTTGGTCCAGGTCAAACAGTTGTCGTAGAAGGTGATATTATACTCAAACCAATTCCATATACGAACATCGCATACCAATCAATCATAATTGGTGTCGGATATGTTATTACGTTTGCAACAAGACCTTGGCAAGTTATCTAAAATAACCCACTTTTTCATTTTCTAAATACGTCTTACGCTTTGCGTTAAATTATCAAAATACCTTTTATGCAGAATAAAACAATAGAAAAGGAATGCTAGAATTTAAAATAATAAAATTAGATATCAATCAAAGTTATTTTTTTGGAGAAGTTGAATTTCGTTCTGACAAATACAAAGTAAATATTCAAAATGAAAGAAGAGGTAAAGTTCTCAAATTACCTTTTAAAATAAAATCAAAAAGTGAAAAAATTATTGTAAGAATGACAGGTCCAGAGGGTTTGTTTGTAGAAGACTATCTGCCATACAAAGGAGAATCAGAATGGTTAGAAATAGACTCAAATGAAATTACATATTTTCTTGCAGATCATCAAGACCAATTTGATACAATTGAAATTATGTATGACTAAAAGAAAGGACTTTAAGGAATCTAGGTAAAATATTGACATGATTTGGCCAGGTACTGGAGATCCATACAAAAGAAAAAAGGCGATAAAATTTCTCCTCATAAGTGCCGTGATAGGAGGTATTGCAGTATTACTTACAACTGTGGGAGTAAATCCAATGATAGCTCAGCAAGCACATAATGCATGTATTGATGATATGGATACGGATTGGAAAATATCATTTACATTTGAAATGATTATGGATGGTCAAAAAGCTGAAGTTCAACCAAATATCGGAATTACAGATGAATGTCAAAGAGCAATATACACACTGTCTAATGACGGTACAGTGTATGCAGAATGGATAGAAAATCCCGATTTTGAATTAGGACATTTTCTATACATTTCCAAGTTTAAAATCAGAGATATGGAAGAATCAAAAACAGAAGTTTATGTGAATGATAGATTAGCAGAAAACGGTCTTAAAACACCATTACAAGATAAGTATCATTACAAAGTAGCATTTACTACAAAGAATTATGATACTTCTAAAGACAAAGATTACTTGCCACCAGAAAATTAATTTAAAAAGACACATAATTCAGACTTTGTAGATTTAGATAATTATTTTAAATAATTCAGAATAAAGTATTTTTAAAATATAAAATTCGTGCAAGTATTAACTTGAGAGATTTAAAAATAATGAAAAGATGAAAGTGGTAATTACCAGTATTTACCGTTATCTGGAATAAGACCGATACCTTCTCTTTCAAAGTGTCTGTCTAATTCATCGACCCATCTCTCACGGTTGTCTTTGTAAGCCCAGCCGTGTACACGTAACCAGAATGAAATTACTCCAAGAAGGAATACTGTGAACATAATGGTTCCGAAGATGTAAATCATTACATCATAGAATAATGGATCATAGTTTGGTCCTAATTGTCCTGTTAATGTTGACAGGATACTTAGGAAAGTGCCTACTATAGGAATCATAGTATTTTTCGTCTATTTCAGCGATATATACATTTCTTTTATTATTACAGAATATGAGATCAGTACAACGTACAGAATATGAGATCAGTAACACTAACAGAATATAATAAAATGAAAAGATGAAAGTGAGGTTTGTTTTATCCTCTGCCCATTGCTGCGTATTTGCCAGATCTTCCTTTCAAAAAGAAAGCTCCTGCAATACCACCGAATACGGCTCCTGCAATAATTGCTGCACCAACAACACCATCTGCACTAATGTATGGGGTTCCTGATCCAGCTGCTGGATTTGCTTCAGCAGAAGCAACTCTTCGAGTTTGAATCTCGAGTGCTTCTTCTAAAGTGTATGATCCGGTTTGTCCTTCAGTACCAACGTTACCCATGTATTGTGCAAATGCTACTGCACTTTCTGCATAGAGTCCGATAGAGAAGACAGCGATTAAGGATGCTGCTAATAGTATTTTTGTATTCATACGTTTTACCTGTGATTTTCCATTGAGAGACTTATTTAACTTTTATTCTAAATACCAAGGTTATGATTAATTTACGATATCAGCAAAAAGTAACGTTTAATTCTACTTTTAATTGAGCCAAATCATGGGGCGAATGCATACACACAGACATGGTAAATCACATTCAATTAGACCAGCAACTATACGTGCACCATCATGGATCACATTAACACCTGCAGAAATAGAAGCATTGGTGGTAAAATATTCTAAAGATGGTTTAACCCCAAGTCAAATTGGAATTAAATTAAGAGATCAACATTCAATCCCATTAATCAAAGCAATTACAAAAAAAGGAATTAATCAGATTCTAGAAGAAAATGATCTAAAACCAGAGATGCCAGAAGATTTAGAAAATATTGTCAATAAAGCAGTAGGCCTTCAAAAACATCTTAAACAAAACAAAGGAGATAACAGAAATGTTAGATCTTTAGAATTGATCGAAGCTAAAGTTCACAGGTTATCCGTATACTACAAAAGAATTGAAAGGATTCCTAAAACGTGGAAGTATAAAGCTGTAGTTGCTCAATTAGAGTAATGACAAAAGGGTTTGAAGAATCTCTATCACTATTCAAAGATAAAATTTCAGATTGTATAAAATCTAAAAAAGCAATTTCAATTACAACGCATATTGATTGTGATGGATTAACATCTGGAAGTATTATTGCCAAAGCGTTAATCAGAGAAGGTGCAAAATGTACCCTTAGAACATCAAAAGAATTTAGTAAAAACATAGTAGAATCATTCAAAACAGATTCTAGAGATTTTCACATTGTAACAGATCTTGGAGGAGGGTTTGCAAAGGAGCTAAACCAGACATTAGGGGAGGATTGGATCATTTTAGATCATCATCAAATATCAGAAGAAGAAAAAGATAATCAAAACGTCATAAATGCATGGAAATACGGAATAGATGGAGGTTCTGAAATTTGTGCTGGTGGAATGGCATATTTAGCAGCAATGGCACTTGATGAAAAAAATTCAGATTTATCAGAAATTGCAGTAGTTTCAGCATTAGGAGACAGACAAGATCAAGGAGAAAGAAAATCATTTACAGGTAAAAATTTTGAAATTGCCAATACTGCCAAAGAATTAGGTTTAGTCGAAATAGATCTAGATCTACTACTAGTTGGAAGGGAAACAAGACCACTTGCAGAAGCCATTGCTTTCACATCACAGCCATTTATTGAAGGATTAACATGGAATAAAGAAACATGTCTATCAATTCTAAAATCATCTGGAATTAAACTAAAAGAAGAAGGTAGATGGAGAGTTCCAGCAGAACTAACTGAAGAAGAAAAAAAATTAGTGATAAAAACAATAACTGATTTTTCTCCAGATAAAAATACCACAGAAGTAATGTCAGAATTGATTGGATATACATACACGTTTCCAAAAGAAGACAAGAGAAGTTTTCTAAGAGATGGTAGAGAATATTCAACGATGCTTAATTCATGTGGAAGAATTAACCGTTCAGGAGTTGGAATGGCGATATGTATGGGGGATAGAAACCAGGTACTAACTGAAGGGGAAGGAATTCTAACAGATTATAGAAAAAAGATCAAAGAATACATGAATATTTTATCAAATGAAAGATGGAGAATTTCAGAAAATGAAAATTGTATAATGGTTAACGGAGAAGACATAGTACCAGAAACAATGACAGGTACAATATCATCACTAATTGCAGGATCACCAAAAAATATAGGAAAAATTGTAATTCTAAGAACTAGAGGAGAAGGAAACACAATAAAATTTTCATCAAGAAAATCATTTGGTTGTAAATCAAAGATTAATCTTAGTGAGTTAATGAGAACAGGCGCTGAAAAATTTGACGGTATTGGAGGAGGTCATAATGCCGCTGCAGGTGCAAAAATAACTAAAGACAAATTGGACGAATTTTTGAAATATTTAGAATTAAATGTCGTTAACGTGTCAAGTTCAAGTGATCATCAGTAACATATCGCAAGCAAAGGCAGAAACTGTCAAAAAGGCACTGGAGCCAGATAATGTAAATTTTCCAAAAGGACTGAGTCTTTATGTTGAAAATATTGATAGTAAACTAGTTTTTAATTTTGAAAGTAAAGAAAATATGAAACATCTTGTAGGCACGGTAGATGAAGTGTTAGAACATATCCAAGTTGCATTAAAGGTGATTGAATAATGTTAGATCCTAAACTAATCAAAGAAAAACCAGAAATGATCAGAAATATGCTCAAATCTAGAGCAGTAGAATTTGATCTAGATGAATTAATTAAAACAGATGAAAAAAGACGAGAATTTATAATTAAAACAGATGAGTTAAGAAAAAAGAAAAACCAAGTGGGAATAAGAATTTCAGAAAAAAAGAAAGCAAAAGAAGACGCATCCTCAATTTTAGCAGAAATGAAAAATATTTCAAATGAATTAACAAAATTTGAATCAGAGCAAGAGGAAATTGAAAATAAGTATTTAAAATTAGCATCGACAATTCCAAATCTAGTTCATGAATCAGTTCCAATAGGAATAGACGATAGTGCAAATGTAGAAATAAAAAAATGGGGGAAGATTCCAAACTTTGATTTTAAAGTAAAAGATCATATCGATATTTCTGAAAATTTGAATTTAGTAGATTTAGAAAGAGGTGCAAAAGTAGCAGGAGCAAGATTTTATTATCTAAAAAACGATCTAGTGAGATTAAATCAAGCACTGATTAATTTTGGATTAGATTTTCTTGTAAAAAAGGGATATTCACTAATTCAGCCACCGTATATGATTAATCGTGAATCAATGGAAGGTGCAGTGATTGCAGAAGATTTTGAGGAAGTTATTTACAAAATTCAAGATGAAGATTTGTACATGATTGGAACATCAGAGCATGCAATGGCAGCAATGCACTCAAAAGAAATTATTGAAGGAAAAAATATTCCAATGAAATATGCAGGGATCAG
>LIAL01000071.1 GCA_001437625.1 Nitrosopumilus sp. BACL13 MAG-121220-bin23
AATACCATAATCACGTCCTATTTTTGCACAATCCATTACTGCTGTTAGTTGAGGAACTCCCGAACCAGTAATTACTCTAGTTATACAAATTGAACCTGAACCAACACCAACTTTTACAGCATCAACTCCTGCTTTCATTAAATCTTCAGCACCTTGAGCAGTTGCAATATTTCCTGCAATTAATTCACAATTAGGAAATGCTTTTTTGATATGTTTTACAGTACTGATTGCATTTTCACTATGACCATGAGCAATATCAACAACTAGAGTGTCAGCACCTGCTTCTAAAAGAGATTCACTTCTTTCTAAAAAGTCACCTTTAACTCCAACTGCAGCTCCAACAAGAGGGCGACCTTTACCATCTTTGGATGCATTTGGATAAGCAGCATTATTTGTTATATCCTTGCTTGTAATCAAACCTTTTACAAATCCAGATTCATCAACTAAAGGTAATTTTTCAATTCTATGTTTATGTAAAAGATCTTTTGCCTCATCAATAGAGATACCATATTTTGCAGTAACAACATCTTTAGTCATTACATCTTGAATAAGATTTTTAGAATTTGCAAATAACAAATCTCTTTTAGTAATAATTCCAATTAACTTTGAAGTAGCATCAACTACCAATAATCCAGAAATATTTTTATTTTCAGCATAATCTAATGCAGTTTCAATTGTTTTATCAGCAGTTATAGAATAAGGGTTTTCAATCATTACACTTCCAGATCGTTTTACTTTAAGAACTTCATTTGCTTGTTCTTGAATTGTTAAAAATCTATGAATTATTCCAATTCCTCCCGCACGTGCAATGGCTACAGCCATAGAGGATTCAGTAACAGTATCCATATTGGCACTCACAAAAGGGATGTTTAGAGAAATGTTTCTAGATAATTGAGTTGTTAGACTAGTTTGGCTTCTACTTGTTATATCAGAATATTTGGGTACAAGAAGAACGTCGTCAAATGTTAATCCTTCTTTAAATTCCAATGAAACCTTGTTAAAAAAGTAAAATATTGATTATAAGCCTTTGTGTTATTTTGATAATTTTGAAGCGATTGTAATAGCATCTTTAGTAGCCATCACATTATGAGTGCGAATAAGATCGGCTCCATTTAAAACACATATTGCTTCAGCAGTAATAGATCCAAACAATCGATCAGAAGTATTCTCTTTTTCTAAAAGATTACCAATAATGGATTTATTTGAAACGGATATTAAAATAGGATAATTCATTTTAATAGAATTTAAATTTTTAATGACAGATAGATCTCTTTCAACCCAATCAGTTTTAATTTTTGTAAAAAATTTACCTTTTCCTGTTTTTCTAAAAAAACCAATTGCAGGATCTAGTACAATTTTTTTATTTGAGATATTACACTTTTCTGCAATTTTTAAGCTATCTGCAAGAAGTTTTTTTGTAGAAGTAATTGTATTTCCAGAAACAATTTTAGAATCATACGCACATAAAATTAATGAAGGTTGAAATTTAGATATTACATCCTTCATTTGTACATCATATTTTAATCCTGAAATATCATTAATTATTTCAACATCATGTTCTAAAGCATTTTTAGCTACACTGGATCTACATGTGTCAACAGATATTGGAAGGTTGGTATTATCTTGAATAATTTTTACTGCATTAAGAATTCTTTTAGATTCTACTTTTTCAGATACATGAGTAGACAAATAGGGGGCAGTAGACATACCACCCACATCAATAAAGTCTGCACCGTCATTTTCCATTTGAATTACGGTATTTTTAATTTTCATACGGGTAGTATTGATTGATTTTTTGTAAAATGATTCTGGACTAGTATTCAAAATACCTACAATTCGAACAGGATTCCTTCCGCCAACAGAAATATTTGCAATTTTTGCCATATAGTTTATGAAAACCTCATACAATTTGAGTGATATGATGATTTTAGGTTGGGAAAAAAGATATTTTTCTATTTTAAAGAAATTGAATTATAGTGAGAAAAAAGATAAAGAGTCAGCTTTAATTTTAGATTCAATTTTAAAAAAAACAAATACTATTGAAAAAATTGAAAAAATAATCCAGGGTAAAACAGTTTTTGTCATAGGTTCTGGACCATCGTTATCAATTGCCATTCCAAAATTAAAAAAGTTAGAAAAATCTATAAAAATTGCAGCTGATAGTTCATTAAAACCACTAATAGCTAATGGGATTTTTCCAGACATAGTTGTAACAGATTTAGATGGAGATGAGGATACAATTAAAAAAATATCAAAGACAAAATCAATATTTGTAGTACATGCACATGGAGATAATATTGAAAAGTTACAAATGGTTAAAAAAATAAAAAATTGTATCGGAACAACTCAAACAAATCCATTCAATAAAATTCAAAATTTTGGAGGTTTTACTGATGGGGATAGAGGGGTTTTTTTAGCAAGTCATTTTGATGCCAAAAAAATTATTTTGTTTGGAATGGATTTTGGAAATCAAATTGGTAAATTTTCTAATACAAAAAAATCAGATAGAGAGACTAAATTAAAAAAATTAGAAATAGGAAGAGATCTTTTAATCTGGCTATCAACAATTACTAAATCAGAATTATTTACCACATCAAAACCAATCAAAGGGTTTAGAAAAATATCATACAAAGAAGTAAATAACATAATTACCTAGAATGCATTTAATACCCATTACAGATTTATTGAATTATGCAATTTTCAGAAGAGCAAGTAAAAAAAATAGTTGCTTTGAGAGAAAATATGCTTAGACAAATAGATAAAGATCAGGAAGGCATAGAAATGTTGGAAAAAAATATACTAGTATTAGATGAATTTCTAAAAGGATCTAGTTTCACAAAAGCATCTCAATTAAAAACAGGAATTGAGCCTGAGATCATAAAAAATGTAGAAGAGTCGGAACAGGTAGAAGAGTCAATTCCAATTAAAAGAGGCAGTGATGGAAAAATAATTGCTAATGCATATGTTACACCAGATCAAGTTTCAATAATTTTAGATAAACAAGTTATGATTAATGCAGACACCCCACCTTTCAAATCATTCTTTTTAGATAGAATTATTGGAGAAATGAAGAAGAAAGATTCAGTTGAAGCACAAAATGGAAAAATCCAAAAAGAATCAATAATAGATTATATTATAAATAAAAATGGGGCAGACATTAGAGAAATTATAATTAAGAATTATAGGCAAAAAGAGAGAGTGACAGAATTAATCAATACGGTAGGATGGTCATTAACAAGGATGTTGGAGAATATCAGTAAGTGATTTTATGGATAAAATTCTAGTTTTAGACTTTGGTTCTCAGTATAGTCATTTAATTTGTAGAAGAATTAGAGAATTCTCTGTTTTTGCAGAACTAGTACCGTATGATATCAGTTATGAAGAAATACAAAAACATAATCCAAAAGGAATAATTTTTTCTGGAGGTCCATCTAGTGTGTATAATTCAGAAGCTCCAGTTCCAGAAAATAAAATTTATGATATGGATTTACCATTATTAGGAATTTGTTATGGACACCAGTTAATTGTAGAGAAATTTGGAGGTAAAGTAAAAAGAGCAAACAAAGAATACGGCTCATCAATTTTAACAATAGATAACGATAATGATTTACTAAACGGAGTAGGTAAATCAGTTAGAGCATGGATGAGTCACGGTGATGAGGCTGAAGAAATTCCATCAGGATTTGAAATAATAGGCCATACAGAAGGTGCAAAAGCTGCAGCAATAGCATCAAATGAAAAATCAATTTATGGAATTCAATTTCATCCAGAAGTAGTGCACACAGAGCAAGGTGCACAGATTCTCAAAAATTTTGTACTAAAAGTATGTGGTGCAAAACAAGATTGGACAATGAAAGGTTTTATCGATACAGCAGTAGAAAAAATTTCAAAAATTGAAGGGAATGTTCTCTGCGGGGTTAGTGGAGGAATAGATTCTACAGTTGTAGCGTTACTTATTGACAAAGCAATTGGAAATAGAATGAAATGTGTCTTTGTAGATAATGGTTTGTTACGATTAAACGAAGAAAAAGAAGTAGAAGAAATGTTTAAAGAAAATTTCAAAGTTAATTTTACAGCAGTTAATGCAGGAGAACAATTTCTTGAAAAATTAAAAGGAGTAGCAGATCCAGAAGCAAAAAGAAAAATTGTTGGTGAAGAATTTATTCATGTTTTTACTAAATTTGCTGAAAAAGAAGGTCCTTTCAAATGGTTAGCACAAGGAACACTATATCCAGATGTAATTGAAAGTGGAGTTTCAAAAGGTCCAGCAGCTATGATAAAATCTCATCATAATGTAGGAGGATTACCAGATTGGCTTAATTTAGAAATTTTAGAACCATTAAGAGAGTTATACAAAGATGAAGTTAGAGAAATTGCTAAAATCTTAGGTGTTCCTGAAAAACTTTTCATGAGACATCCATTTCCAGGTCCAGGATTATCAGTTAGAATAATTGGTGAAGTGACTCCAACAAAATTAGAAATTTCAAAAGTAGCAAGTAAAATTGTTGAAGAAGAGTTAATGGAATCTGGATTTTATACAAAAGTTTGGCAAGCATATGCAGCAGTAGGCGATGATAAAGCAGTGGGAGTGGTAGGGGATGAGAGAAGATATGGAAACATAGTTATGATTAGAGTTGTAGATTCTATTGACGCAATGACTGCAGATTGGACAAGACTTCCACATGAAGTATTAGAAAAAATGAGTAATAGGATTACAAATGAAATTGAAGATGTAACTTGGGTAACATATACAATTTCAAGTAAACCTCCTGCAACCATTGAACCACAGTAGTGAAAAATTATGAATTATGAAAAAATCTGTGATCAAATATTAGAATCTAATGAAAAAATTAGATATGCAGCTGTTTATGATTACGGGGAACTTGTTGACAAAATT
The DNA here is from genome assembly GCA_001437625.1 of Nitrosopumilus sp. BACL13 MAG-121220-bin23. Taxonomy (GTDB): domain Archaea; phylum Thermoproteota; class Nitrososphaeria; order Nitrososphaerales; family Nitrosopumilaceae; genus Nitrosopumilus. The sequence goes on from LIAL01000071.1 coordinate 4,898, forward strand.
AGACCGGGAATAACATCTTATCTAACTAGAGAAGAAACGGAAACATCACTGTCACAAGCAATTTACAGATGGTCAACAAGGAAAAAAACTGCTGATAAAATTGGAACTCCACTTTATGCATTAGCAAAATATGAAAAAATCTTTAGAATTACAATACCAATTGGAGGTGCAGGTTTGATTTTGATAACTACAGAATTAGATGCAGATGTTAATAAAATTGTAGATAAATGTCTTGAAATTAGAGATGAGCATGTTAAAAATTTATGATTGATATGAATTTTCATGTCTTTGATACATATGTTAAATCAAACGATGGGCATACGATGCATTTTGATGTAATTACAGACAAAAAAGATTCTACGATTGCAATTTCTTTTGCAAAAGAATGGTTAGAATCAATTGGTGAAAAAAATGCAAAGGTAACTACAGAAGAATGTAAATTCTGTCATTCAGAATCTGTTGCAGAAGATATAGAAATAGAAATTATGACAAATGGGTATTTTATTGTAAA
>LIAL01000072.1 GCA_001437625.1 Nitrosopumilus sp. BACL13 MAG-121220-bin23
GTTGACCATTATTGTAACTTCTCTTTAGATAATTTTGAATTTATTGACAACGCATTATTAAGCTGGAGTTAGCTTATAATTGTTGAGCATTAGTCAGAACATTTTGATATTTTTTTCCATTTTTAAATTGTAAATATTAAATTCAGGGAGAATTTTATGTATATTATGGAAATTGCTACTTCTCCTGAACTTGTTTCTAATGTTTATCTAAAATTAAAAGAAAATGTTGTCAAATTTAGAAGTGTTATTGGTCGACCTCTTACACTTACTGAAAAAATTTTATCTGGACATTTTAATGAAATTAACGAACAAAATTTTTCAGGTGGAAAAGATTATGTTTTTCTTAAACCTGACAGAGTTGCTTTACAAGATGTTACTGGACAAATGGTGATGCTTCAATTCATGCAAGCTGAATTAAAACAAACATCCTTGCCAACCACAGTTCATTGTGATCATTTGATCCGTGCAGAAGTTCAAGGTGATGTTGACATGAAAGTTTCATTAGATGAAAATAGTGAAGTCTTTAAATTTTTACAATCTGCATGTGCAAAATATGGATGTGGATTTTGGAAACCAGGTGCAGGAATTATACATCAGGTAGTTTTAGAAAACTATGCATTTCCTGGTGGGTTGATGATTGGAACTGATTCGCATACTCCTAATGCTGGTGGCCTTGGAATGATAGCAATTGGTGTTGGAGGTTTAGATGCTGCAGAAACTATGGCTGGACTGCCTTGGGAATTACTTTATCCAAAAAGAGTTGGTATAAAATTAACTGGTAAACTTGATGGCTGGACTGCACCTAAAGATATTATTTTAAAAGTTGCTGAAGAACTAACTGTTTCTGGCGGAACAAATGCTATTGTTGAATATTTTGGTCCTGGTACTAAATCTATTAGTTGTACCGGTAAAGCTACTATCACAAACATGGGTGCAGAAATTGGAGCAACTTGTTCTATATTTCCTTATGATGAAAGAATGGAAACTTATCTAAAATATACTGACAGAAAAGAAATTGCAGAACTTGCAAATCAAAATAAAGAATTACTAGTTGCAGATCCTGAAGTTGAATCTAATCCTGAAAAATTCTTTGATAAAATAATTGAAATTAATTTATCTACTTTAGAGCCTCATATTGCTGGACCTCATACTCCTGACTTAGTAAGATCCATTTCTGAACTTGCTGATGATGTGTCTTCTAATGATTATGTAGATCAAATATCTGTTGCATTAATTGGAAGCTGTACAAATTCTTCGTATGAAGATATGTCTAGAGCAGCTAGTTTAGCTGAACAAGCAAAATCTAAAGGAATTAAATCTAAAATTCCATTACTTGTAACTCCTGGATCTGAACAAATTAGAGGTACTATTGAAAGAGATGGACAAATGGATTCTCTAAAAGATATTGGCGCAACTGTTTTGGCAAATGCTTGTGGCCCATGTATTGGCCAGTGGAATCGACCTGAATTAGAAAAAAATGAAAAAAATTCTATTATAACTACATTCAACAGAAACTTTCCTGGACGAAACGATGGACAAAGAACAACTCTAAATTTTATTGGTAGTCCTGAAATGATTATTGCGTTAGCATTGGGTGGTAGATTATCTTTTAATCCTATGAAAGATTATCTTACTGCATCTGATGGAAGTAAATTTAAACTAGAACCTCCAAAAATTGCAGCTGAAGTTCCTGAGGATGGATTTATGATCCCTGATGGTATTTTCGTTGCACCACCTACGGATTCAAATAATGTTGAGGTCATTATTGATCCTAACAGTAAACGTCTTCAACGTTTAGAACCATTTACAAAATGGAGTGGCGATGACTTTATTGAACTTCCAATAATGGTTAAGGCAAAAGGAAAATGCACTACTGATCATATTTCCCCTGCTGGTGCATGGCTATCTCTTAGAGGTCATTTGGATAATCTTAGTGATAACATGTTGTTAGGTGCTGTTAATGCTTTTAATGATGAAGTTGGAAACGGAAAAAATATTTTAAATAATTTGATTGAACCCTTTTCAAAAATTGCTAGACAGTATAAACAACAAAAACTCAACTGGGTGATTGTTGGAGATGATAATTATGGTGAAGGAAGTAGTAGAGAACACGCTGCAATGACACCTCGTTATTTGGGATGTGTTGCAGTTATAACAAAAAGTTTAGCAAGAATTCATGAAACAAATTTGAAAAAACAAGGTGTGTTAGCATTGACTTTTAATGAACCAAATGATTATGAAAAAATTCGTGAAAATGATAAAATTAGTTTAATTGATTTAGATAATTTAAAACCTGAAAAACAAGTTACTTGTGTTATTACTCATAATGATGGAAATAAAGAAGAAATTCTACTAAATCACTCTTATAACAAATTACAAATTGAATGGTTTAGACAGGGCTCTGCATTAAACGTTCTAAGTAATAAAAAATAATATTTTAAGTGGGCTCGATCGGATTTGAACCGACGATCGATGGTTTTGGAGACCATCGCCCTACCAGGCTAGGCTACGAACCCACAAGAATCGAAACAATTTGCTTGAATTTTAACTTATTTTTAACCAAGATTTATTTGCAATAATCACTAATGCTGTATTGTAACATAATATGGCTAAACTAATTTACTTTCTATTAGGGGCGATTCCAGTAATTGCTGCAATATTACTTGCACTTCCACTCATAACAAAAAATGAAATTCCTATGTCTGCTGCAAATTCTTTTGATAAAATTGAAATTGAATATACTAAACATCAATTAAAAAAAATATCTAATGGAATTGCTGAGAGAACTGGTTCCCAAAAAACTGAAATTCTTTTAATAAAAAATGATGGAGAAATAAAATACACTATAACTGAAAAAGGATATCCTCAGCCTGATATTCAATCAAAAATAGATGAAAAAAAATTGAATAAAATTAAAGCTCTGATAAAAGAAACCGGTTTTATTGCAATAGAGCCTAATTCTTTTTCAGTTTTAGAAAATGTAACTGATTATCAAAAATCTTCAGTTAAAATTACTCTTAATGGACGCGTTAATCAAATTCATTGGCCAGAATCTAATGCAACATCTGATTTTATTCCACCAATAATTACCATGGTGGAATCTGAATTGGATAAAATAATGTCTGAAATTAGTGAATAGGTACAAATAGCCTTGAGGAAAAATTAGAGTATGTTACCACTATCTGGTGAACGCATTAATGCTAAAGGAATTATTTCTGAAAAATTAGATTCTATTGATACAATACGTGGTTCAAGCAGATTGAAGCGTGGGTTTGCTCATATGCAAAAAAATGGTGTTGTGATGGATGTTACCAATGTTGAGCAAGCACTAATTGCACAAGAAGCAGGCGCAGTTTCTGTTATGGTTTTAGATAAACTTCCATCTGAAGTTAGAAAAGCTGGTGGAGTTGCACGTACTGCAAGCATAAAAATTATTGAAGAAATTATGAATTCTGTTACCATTCCTGTAATGGCTAAATGTAGAATTGGACATGTCAGTGAAGCATTAGTCTTACAAGAAACTGATGTTGATATGATTGATGAATCTGAAGTTTTAACTCCTGCAGATGAGTTACGTCATATTTGGAAATGGGATCTTACAACACCTGTTGTTAATGGTGCACGGTCTTTGGCTGAAGCTTTGAGACGAATTGAGGAAGGTGCATCAATGATAAGAACAAAGGGTGAACCTGGAACCGGAAATGTTGCAGAAGCTATTACTCATATTAAAAAAGTTAATGATGAATTAAGAACAATAAAATCAATTTATGATTCTGGTGACAATCAAGATTTAGTACGCATATCTCGAGAATTTAGAGTTTCATATGATATTGTAGAACAAACAGCAAAACTTGGAAGATTACCTGTTGTAAATTTTGCAGCAGGTGGAATTGCAACTCCTGCAGATGCAGCATATTTGATGTCACTTGGATGTGATGGTATTTTTGTTGGTTCTGGAATTTTTAGTGCTGATGATGCGCAACAAAGAGCAAATGCAATTGTTTTAGCAACTACTTTTTGGAATGAATCTGATAAAGTTATGGAAGCACAAAAAATGATTGATGAAAGACAATCTATCCACGGGTTAGATGTCAAAACATTAGATTTACGTATGCAAGATCGAGGCGGTTCAGCATGAGTCTTACTTTTGGTGTTTTATCCATACAAGGGGATGTACTTGAAAATATTTTATCTATAGAGGCTGCAATTGATGCATTAGGCATTGATGGAATTGTTACTGCTGTTAGAACTCCTGATGAAATTTCTAAAGTAGATGGTCTCGTAATTCCAGGCGGTGAAAGTACTACTATTGGACAACTCTCTAAGTTTAACGGTTCACTAAAGATCTTAAAAGAAAAAATTGAACAGGGTATGCCTGTATTGGGAATATGTGCCGGAATGGTATTGTTGTCTAACAATGCCAATGATAAAGTTGTAGGAAAAATTGATCAACCTCTTTTAAATATTTTAGATATTAAATTAGAACGAAATTCTTTTGGACGTCAACGGGAATCTTTTGAGTCTGATATTTCTCTAAATTCTATTGGTATTCCTAAGTTTAACGGTGTATTCATAAGAGCTCCATCAATTTCTGAAATTGGTTCTGATGTAGAAGTTTTATCTACATTCAATGAAAAAATCATTGCTGTAAAAAAGAATAATGTGATTGGTGTTGCATTTCATCCTGAATTAACTAGTGATATTTCACTTCACAAATATTTTGTCAATCTTACAAATACTGTAAAAAATTAACTTATTCAAATAATTGATTTTATTTCTACCTGATTGGCACTAGTTTGTTTATTTGTTTTTAATTAAATATCATAAAACACAAATTTTTTTATGGCAGAACAAATTACTCCTCCATCTATAGCACCATACTTTGATCAGTTCTTTAAACAAATTCAGATTACACACCCAAAAATTGAACCTGAACTTATGATTCGAGTTATGATGTTTGAGTTAAATTTGAAGACGTATGTTGGTCCTGATATTCCTCATGTACATTTGGATGTTACCTATGAAAAAGGAATTGATTTACATGAAAAACAAGAACAATGCAGAAATAAATTTCCAATAGAAATTACTACTAACAAATGGGGTGATGGAATTATTTTTTCAGGCTTAATGGGTATAAGGCATATTGAAAAAATTTGTGCAGATCCACAAATTGTAAAAGTAACTGGTACTGCAACTCCGAGACATAACTAAT
>LIAL01000073.1 GCA_001437625.1 Nitrosopumilus sp. BACL13 MAG-121220-bin23
CTTTTGTTAGTATTGCACAAGAACAAGATTTCTTTTTGAAAACAGCAAGTGCTGAACAAGTTCCAGTTGTTGTAAAAACATACTATGATGAAGTTGAAAATTTTGCATTTGATACGTCAGATAATTCAATTTCATTTGACATGCCATTTGATTGGAGTCCAGATTATGTTGATTTAGTACAAGTTGTACATGAAGAAATTCGAGTTCCAAAATCATTTGCACCATATGGGGAAGGAAAGCAATTCAAAGGATACGTTAATGGTATAGAAATTGATCAAAGAGCAATTCTAAATGATCCTTACTCTTCTGAGGAAACAAACATTGTTCATTTTTTAATTTCTAAAAATGAACTAGTAAAAATTAACGAAACTTTAGGTTCAAACAATTTTGATAACCCTCAAATGGATTTCAAATTAGTTCCATTAGATCAAACTGAAAGAAGCTCAACTGAATTTTATCTTGTAGATACTCAAAATTATGAAAAAACTATTACAACTGTAAATATTTCATGGGATGGACAGTATGGTGCAAACCAAAATGTTCCTTTTACATTTACATTCTTTAATGAAAATGAAAATCTTATCAAAGACGTACGATATACTTACGTAGCTTTTGATGAATTTGATAATGAAATATCTCGATATAATGGAGATGATTCAGTTAATCCTGGAATAGTTTCAACTGAAGGAATTGACATTCAAAATATCTACATTCCCTCTGAAGGTCCAATTCGTTTTGATATTCTAGTTTATGGGACTGGACTGGATTATGATTCAACTTATTCTGGAATTGGTTCCACTATAATTGAACTTGGTCCCGGCACTCAATCTAAAACTCCCAATGAATCTGCAATTTTAGAAATATCTTCAATCCCATCATGGATTAAGAACAACGCAGGCTGGTGGGCAGATGGAACTATTGATGATAAATCATTCATTCAAGGAATTCAATTTTTGATTAAAGAAAACATCTTACAAATTCCATCTACTGCACAAGGAACTGGCTCTGATGACGAAATCCCATCCTGGATTAAGAACAACGCAGGCTGGTGGGCAGATGGAACTATTGATGACACTGCTTTCGTTCAGGGCATTCAATTTTTGATTAAAGAAGGGATTTTGAGGGTCCAATAATAGATTTTTAAATAAATTTTGAGAGATATAGATATGAAAGACATCAATGACATTATGCCAAAAGTACCTAACATGAAATGGGGAGCACTAATGAACAAACCTCCAACTAATGAAAAATTTAAAGAAATGAACAAAATTTTTCCTGATAATGGTAAATGGCACACTGTATTTGAAGAAAATAATTCAATTACAATCGATGGAAAAGAAGTTCTAAAAAAAGATCCAAACAAGTGGACATAGATTGAAAAAATTATTGCTAGTTTTATTTTTAATATTTTCTTTTGGATTCATAATTAATTTTAATGACGCATATGGGCATGGTGTTGGAAGCGAAATATTTCCACCAGTAGAACTGGATGGCAAACTAGTAAGTGTGGAAGTTTCATCCTCAACAAAAGATGATATAGAAAATGATGATCAACAAATTTCTATTTCCCTAATTGATTTTGATTCTAAAAGTACTTTACGCGATGTCACATTTTTAATTAAATCTGAACGAGGAGAACAATTTCTTTTTGAAAAAGAATTCAAGGCTGATAATGGATTTTTAGTTTTCAATTTTATTTCAGAAGATACTGATTCAATAATAATTGATGAAGAAAATACTGGTGTAAATTCCGCTGGTTTCCTTGGTTCATTATTAGGTCTTGAAAGTAGACTAATTGACGTTAAAGGACCAAAACTTAGCGAAGGAGGATTGTACAAGTTGGATATTAGTATAATTACGGCTGATGGCTATTCTGAAAAACTAGAAACCCCTCTTGTTTTTAATGCAGGAATTTCTATTCCACAAACAACTACTCATGATTTTATTGATCCAAGTTTTGGTCAACAAAATATTCAAGTAGTTACATACTATGATGAAATTTCTAATTTTCAATATGAGCCTGAACTAAAACATATCAGTTTTTCTATGCCGTTTGAATGGACTCTTTCTAATATTGATCAAACATCCGTTGTGCATCAAGAAATTATCATTCCCAAAGAATTTGGTGCTTTACTGTTGTCTGGATTTTCACTGTCTGTAAATGGAATTGAATTATCTGATGATGTTGTAAACGTTGATGATTTTTTTACTGAAGGACGCGTTGTTCATTTTATAATTTACCAAAAAGAATTATTGAATATTTTTGAAAACAACTCAAATCAAAATGGAATGAATTTTATAATTAAACCAGATCGTGATTATACTCACCTGAGTTCAGTTACTGACAACGGACAATTTAGAATTCTTGTATCCTGGGAACCAGAAATTCTTGAATCTAATTCAGATGCCAAAATTATTTTTGATGTCACTGATATTTTCTTAAAAAACAAACCTGTTTCTACAAACTATGAATTCTCTATCACTCAAGATGATAAATTATTTTTTGAGCAAAATGGAGTGAGTACAGATTCTAAAACAGAACATAATGTTGTAGACTTTACCGTACCTGATAATTTATCCGGAATTGTTAATCTTAATTTTAATAATTTAGGCGGTAATGAGTTTGCGACAACTAGTATTCCCATTATTATTAATAAAAATACAATTAATGACTCTGCTTTAATTCCTGATTGGATTCGTGAGGACGCATTGTTGTGGTCTGAAGAAAAAATTGTTGATGATAAATTTACTGACATAATTAATTATTTAATTAAAAATGAAATTATTACAATTTCTGAAAATCAATTGGATGGAATAAAAGTTAACAAAATACCCTCATGGATTAGAGTTACTACTGGCTGGTGGATAGATGGTCAAATAGACGATAAAACATTTGTTGAAAGCCTTGAATTTTTAGTCAAAAAAAGCATAATTCCAATTTAATTCATATCTATTCGATATTTGAACCAGTTCAGTTTAAATTTGAATAATTGAATAATCTGATCACTTTGTTTAAGCCTGAAAATCTAATTGAAAGAAAATCAACATTATTTTCTATTGTAGTTGCAGGAGTGATTGCAATTTTAGCTATCCCGATAATCATTCCCCACATGTTACACGGTTATCATTTGGCTCACATCTTTTTACACATTGGTGGAATTACACTTGCAGTCTTTATTGCAACACTAGCCTTATCTGCATATTTTAGATTAAGAACAAAGCGACTTTTGCTTAGTGCAATTGCATTTACTACTTTCATTGGGGCTGAATCTGCTTTGCTTCTAGATAGTACATGGCCAAATCTCTTTGATATTGGATTGATGCCATTAAATGAGGTTGGACACTTGTTGACATTTATTACGTTAGGATTATTGGCAATGGGAGTGTTTAGAAATGATTGATAGAACTCAAAAATTACAGGAACTAATTGATATCAATCCTGGAATCCAATTTCGTGAAATTATGCGTTCATCTGGATTAAAAAATGGTGTACTATCTCATCATCTAAAAAAATTAGAAGACAATGGTGTTGTCAAAGTAATGCGTGGTCCAAGACAAGTGAGATATTATTCTCCAAACATTACAGAAGAAGAATCAATTGTTATCAAAGCTCTTAGAAAAGAAACTCCACGTGATTTACTACTTGCACTAATCAAAGAAAATGGATTGGAATTTACTCAGTTAGTAAAAGAAGTTAAAAAATCCCCGTCAACTGTTTCACTTTATCTTTCACAAATTGTTGCTGATGGGTTAGTTGAAATCAAAGTTGTTGAGTTGAAAAAAAGATATCATATTAAAGTAAGGGAGCTTGTAGATAAATTAGTTGAAGAACACAGACCTGGATCACTTGAAAAATCATCATCTGGATTTGAAGATATTATCAACTCCTTCTAAAATTTTAAAATCAAATTATTTCTTATTAGCACTAGGACTGTTTGTATGTTTGATAGCAACTCCACAATTTTCTTTTGCTGAAGTTTTTATTCCCAGTCATGAATATGTTTCATATTTTGATTCTAATGGAATCTATACAGTAGTTGGTAATGTAAAAAATGACCTTGACTATGCAATTATTCCAACAGTAACTGTTTCAATACAAAATGATTCTCAAATATTTTCTAAAACTATTCAACACGTACCACTAGCTTCTGGTAATGAAATTCCATTTAAAATTAAATTCTTTGAAGTTTTAGATGATCCAATTTTACTTCCTGCAGAATTATCTTTTGAAAAAACTTCTCAACAAGAACTTCCAATTGTAATTCTTTATGATGAAACTTTGATTACATATGATGATGGTCATCTTACTGGTAGAATTCAAAATACTGGTGACATCACAATTTACAACCCTAAAGTTTTTGCAGTAATTCATGGATATGATCAAGTTTTGGATGTCGGACAAAATATGGAATTCATTGAAAAAATTGATCCTGGTGAAATTGTAGATTTTTCAATGTACCCTGATCCTTCTATTACTGATGATGTTTACTACTACAGTTGCTTTGGAACCATGGATACCACTGTTGTACCCGGAACTGCAAAAAAAGCTGGTGGTGACTTTGATTTCAGATATGATTCTCCTGGAACATGGTACCATGATCCTGTTTTTGATGATACAGATACAAAAATGAGTATCATTGGTTACAACAGTTTTCCATTAGAAGGATATGCAAATTTTGAATTTTATCCAACTTCAGGTAATGAAAAATTTGATGTCACATTAGATGGCGAACCTGTTAAATTTCTCCAAAGTATGGATGAAATGGGCTCTTGGCATGTGATCTTTAACGTGGATCCTTCGACACAGGGCACATGGGAAATATCTGGTTTTGAAAAAGGATTGCCCCCTGATATGCCTAAAGTCCCAATTTGGATAAAACAAAGTGGAGATTGGTGGTCAACTAATCAAATTGCTGACTCAGAATTTCTTGAAGGAATTAAATTTTTAATTGAAAAGGAAATAATTGAAATTCCATTATTGAAAATGTCTTCTGAAAGTGATTGGAGTATTCCTATGTGGACTAAAACTATTGTTGGTTGGTGGTATGATGAAAAAATTTCTGACGATGAA
>LIAL01000074.1 GCA_001437625.1 Nitrosopumilus sp. BACL13 MAG-121220-bin23
TAATTCCAACAATCACTACAGCTGGAACTCCAAGATACATTCCAATGTTTAGCATGATTACAGATAGTCCCATCCCCAATACTTCAGATTCAGAATTTGCATTCTCCATTAGTGATAAACTGGAAATCATTGGAGTAATTGCAATCTTTACTGCTTCTTTGAATAGTGGATTCTCTCTTTCATAATCTGCAATTATTGGTGAAAAGGAATAGTAAACATCGTTAAACATTGCCATGAATTGTGTACCTGATTCTGTTTGTAACAATTGATTATCCCTTAACTCTCTGAGTTGTTGAACTTCAGTTGCTAGTTCTGAACCATAAGTTGCAGTAGCTATGAGGCAACCTCCACCTCTAGGAATACCTGGATTGGTAGAAGCCGTAGGGTCAGAACTAGATACACAGTTACCCTTGAGGAATACTTCGCCAAAGTTTGTTTCAGTGGATCCTTGAGATACTATTTGTTGATTTTGAATTAGATACATTTCCAAGTAACCCTCTTGTGTTAATTTTTGAATTTTTGTACCAAACATACCTTGACTTCCAAGGGTAGAATTACATTCAAAAATAACCTCATCGTTATTTTGACCAACTATTTCAGTAAAATCAACATTTGAAGTCTGATATGCCCCAGACCAATCAGTATTAGAAAATATCAATAATTTTGCTTTTCCATCAGGTATTTCCATATTTAATTTGGATTGCACAATTTGTTCTATTGACTGTGGTCCACTACTTTGTACAATTGCTGGTTGTGAAAAAACATGTGTTCCAACAATAGTTAGTTCATCATTTGATCTTTTGAAAGGGATGGTGACAGTTCTATCATAAGGGGTAATGGTCTCATCATATGATGTAAGTTGCATTCCACGATTAAAGATGTTAAAGTCAATATCTTCAGAACCTATTTTTGCATCAATTATAGCTCTAGGCAATGTTATGATTAATTCTCCTCTTGCCCTAGCATCAATGAAAATAAGCAGAGATGCATTCTCAGAATCTATTTCAAAGTTTAAAACTTTACCGCCGCGAATATCATAATCAAAATCTTGAAATTGTTGCCCAAACACACTTGGAACCATTAACCCAATCATAGAAACTGCTACTAACGTAATGATGAATACAGGTTTCAATATTATCATCAAATATATCGTATATTTATGAAATTAGTTAATTTAGATGACTGGTTTTGATAATTTAGTCTGATTTTAAAAAAAGAGTGTTTCTCCTATAATGTTGAACTTTATGGCGTAACGCGTTTTTTATCGTGGTAAATTTGTAACATATGAAAACTAAGATTGGTGATTTTAGTAAAACCAATAAAATTAGATAGTCTGCCGATTCCAACACATCTACTATTACCTTATAGCATAAAAAAGAAAAAAAGTATGAGGGTCTGGGTTCTAGAGACGTACTTGAGAGAGATAAAGGGGATTGCTGCAGTAGATTTTGAAGTTTATTTTAGCATTTAACCAAAGTTAATGAAGACCGATTTTATTTGTAAATCATGGAAGAACAAAATAAAGACCAAGATAATTCTGAATTGCTACTTGAATTAGTTGACAAAGGTATTGCACTACAAAGATCAGAAAAACACCAGGAAGCCATTGCATGCTTTGATGAAGCAATCAGTATAGACAAAAACATGAATGGTGAAGCCGATTCAAATTTATTACTTCTCAAAGATAATTCATTGAAAAAACTAGGTAAATCCGATGAAGCAAAACAAGATTCTGACAAAGCAGAATAATTACACGGAATAATCTAATTAAATTTTAAAATCTTCAAATTTTATTGTATGTTGGTTAAAGTAAGTTTGAATCGCTTTAACCGTTACCTCATCTTTATTTTTACTCATTACAGCATTCATAATTTTTTCAACATACTTGTCTAGTTTTTTGATTCTTTCATCTGCAATGTTGGCAGGAATTGATGACTGATTCTTTTGATAATCTAATTTGGCTTTAACCATGTAAGCTCGTTTCACTTCTTCATTGATACGTTCCAATATATCTAGACATTTTTGTCTTAAACCTTTACCATCATTTCTCATTATACTAGATAATTGACTTAGATTATGTAATTCAGTTTTTTGATTCATTTCAAAGACAGCAATTAACAGTGTAAAATTAAATTCACTTTGTGCTTTATCCTCTTTTCTATAAAATAATTTATTTTGTTTTGGATTAGTTTTAAGATAACCCATCGCAAGTAATTTTTTACAACTTTCAATCATTTCGGCTTTGTCTGTTCCAATTTTTTTGTGTAAATCATTTGTAGACATCCAGTTAGAAGTTTCTTTTAAGATTGAATCATAGTTGGTAGTAGTCAAGGTTGATTTGATATTTTTCTAATGGATTAATATTATTTTCACACCTGATTTTGACAATCTATATTTTTGCCTCACAGGTATGTTCCAGTTTACAGTAACTTGTGGTGTCTATCTGCCCACATCTTCTGCTTTGTTACACAATTACCCTTCACCATATGTAGAGAATCATTACTGAGAGGGGATTTGTAAAATATGTAAAATCCAATTTTTAATCCAAAGTTAAAACGACAATAAAACTAGAGGACAAATGTTCGAATTAATTCAATTGCACTGTCTTTCAATTTTATTGAATAGCAGTGCGAATTTACATCATTTATTGCAGCCAATTTGTTAGCAAATACTTTTTTGCTGTGACCGCCGTAAGATGCATTATCTGATTCATCAAAACAAATAGTCATTTGTTTCATGGCTAGTTCATTTTTTAAAAGAAATGCAATAAACTTTTGATAGTTATCAGCATTAACCCAGTCTATTTTTTTCTCTTCACTTACTCCAATCCAGATCTCAATAGAGTTTTGGTATAGGGCTTTTTTTCTTAATTCTTCTAATATCAATAATATTCTCAATTCTATCGGTTATTTATCAAATTACTTTTACAGTGTTGGTCTATCTGCACCCAATACTTTTGTACATGCTTGAAATATCAGTTAGACAAATTATGACTGAGACATTATTCATCTTGAAATATTCTTTGTGTCAAGTGTACTTTAGACTATGTTAGATGGCGTTAGAAATTGATCAAAAGTCTAGAATTTGTTAATTTTTTACTAGGTTGATTAGATATTTTTCCGTTCCAAATAGAATAATTTTCTTTTATGTTTTCATCTTCAGGTAAAAATTCATACACAAATTTTCCATTTTTTAATTTATCAAGTAATGTGGATTTGACATCAGCAGAAATATTTCTTGGATAAAAATCATATTCAAATTTCTCATAGATGTATTTTTTAATGTAGGATTCATCTTTTCTTGATTTAACCCACCATTCCGGAGAGACATCCATATAGAATTCTAATTCATCCATATTTTGCAAAGTAGTCTATTGTTGATATGGATTTCCCCTGTGAATGATGTTCTTGTCTTTGTTGTTTTAAAATTCTATTTTTTTCATCATACCCATCCTTAGTATACTTATCAAAACTTGTCAAATGTTTTACTAAATTTATCAAACAGCCCCATAATACAAATTCAATTTAGTTAAGCATGTTCACACAGAATTATAAGAAATTATTTCTTTGAATTCTTTTTGGTTTTTAAAAATGCCTTTTCCTTTGAGGTGCATGGCGTCATGGAGTGTAGTCTTTTTTTGTATGTCAATATTCTTTTCCTTGTTTTGAAATTTCTGCTATCTTTTTGACAATATCTTCTTGGGACATACCTTGCTCTCTCATTCGTTGCATGATGTCATTTACAATTTTTTCCATCATTTCCTTTTTTTTGACTGCGTCTAGCATGAAATGTCAACAACGCCCTGCTATTTGAAAATATAGGCATGAAAATAGGCTAAATCTTTCAAGAATTATTCTAATTTTAATTCCCAGGTTATCTTTATTCTAAAAGATATTCTGGATTTTTCTTGCAAACATCCTTCATTGTTTCATAAGTTTCTTTTTTCCATAAATTATCCTCAATGCTTCTAAACTCTTTCATCATTTTAGGAAACATCTTGGCCAATGCAAGTTCCATTTCACTGGCCTGTTTTTGATAATCTGATTTCTTAGTTTGATTTCTTCTTGGCATGACATCCAGATTGTCTACTGTTCCTTCCTTTGCCATAATATTTTTTAATAATTTTCTTTTAACTTGCTCGGAGAATTTGGCAGAATTAAGATTGTTCTCAAAGGACATGGCATTTCTTAACCATACTTCTTGATTTTCTGCTTTGTTTCTTCTTCTATAACTTGCAAGTATTGTTTCTAAAGAGATTAAACCAAACTTGAATATCAATTCAGAAATATCGTTTCTTGTTTTATCCTCATATTGTTTTATTTTTGATAATTCTGATTTATCAACCCATAATTGATTGATCATGTAAGAAGTAAAATCCTTGTAAGCATATGCTTCAAACTGTGCAGTGAATTTTTCTACATCTGCAACAAGATATCTGGGATCTTTTGGTTTAACAGCTACATTTTTGATATTGTCATCCTTTTCTAATTGTTTTAGAATTCCATTGATTCCTTCTTTGGTATAGTTTGTATCAATACTTCTGTGAATTTCGGCTAGACCTACTTCTTTGGTTTTGTCTTTTAACATGAATAAAATTATCTTGGATTCCACAGATTCTCTACTTTCATCTTTTTGTGTAACTTGATTTGCTATCATCTTACCTGGCATGTCTGAATATGTCAGGCATTGTTGTTGTATTAACCATTTCTGTGCCTAACAGAACATGAACATCACAACATAAAGAAACAAAGAACTCGTAACAACCTCAGAACTATAAAACAAGATTAGATAACAAAAAGAGAGATTAACTTGTTCAGATTTTTTGTTGCATGTTTGATTACATGATGAAAATCTAAATGTTACAATAGTTTTCTTGGACATTTTCAATAAATTATATGTTTTATTGTGTTTGGATATTATTTTAAAAATTGCAGAATTAAGATTGTTCTAAAAG
>LIAL01000075.1 GCA_001437625.1 Nitrosopumilus sp. BACL13 MAG-121220-bin23
AAAATAGAATTTAATATTATCTTGGAAGAGATTATAAAAATATTAGAATTAGGAAAATCTGAAAAAAAAATTAAAATCTTAGAAACACTACACAATACTAATGAATTAAAAATATTGGAACAAATAATTTTAAGATTAAATGATGACAGCATTCAAGTTAGAGGAGAAGCGTTTAATGCACTTTTATTAAACCAGAATCAAATTTCAAAAATTTTAATTAATAATCTTAGTTCACCAAATAAAAATATCAGAGGGTTTACATCACTAGTATTAGCTAATCGAAATGAAAGAAGTGCAATTCCAGAAATAATAAAACTTGTAGAAGATAAACATGGAACAGTTAGATCATGTGCAATTGGAGCATTAGGGTATCTAAAGGCTAAAAAAATTACAGATATTGTTTTAAAATTACTTTCAGATTCTAATTTAGAGGTACAAAAAAGTGCATTACAAGTAGCAATTCAAACAGACATAATTGTTTCAGCAGACAAAATTAAAGAAATTGAAAAAAGTGCTGATCTACAAATTAAAAATTTATTGTTAAAATTAAAAAAATAAGTGGACCGGAAGGGATTTGAACCCTTGATCCGATGCATGCCATGCACCTATCCTACCAGACTAGACGACCGGCCCAATAACCAGAATACTGATTGAATAATATTTTTTAAATTGGTTATTAACGTTTAGCGATTTTATTAAATGTAAAGAAAGGAAATTATCACAATATATTTAAGCTTCAATATTGTGATTCAATTGTTATGGTAGTAGATAACAAAGCAACTGTCACATATGTTCAATTAATAAAAGAGGATCTCGTTATTATTAGAATTGTTCCAAATGATGTTCCAGTTCCAGATTTTGAAGCGGGTCAATTTCTCACATTAGGTTTACCAAATCCAGAAAATGCAGGAAAAATTGTTAGACGGGCATATTCAATTGCATCCCACCCAGAAAATAAAGAGTATATTGAATTTGTAATTAGATGGGTTCGAAAACCACTTCCAGGAAGATTGACTACACAATTATTTAATGTAAAAGAAGGAGATGAAATTCTTTGGTTGAAACCTGCAGGTAGAGCATTAGGAATTAGTCAAGAATTACCAAACGGTGAAAAAGATACAAGAAGAATCGTTTGCATTGGTGGCGGAACTGGATTGGCACCATTTGTCAGTTTTGCACAGCATCTTCACGATACTAATGATAAAAGAGAGATTGTTATTTTACACGGTGCCAGTTATGTCGATGAATTAAGTTACAAAGATTTGCTAACAGGTCTTGAAGATGAAAGTATCTCAAAAGGTAAGGATAAATGGAATTTTAAATATCGTGCAGCAATCAGTAGACCACAAGAATGGTTTAACAGAAGTTGGGCAGGTCAAACAGGTAGAGTTGAAACATTTCTAAGACCTAGAACTGAAGGTGCATCACCATTAGAGGAATTAATTGAAGGTAAAATTACTCAACAAAATACCATTTTCTATGTTTGTGGTTGGCAAGGGACCATTGATGGGGTAATGGACTTTCTAAAGCCAAAAGGATTCATCACAGAGCACGATAAACGTGAAGATGGTAGCTTTGAAGTAAAGTATGAGTCATACGGATAGACAATTATTCTAAAAATTAATCATTGAAATATAAGAATTATTTAGCAATTATAATTGATAACAGCACTATACCTTGCACATCTAAATCCAGTAACAAATGCTCATGTAGAGATCATTAAAGAATTGAAAAAAGAGGCAGACATTGTAAAAGTCATGCCAGTTATTTTCAAGTGTGATGATAAGGAAGTTAATAGTAAAAGTTTTCCATTTAATTTTGAATCTAGGAAAAAAATGCTAATGTCAGTTTTTGGTAATTCAATAGAAATTACAGAGGATTATTCATTTTTGGCACCATTTAAAAAATATCTACCGCCTTTATTGACACCAAAGTCATGGAGATTAAAAAAACAAATTCTCAATGGTGTTGAAGGAAAATATTTTTCATATACTGGAGATAAAGCTGAAGGATATATGTTGAAATTTTATAGACTAAAACCAAAAATTGGTGAAAGAAAATCTCTTTCTGCAGCATCAGTAAAAGAAAAATTGTACGATGCAGCACAAGGTAAAAAATCATCATGGAAAGAAGATGTTCCTGAAGGCATATCTAAAATAATTGAGGAGGAATGGAAAACGGTAGAAAAATATGCATCTATGGAAGATAGGACTACAAGAGTACTAGGAATGAAATTTCCTAAAGAAGGTTGGTCAAAAAAATAATTATTTTATCAAGCAATATGTAATCATGAAAATTAATTGAAAATAAATTAATAGTGATCATCTAAAAATTGGATATGAAACTACCCCTTTCAAAATATGTTTGGTTTGATGGAAAATACATGCCCGCAGAAAAAGCACAAGTCCCAATAACCACTCATGCTATCCATTATGGAACATCAGTTTTTGAAGGGATTAGAGCATATTGGAATGGGGAAAATCTACATGTATTTAGATTAGAAGAACATGTAAAACGATTTAGAAAATCAGGTCAATTTTATAATATTTCATTAAATTTTACAGATAGTGAAATTACTAATGCAATAATTGGTATTTGTAAAAAAAATAAGATTAAAAAATCATGTTACATTAGACCATTTTATTTTGTTGGAGATTATGGAATTAGTCTTCATGTAACAGAAAAAGCTCCAACAAATGTTGCAATTTTTACATTTCCGTTTGGAGATTTATTTAATAAAAATGGAATTACTGCAGCAATAGTATCTTGGAGAAAATTCTCAGATAATTCTACACCAACACAAGCAAAAATGGGTGGAAATTATCTAAATTCAATTATTGCAACACAAGAAGCAAAAAGAAATGGTGTAGATGAAGCAATTCTACTTGATCAGGATGGAAATGTAAGTGAGGCACCAGGGGAAAATATATTCATTGTAAAAGATGGTCAATTAATTACACCGTCATTATCATCTTCAGCATTAGAAGGTATAACTAGAGATGCAATACTCAAAATTGGAAAAGATTTAGACATAGATGTGGTTGAACGAAACTTTACAAGAAGTGAACTAATAATTTCAGATGAGATTTTTCTAACAGGTACAGCTGCAGAAATTACACCAGTAATTTCCATGGATTCTAAAAAAATAGGTGATGGAAAACCAGGAGACATTACAAAAAAAATGATGCAAGAATATTCAGATATCGTAATGAATAAAAATATAGATTATGCTCATTGGTTAACAGAGGTATATTAAATGAAAATTGTGCAAATTGGAACGGGCGGATGGGGCAAAAATCATACTAGAATTTTATCAGAGTTGGGCGTACTTGTAGCCATATGTGATGCTAATCATGAAAAAAGTAAGGAATATGGAGAAAAATACGGTGTAAATTATTATCAATCATTAGATGAATTATTAAATTCTGAAGAATTTGATGGTGCATTTGTTGTAACACCCACATCAACACATACAGAAATTGCAATGAAATTGTTGGAAGCTAAAAAACATGTTTTTGTAGAAAAGCCAATGACATACAAATCTGAAGATGGTGAAAAACTTGCTAAACTTGCAGAAAAAAACAAAGTTATTCTTACATGCGGGTATATTGAAAGATTTAATCCTGCAGTGGATGTTGTAAAAAAAATAGTTGATGGAAAAAAATATGGAGATCTAGTTATGCTTGAATTTCATAGAGAAAATAGAATGCCATTGCATATCAAAGATGTTGGAATTATCTATGATACTTCAGTTCATGACATAGACACTGCAAATTGGTTGTTTAATGATATGCCTCAAGTAGTTTTTGCACGTGCAGGAAAAATTAAACATGAACATGAAGATTTTGCAAGTATTATGTTAGGATATAAAAATAACAAAGTTGCAATTATTTCATCAAATTGGATTACACCAAAAAAAGTTAGAAAATTTAGTGCAGTCTGTACAGAAGCAATTATTTCATCTGATTTTCTTAGTCAAGAAATTATAATTGAAAAAGAAAAAGAGTCTCAAACTATCAAAAATGAAAAACAAGAGCCATTAATGTTAGAAATTCAAAATTTCTTAGATTCCATTATGGATAAAACTAAACAAATTGTTAAATCACAAGAAGCAGTAAATGTTACAAAAATTGCAGAAGCGGCACTTTTATCTAGTCAAAAAGGAACCCCAATTTATCTGGATTTAAAATGAATAAAACAATGATGGAAATACTAGCATGTCCAATAGACAAGAATTATCCTTTAGAGTTATTTGAAATTAAAGAAAAAGATGGTGTGATAATTGAGGGTGCAATATTTTGTCCAAAATGTTCTAGGTTTTATCCAATTATGGAGGAAATTCCAATAATGTTACCTGATGATCTTAGAGACAAAAAACATGAAATTGAGTTTTTAAAAAATAATAAAGACAAATTACCTGAAAAAATTATTACAAAGGCAAATCCATGGCATTTGTAAGATAATGGTTACAAATTTTATTTCTGAAAAAGCAAAAATTGGGAAAAATGTCCAAATCTGGCATTTTGCATATGTAGGAGATAATGTTGAAATTGGCGATAATGTAAAAATTGGATCCCTTGCACATATTGATTATGATGTAAAAATTGGCGATAATACAAAAATTGAAGGACAGGCATACATTCCACCATTATCTAGAATTGGAAAAAATGTGTTTATTGGTCCAGCAGTTGTTTTAACAAATGATCCAT
Organism: Nitrosopumilus sp. BACL13 MAG-121220-bin23; assembly: GCA_001437625.1. Classification (GTDB taxonomy): domain Archaea; phylum Thermoproteota; class Nitrososphaeria; order Nitrososphaerales; family Nitrosopumilaceae; genus Nitrosopumilus. The sequence continues at coordinate 4,710 of LIAL01000075.1, forward strand.
ATCCAATGTGTAATAAAATGGTAGGAGTTACAATTGAAGATAATGCGATAATTGGTGCACGTGCAGTAATTAAAGCAGGAATTACAATTGGAAAAAATAGTGTTGTTGCAATGGGTGCAATTGTAACAAGAGATGTTGATGAAAATACTGTTGTTGCAGGGTCACCAGCTTTTCTAAGATATAGTAGAGAAGAATATGATAAAAAAAGGAAAAAATGGATAGAGAGTTAGAATTTTAATT
>LIAL01000076.1 GCA_001437625.1 Nitrosopumilus sp. BACL13 MAG-121220-bin23
AAGAACGGCGACCTTTCAATTGTCGCAAAGAAAGGGGATTGTCCTGATGAGATACGTGAAAAAATATCTTCACTAAAAGCACATTCATCAATTGCGGTAATTGGAACCATAAAGGCATCTGAGAAAGCACCAAGCGGATTTGAAATTGTTCCAAACGAATTACGAGTATTTTCTGAAGTTACAACAATTCCTCCATTTGAGCCAACTGCTAAAACTGTGAAAAATATTGACACTCGTTTAGAGGTAAGACCAATTGACCTTCGACGTGATGTCTTGCAACATATTTTCAAAACCAGAAGTTTAGTTCTAAAAACAATTAGAGATTACTTTAATGATCAAAATTTTGTAGAAATTAACACTCCAAAAATGATTGCAACAGCTACTGAAGGTGGAGCTGCATTGTTTCCAATATTTTACTATAACAAGGAAGCATTTTTAGCTCAAAGCCCCCAACTGTACAAAGAACAACTGACAATGAGTTTTGAAAAAGTTTATGAAATTGCACCAATTTTTAGAGCAGAACCATCAAGAACAAATCGACATTTGGCTGAGGCAATTTCAATAGACTTGGAAGAGGCATTTGTTGATTACAATGATGTGATGAGCAGAATTGAGGACATCATCAAAGTTTCAATTAACGCAGTTAACGATTACATTCAAAAAAACCCCGGTTCTGAATTTGCTCCAATTACAGTTCCAGAAAGCATTCCAAGATACACCTATGATGATCTTGTAGACAGAATGCAAAAGGCAGGTGCAAAAACAGAATGGGGTGATGACTTGTATCCTTCAAATCTTAAAAAAATAGGCCTGGAGGGTTTTTACTTTATTACGGACTGGCCTTTGGGACCAAAACCATTCTACGTAAAAGACAGCAAATCCAACCCTAAACTTTCAGAATCATTTGATTTGATGTTTGGGGATTTAGAATTGTCCTCAGGCAGTACAAGAATTGAAAAACGTGACGAGCTTGCTCAGAGAATGAGCAACAAAGGCATGAAAACAGATTCCTTTGAGTACCACCTTAATGCATTTGATTACGGTGTCCCTCCACACGCAGGTTGTGGTATTGGTCTTGAGCGATTAATCATGGCCTTAACTGGAACTGAGAATATTCGCGACACTACATTTTATCCAAGAGATGTTGACAGATTGACACCGTAAGTTTCAACACCTTTTTGTAACTCACTAATAATTTTTGGTATTAAATGAAGAAAAACTAATCCTAGAAAGATTTCAAAATAATACACACAAACTAGAACACTTTAAGATTAATTGACAATTAGTTATGATGAAAAGAATGGGATTTATTTCACCCATGTCTTCTCATCATTCTAGATCCACTAGACACACAATCATTTCATTGTATCTAGTTTTGACTTTGGTACATTGACGTTGTATCGATAATTTTACAACATATAACATTACATTACAACTGACTTGTCAAAACATAGAGATATGGACAGACTTACCCCGTAGTGAGACGTTAACGTTACTTATCTTTGGGACAAAATTTTAGATTTTAAAAATCAGAAATAATTTCACAAATATAATAAATTCTTAGTAATACAATGGGCATAAGTAGTATTGAGAGGTACTGTATTCATGATTTGTACTCTATGCAAAACAGAAATTGAATCAGAGCCTCAAATTAGAAATGATCACGTGTATCATGGGTGCTGTGCAATAACTTATGACAAAGATGAAAAAACTATTCTGACAAATTATTATAACAAACTACACAATACAGACCTAGATGGAAAAAATCTTCATGATCTGTATAGACATTCTACAAAATTGATCAAGTAATTAATAAAAAAATTAGAAATGATCATGGGTGCTGTGCAATAACTTTTGACAAAGATGAAAAAACTATTCTGACAAACTTCAAAATCCGTAATTCTAATCTTGGGACACTTTTTTAAAATTAAAAAAATAAAAGAATGGGCATAAGTAGTATTGAGAGGTATTATTGTCATGAATTGTACCCTATGCAAACAAGTAATTGAATTGAATCAAGAAGCCCAAATTAGAAACGATCATGTGTATCACGAGTGCTGTGCAATGACTTTTGATCAAGGTGAAACTGATGATGCTTTCACCCTCACAAATTAGAAATTCTAATCTTGGGACATTTTTACTAAATTCTTTTAACATTTTGACATGAAAAGTGTCAATTAACGACTAGATAGTGACGTGATTTTGAAACAGGAATCTTTGACTCGTGTACTATTGTAAAAAAAGATACTCCTCCCTAGCGATACGTAACGTAAACTAGAATGTCTTTTTTAAAATCAGAATAATTTCTCTAGTCGTGTTTTGTCCAATAGATTTGCTAATAGCGTAATTCAACAGGGGATATGGGCAGACTTACCCATAGTCTTACGTAATTGTAATGAGTAAGTGGGATGAGATTTTAGATTTAAAAAATAATAATGCCTCAAATATGATCAACAGTTACTTAATTCATGTATGATGATGCATTATTTGTTTTAAAGAAAGATAAAAAATTAAAAAAAATTATTCTATCTGTTGGTGAGTGTAAAATTAAAACCATCTCCAATCCTTTTGAAGCACTAGTTGAAGCAATTATTACTCAACAAATTTCTGACAGTGCAGGTAAATCCATATCTAAAAGATTTAAAAATTTATTTGGAAAAAAATACCCGACTCCTTCTGACATTGTTAAATTGTCCAAAGAAGAAATTAAGTCTGTAGGGTTGTCCCGAATGAAAGCAGAATACATTTTTGATATCTCTCAAATGATTGTAGATAAAAAATTAGATTTTAAAATTTTTAAAAAAATGTCTAATGAGGATGTCATTTCTGAATTGACCAAAATTCGAGGAATCGGCAAATGGACCGCAGAAATGTATTTGATATTTGCATTGGGCAGAGTGGATGTATTTCCTTTAGGTGACTTGGGATTGATAAACGGAATTAAAAAATTATATAATTTAGAAAATCCTTCCACTGAGGAAATACTCAAAATCACAAACAGTTGGATTCCATATAGGACCATAGGCACGTGGTATATTTGGCGAGGAGTAAAAAATTTCCAATTTGTTTAATTTATGCCTGAATCAGGCATAAAATAATGCTAAACTAAGTCCAATTCATGAAATTCTGTTATGGGTTTGTTTGAAAATAAGAAGGGGAATAAAGAAAAACCTCAAGGTCTAAGAGTAAAAAAATCCAATACTGATGATATTGGTTCAACCTGATAAAGAACGCAAGGCAAAGATGAAAGAGCACACATTAAGATCTAAAAATACGGCAAGATGTTGATATGAATGACGATATAGAAACAGCTTGGCGCTATCACAATGGCACAAAGCATCCAAATGGCTCTATGATGAACCGGTTTCATTCCTTTGATTCTGCAAATAGACCAAACCCATACAAAATATACAAAGACCTTCCTTCCGTTGACTTGCCAATTCAAAAGTTAGAAAAAGACTTTTCAGCACTGAAAGCAATTTCAGACAATACTCAATTAAAAGAAGGAGGACAAATTACTGACCTCAATGTTATTGCAAATATACTTCACTTGTCTGCAGGGATTACAAAAACTATTAATTTTCCAGGTACAGGAATTATAGAATTTCGAGCTGCATCCTGTACTGGTGCACTTTATCATATAGAAATTTATGTTGTATGTCAAGATGTTCCGGGTCTAGAGGCGGGGGTTTATCATTTTGATCCTAAAGAAATGAAACTACGACAATTACGAAAAGGAGATTACAGAAGTGTTCTTGTTGATGCCACTGGAAATGATGCTAATGTGGAGCAAGCACCAATGATTCTAATTTACACTGACATCTTTACAAGAAACACAGTCAAGTATCAAACACGGGAGTATCGTCATGCGTTTTGGGACTGTGGTACAATAATAGCAAATACACTTGCAATTAGTTCAGCATATGATTTGGCTACAAAAGTAATAGTTGGTTTTGTGGATAAACAAGTAAATTCACTCCTTGACTTAAACACGGATAAAGAGGTGTCTCTTGCACTTGTACCAATAGGATTCACCAGTAATGTTTCAGAGGACAATGTTCCAAAAGTAGAGGTACTTCATGCAAAAACAGAACCGCTTTCAAACTATGACATTGATGATCTAGAAATACAGGCGATGCATCAAGATTCATCACTAAATTCAGCAGTTGAAGTGAAGAACTGGCAGGACAATGCTACAGAAAATACAATACATGTAAACCCTGAAAACACCATCACCTTACAGATATCTCCTGAAAATACAATGCCTCAGGATTCCATTGAATCTGTTATAATGCGACGTGGCTCTACAAGACAATTTTCTTTGGAATCAATTTCACTACAACAATTTTCTACAATAATTTACTATGCAACCCGAGGAATTCAAACAGATTTTCTAAAACCATACGGCAATTCATTAATTGATTTATACATAATAGTAAACTCTGTAGATAATTTAGAATCTGGATCATACTTTTACAATCAAGAGACAAATGTACTAGAATTACTTAAAGAAGGAAAATTTCGACATGTGGCTGGTAACCTTGGCCTAGATCAAGACATTCCTGCAGATGGTAGTGTTTCTTTATTTTTGATGTGTGATTTAAATAAAGTTCTAAAGCAATTTGGCAATCGAGGTTACAGGGCATCTCAGTTAGAAGCTAGTGTAACTGGTGGAAAACTCTATCTTGGATCTTATGCACATGGCCTTGGCGCGACTGGCTTGACATTTTATGATGATGCGGTAACTGATTTTTTTTCGCCTCATGCTAAAGGTAAAAGTGTAATGTTTATGGTTGTAATTGGAAAAAAGAATAAATAATTTTTTTAAAACTAGAACATATCATGTTGAGAAATAC
>LIAL01000077.1 GCA_001437625.1 Nitrosopumilus sp. BACL13 MAG-121220-bin23
CGATAGATGATTTTGAACTAAATATTTTCTTTTTAATATAATATTTTTTTAAATGTTCAATTTTTAATATCTCTGTCAATGATGACCTTTAATCCTTGGTGTATATCAAGAAATATTATTTTCTGTGCATCTTTGGGATAAGACACTTATGGAAACTTTACATGATTCATATAACTTGAGTGATGTTACGTCCAATCTTAATTATAAAAAATACACACTAGATGATAAATTACAATATTTCAAACCCCATGCTATAAAAATTGAAAATTCTTTTGCTGATGAAATTAAATCCAGTCTGAGTAGAGACGAGAAATTTATTTCTCCAAAATTTTTTTATGATCTTAAAGGCTCTGAACTCTTTGAGGAAATTTGTTTACTGCCTGAATATTATCCTACACGTACCGAAATTAGCATTTTAAAACAACTACAAAATGATTTGTCTAATTATATTGATGATTCATTTCGTTTAGTGGAATTGGGTAGTGGGACATCTACTAAAACCCGACTTATTTTGAATATTTTTAAAAAATTCCAAAAAATAGAGTATTTCCCAATTGATATCTCTGAGATTTTAGCTGAGTCCTCTGAGGTTTTACAATCAGAATATGATAATTTACACATCACAGGAATTATTGACACATACGAAGGAGGTTTGGAGTTTCTCAAAAATTATGATACAAAAAAGAACCTGATAATATTTTTAGGATCAAGCTATGGCAACTTTGCCCCTGATGATGGGGTACAATTCTTGAAAAAAATAAACTCTACAATGAAATCAGGTGATTTGTTTCTAATTGGGTTGGACTTGGTAAAGGATTCATCCATTTTGGAATCAGCTTATAATGATTCAGAAGGTGTAACTGCTGCATTTAATCTCAATGTGTTATCTAGAATTAATGCTGAGTTGGATGCTGATTTTGATTTGGATACATTTACACATCACTCTGTGTATAATGAGAAATCACAACGAATTGAGATGTATCTAAAGTCTTTGGTAAATCAGAGTATTGTAATATCAAAGTCCGGTGTCACTATACCTTTGAGAAAAGATGAGTTAATCCACACTGAATACTCACATAAATTCAAACTATCTCAATTGGATACACTCTTTGAGGATACAGGGTTTATGGTAAATCATACTTGGTGTGATGAAAAAAAACACTTCTCACTAACGTTATTATCAAAAAAATAAAATCTATTTTTTTTACCTGTTACAAAACAATGAACCCATTCTTTGTGCAATATCCAAAAAATTATTGTCATTATCGATCTAAACTAAATCCATAACTCGTTTTACTAAAAAAATAACGAAAATTAACGCGTGATTTACACAAAATTAACGTGTAATTGGAAACATGCCTACTCTAAATTACGCGTAATGACGATGTAATCACGAAATTAACGACGTAATCACGAAATTAACATAAAATACATCTGTTAACACGTTTTTTATTACAACGTTACAAAATTATTAAAAATTTGAATTACCTAATTATGAGATAATTTAATACAAAAATTCTTGATCAAAACTAAACATCTTGTGCACATCTAAATCCAGAAAAGAGCCATCTCTCATCTAGTCTAAAGAAATTTCTGTAACTTCCCCTAATTGACATTGCAGGTGTCCCAAAGGAACCGCCTCTCAAAACTTTTTGATTTGTAAACCATTTGTCATTATACTCATCAAATCCTGATTTGAATCCAGGATAGCCCATAAATTCTGATGATGTCCATTCCCATGCGTCTCCAATCATCTGTTGACACCCTGATGGACTAGCCCCGTTTGGATATGTACCAATTTCTGTACATCCCCATTGATATGATTCTAATAAATTACATTTTTCTTCAGTTGGGGCATCATTTCCCCATGGAAATATGGTCTTTTCTTGTGTTACATCATTCCAACATGCAGCTTTTTCCCACTCTGCTTCTGTTGGCAGCCTTTTTCCTGCCCATTTACAATATGCATCTGCTTCATAGTAACTAACGTGACATACTGGTTCGTTTGGGTTAATTTTTCTAATTCCTAAAAAGTCCCTCACATACCATTCATCATTAATTTTTTCCCAATACATTGGAGAATCCCATTTATTTGATTTGACTTTCTCCCATCCGTCTGATAACCAATGTTTGTAAGTTTCATATCCTCCATCATTCATAAATTCTAAATATTCTTGATTGGTTATTGGAAAAATTCCCATTTTAAAATTTTCAAGATATGTTTTATGTTCTGGTAATTCAATATCATAACAATAATTTTTTCCATTATACCCCATAGTGTATAGACCTCCTTTGATTTCCACAAATTCTTTTTGTGTTTCTTGTTGCTTTTCAATTTTATTTTTTCTTACTGGTAAATATTGTTCTGCAAGAAGATGTTGTAAATCATACACTAACAATTCTTGATGTTGACATTCATGATGAAATCCAATTATAATTAATTTTTTTTCATCTTCACTTAATTCTCGAGATCCAATAAATTTTTCTACTTTTTGATTAATTGTATTGAAATATTGAAAAATTTCATCAACAGTAGGTCTTGATGTGATTCCTCTTAATTTTTTATCATGTGGAACTCCAAATTGCTGATAATAGGAATTTAAATATTCTGAGAATTCTTTTGAATGAAATTCATAATTTTTATCTAATTTACTCATTATTGCTTCATAAATCCAACTTACATGGCCAATATGCCATTTAGGTGGACTCATGTAAGATGCAGTTTGAACTACAAAATCATCTTTTTTTAAATTTTTTACCAGTTCTAATGTTCTACTCCTAGTTTCCCTAAATTGTTCTACTAATGTTCTATTTTCTTCTAGATTAACTGTCATGTTTGAAAAATATTTTTTTTTGTATTATTATGTTGCGGCTAAATTACTACTAGTATCCTCTTGCAAAAATAGGGGTTGATACGCTTGGTTCATTACAGTAAATGCACTTTTGATTGGTATTTTCACTACCAAATGGTATTACTCTGATTTCAGCCCCTGTCTCTTCTTTGATCTTATCTTCACATTCTAATTTTCCACACCATGGGGAATTGAAGAATCCACCTTTCTCTATTTTGGATTTAAATTCTGAATAATCTGAAATATCTAAAGTGATAGTTTTTGTCTGTTCTCTTGCTTTTTTTAACATCTCTATTTGAATTTCATCTAAAATTATTGGTATCTTTTCAATTTCATTAAAACTCAAACTTATTTTTTCTAAATTGTATCTTTTTGCAACAACAATGTTTTGATTCTCTATGTCCTTAGGACCTATTTCTATTCGTAATGGAACTCCTTTTAGTTCCCAGTCATTAAATTTGTATCCTGGTGACATTCCTTCTCTGTCATCAACGTGAACTCTGATATCTTTTGATTCTAATTCATTTCGAATTTCTTCCACTTTAGGCAATACACTGTTTTTATCTTCATCATTTTTGTAAATTGGTACAATCACTACTTGTGTTGGAGCTACTTTTGGTGGTAACACCAAACCTTTGTCATCTCCGTGAATCATGATCATTGCACCAATCAATCTCCAAGAAACTCCCCATGATGTTTGCCATGCAAAATGTTCTACGTTGTCTTTATCTGCAAATTTAACTTCAAATGGTTTTGAAAAATTCTGTCCCAAGAAATGAGATGTACCCATTTGCAGTGCCTTACCATCTGGCATTATTGATTCCATGGTTGTTGTGTATATCGCACCCACAAATTTTTCTTTTTCACTTTTCTTTCCTGTACTTACTGGAATTGCAAGCTCATCTTCCACTGTCTTTTTATAAATATCTAAAATTGTCATTACTTCTTTTTCAGCTTCTTCTTTTGTAGAGTGTACCGTATGTCCTTCTTGCCAAAGGAACTCTGATGTCCTGAGAAATGGTTTTGTTGCTTTAATTTCAGCTCTTAGTGCTGTATTCCAAAAATTCATTTTTAGTGGTAAGTCTCTCCAACTTTGAATCCATTTTGAATATAACGTGTATGCTAATGTTTCAGATGTTGGTCTTAATGCTAATCTATCTCCTATCTCATTTGTACCTGAATGTGTTACCCAAAATACTTCTGGGTTAAAACCTGCAAAATGTTTTTGTTCTTTTCCTAGCAATGATTCTGGAATAAGTATTGGTAAAAACCCATTTCTAATTCCATTTCGTGCAAATTTTTTATCAAATGTATTTCTTAATGACTCCCAGATTGAATACCCGTCAGGTCTGAGAACAATTAATCCTTTAACTGGTGCATAATCTGCAAGTTTTGCCTTTAAGACTACTTGTGTATACCATTCACTAAAATCATCTTTTTTTGAAACTGTGATTCCTACGTTTTGTTTTCCCAAACTAATTGTATGAGAATTAATTTAACTAATGAGCCTTTCGTGAATTTCTTTAAAATTTATTATGTTATTTGAGTGGGTTGCCTTTGCATAACACTTCACCCATAACTCTACTTTGAAAATTTGGACATATGAAACATTGAACAAATTGAATATCATCTTTTAAAACTGGACATTTTACAAATTCTTGTTTCATTCTTTTTAGCATTTTTGGACTAACTCCTTTTAGTTTTAGTTTTCCTTTATCGTCCATCATTCCTTGTGATTTTAAATCTGCTTTGAGTTCATCGGGAAATTTTACTTTATCTTCTGTAGTTTCAATTTTTACGTCGTATTTTCTCTCAAGTTCACCCATACACATTGCATATTATTCCGTGATTTATCCCTAACTGTTTCTAATTATTTTTTAAACTTTAATATGATGACTGAAGAAATTTTACAAATTCTGTTTATTATAGTCACTACTTTAATATAATTAGATTTTTTTTTTAATA
>LIAL01000078.1 GCA_001437625.1 Nitrosopumilus sp. BACL13 MAG-121220-bin23
AATTATATGTAATGAATTCTCATGTGAACATTAAGTTCAACTTGATATTTAGTAAGAAAACCACAATGAGTACATGAAAACATGTTATCCAGTTGTTTTGGAGAATCCCTTGTAATTACTGTCCCAGAAATAGAGGTAATACTAATAAAATTATTATTTGAAATAACAGCAAAATTAGAACCCTCATGAATAGAATCAAAATATTCCTTAATTGCAGATATAACTAATTCAATATCCAAAATAGCATCATCATCAAAAGTAGATAGTGTAAATTGACGATTCTTTAAAGTAGGGATCGCTTCAACTTTATCTGCAACGTAAACTAGTAATTCATTTTGAATAGATGATACTTCTTTACAATCAATTGTAAGCATAAAATTTTAAAGATTAATCAATATTTTAATTTATCAGTCATTTGAAAATGATTATTATGGATTAAAATTATAATAAAAAGAGATGGCAACTTCAGAAACATTTGGGATTGAGAAAGGACATGGAAAAGAAATAGTAGGGTGGTTAAATGAACAATCAAAAATACAAAATATCAAATTAGAAGCAAGATTATATAATTATGAAGTTTCTACAAAGAACTTCGGGTATTTTGAAATGTTTTCATGGATGGGAGATGTTCAAATTGCAAGAAAAATGATCATTAAAGCAAGTAAGAAATTCAAAATCAAAGTTATCGAAGGAGGATACAAACCAAAAGAAAAATTATTTAAAATGAAAAAATTTGATTTTGCCAAAGTCAAAAAAGGTGATAAAACAATAGGACAATTAGAATTCGCAGTATCAAGATTAGGAAATGCTCAATGGGAAATACAAAATGAAGAACGCCATTAATTTTAAAAATAAGTTGAGGATAATTCAATGAAAATAGGCATCATAGGGATAGGGATGTTAGGAAACGCAGTAGCTTTACGTCTACTAGATTTAGGATATGATATTACAGTATACAATAGAACACAAGGAAAAACAAATGAAGTTGAAAAAAAAGGTGCACATGTTGTATCATCGCCAAAAATAATGGCAGAGAAAGTAGAGTTAATAATAATTATAGTAAAAGATGCAGAAGCTGTAAAAGAAATATCATTTAGAAAAAATGGAATAGTAGAAGGGAAAAATAATAAATTAATTGTTGCAGATATGAGTACAATTGATCCAGTTGAATCAAAAAATATTGCAAAAGAATTTCAACAGTATCAAATTAAAAAAATAGAAATTCCAGTTATGGGAGGGCCAAATGTTGCAATTACAGGAAAATTAGTGATGATGGCATCAGGATCAAAAGATAGTTTCAATTATTGTAAAAAAGTATTTGAAAAAATTGCAAACAAAGTATTATTTCTAGGAGAACAAGGAGTAGCAAATTCAATTAAACTTGCAATGAATTTACAAATTACAATGCTAGCATTGTCATTGTCAGAGGGAATAACATTAGTTAAAAAATCAAATGTGGATCCAAAGATCTTTTTAGAAGTTCTGAATTCAACATATTTTAAAACAGGAATGAGTGAAAATAAAGCATTTAAAATGATAGAAGGTAATCACGATGCAACATTTACACTAGCAAATTTAAAAAAAGATATCACAACTATGACAAATGTAGCTACGAATTTAGGAATAGAACTGCCAATGATAAGTAAAGCTGAAGAAATTTATGAAAATGCGATGAAAGAAGGATTAGGGGATTTAGATTATACAGGCATCATACAATATATTAAAAAAATAAACAATATTTTGTAAAAATTATGAGACGGGGTTATTTTTATTTAAATATCTACGATAAGAAAATCCAACAACAAAGATTGTAGCGCCCGTAATTATACTCCACATAAAAAAAGAAGCAAGGTTAAATTCAGACATAATTTAGAAAATATTTTGAAACATCTAAAGTTTAGGATTATAGGAATAGAGAAGACAGATCAGCCATAAAATAATTCTGAAACATCTAAATAGATTTGGGATAGACAAGATTTATGCCTGAATTTAGATGTGAAGACTGTGGAAAACGCCTATTTCATGAAAATGAAACAACATTAGAAATTGAAAAAACAGTTCATTCAAAATTTTGTAGAAAAACAAAAGGTGAAACTCATAGCTATATGCACAGAGATCTAGCACATATGGAAACTTTTGATGTAGAAAGAGAAAATGACACTGCAGGCGAACCAGTCTTAAAAAAATAAAAATTACAGATATCCTCAAAATTATATCCTAGATAATCATCATTGAATGTAATTGCCTGAAGAGTATGATTATGATTTAGTTGTCGTGGGAGGAGGTCCTGCCGGATCATCAGCAGCATTTGCAGCTGCAAAAAATGGAATAAAAGTAGCATTAATTGAAAAAGAAAATTCAATTGCAGAAACAGTAAGAACAAGTGGAGTTACATGGATTGAAAGTATCAAAGAATTTGGAATTCCAGATAATTGTTATAATCCAATTAAGAATTTTTCATTTGTTTCACCAAATAATGAAGTAACAATCAGTGATTCAATTGCAACTGCAGCAGTATTAGACGTAAGAAAAACATATCGGTGGTTGGCAAATGAGGCTGAAGAAGTAGGTGCAGATATTTTTCTAAAAATCAACATTAACGAAGTTATCAAAAATGAAAATAATGATATCATAGGTGTAAAAGGTACAGGACCAAATGGGAAAATAACATTTCATTCAAAAATAGTTATTGACGCTACAGGATTTACTTCTGTAATTTCTAAAGCAATGGGTTTTGTCACACAGTGGAAAAGGTTTGGAGTAGGTGCAGAATACGAGGCAATAGTAGAAAATTCGGATCCAGATACATGGTGGTTAATGGTAGGGCAAGAATATACACCTGCAGGTTATGCATGGATCTTTCCATTAGGAAACAACATTGTAAGAATTGGTGTAGGAGTAGGTAAACCAGAATCAGACATAGACCCAACTCAAAGACTTAAAGAAATAATAGAAAAACAATTAGGACCAATAAAAAAATTAGGAAAAATAACACCCATAGAATTCCATTATGGTTTAATTCCAAACGACGGATTATCACGAAAAACAGTTTTTAATAATTTAATTTTAGTAGGAGATTCTGCAGGACAAGCAAATCCATTAGTTTTAGAAGGAATCAGATATGCAATAAGATTCGGCAGAGTTGCAGGTAAAGTTGCATCAGATGCAATAAAAAATAAAAAAACAGATAAAGATGCATTATATCCATATGAGGAAAATTGGAGAAATGCAATTGAGACAAAAATTAATTCAGCAGGAAAAGTTCAAGATAGATGGATTGGTTTATCAGATAAAGAATGGGATAAAGAACTAGACATAATCAAGGAATTAAAAACAGATGAATTTTTAGATTTTATAAAAGCAGATTTTGGATTATCAAATATGCTGAAATTAGCAATGAATCATCCAAAATTAGCAGTTAGACAACTTTTCAATTTAGTTAGAGGAAAATAATTTATCAGTAAATAATTTTTAAAAAATCATGCCATAGATACTGGAAGAATGTAGAATCTAGGCACGATTTTAGGCACAGATATGGTCTGGTTGGTCGATTTGAGCACACATAACGAATGAAATTGCTCACAAGTCAATGTAGAGCATGTGTTACAAATCATAGATGTAGTTTTGAAGCAATGTAAACAATTTGTTGCTTCAAGAAGACATCCACCACAATTTCTACAAGATTCGTCAGGCAATTTCTTTTCAACATAATTTATTTAAAATTACTTATAACAAGCACGTAGAATTTATTCGAATCAATGATCAGTATCAATGATCAGTATCAAGAAGATTATAATTGAATAAAAAAATTAAATTAATTATGGATAATGTAAGTAAAAAATTTGATGAGTGGGCAGTAAATGGAAAAGCAGAATCAATGGAAAAAGGACACGGGGTAAATGTTTTAAAATTTTTGAAAAAAATTTCATTTGACAAACCTTTTTCATTTTTAGATGTAGGTTGCGGTAATGGATGGGTAGTAAGATACGTGTCAGACATGCCAACATGCAAAAAAGCAATAGGTATCGATAAGAGTAAAAAAATGATTATACAAGCAAATAAGAAAACAAATAACAAAAAAGAAAGTTTTGTACATACAGATGTAGAGTCATGGAAATATACAGGAAAATTTGATTTTATTTTTGCCATGGAATCAATATACTATGCAGATTCAATGGAAAAAGCAATTGAGAAAATTTATAAATTACTAAAACCAGGAGGTAAATTCTTCTGCGGTACAGATTTTTACACAGACAATAAAGCCACAACAAAATGGGCAAGTATAATGAAAATTCAAATGCATTTACATTCAAAAAAAGAATGGAAAGAATTTTTTAAAAATGTGGGTTTCATAACAGAAACAAAACAAATCAAAGATTTGAAAAGTAATGAAAAATGGAAAAAAGAATTTGGCACATTATTCATCATAGGCACAAAACCTACAAAGTAATATTCAAATCACATTACAAAATACCAATAACATGTGAGCTGGAGCACGATACGCTGCTACGGCAGAGGAAACTCCTCCCTCCATACAGGAAATGTGATCTGGAGATAGATAACCAGAGATGGTTGGCAACGATGCAGAAAAGAATCCAATATGGCGCACAGTGATGGTGAAAACCTGAGGTTTCCATAAAAGGAATGAAACAGACGACCCACATGGAGCAAAGCCAAACAGAACCCTAGGATCCTGTACCAGGTTCAGGTAGGCTGCAAAGCGAAATATCGTGAAAACAGAAGGAGGGTTACTCCCA
>LIAL01000079.1 GCA_001437625.1 Nitrosopumilus sp. BACL13 MAG-121220-bin23
AGAGGCACAGAATTAATTACAGTGTACATTCCAAAAGGAAAACAACTTCACGAAATTATCAGTGCACTTCAACAAGAACAAGGAACTGCAGATAACATAAAGTCTGATCTTACAAGATCCCACGTAGTTGATTCTCTGGGTAAAGTTGTTCAGAGATTAAAGCTATACAAAAAAACACCTGCAAGGGGATTGGTGATGTTTTGTGGAGCGCTACCTACAGATGAAGGAGGACCATTGGGAAGTGAAGTAGTTACAGTGTGGGAAATTGATCCACCAAAAGATTTGAATCAGTATCTCTACAGGTGTGATGATCATTTCCATGTAGATATTTTAAAAGACATGCTAAAAGACGACAATCTTATTGGATTTTTAGCAATTGATGCAAAAGATGCCGGTTGGGGATTACTGTACGGAGATAAAATTGAAGTTTTATCTCAAACAGGTTCAGGTGTAGCAGGTAAGCATAGACAGGGCGGTCAATCTGCAAAAAGATTTCAAAAGTTAAGAGAAATGGAATTAAGTTATTTCTACAACAGAGTTGCACAAACTACAAGAGAATATTTTATCGATATCTATCCAGTTAAAGGACTAATAATTTCAGGTCCAGGACCAACAAAGGAGGATTTCATAAATGGAAATTATTTGGAATACAGATTACAAAATAACATCATCAATACAATTGATTCAGGTTATGCAGGTGCTGAAGGAATTAGAGAGGCCTTTGCAAAATCAGGAGATATTTTAGGAAATTTCAGACTAGTTGAAGAGAAAAAAATGATAGAAGATCTATTTAGAGAAATAAACACCAACACAGGAAAAGGCTCATACGGATTGCAAGAGGTTATAGAATATTTGAAAAATAACGTGGTTAAAATTTTAATGATTACAGATAACACTAATCTACATAGAGTGGAGGCTGAGTGTAAGCGCTGTCAACACATTCAAGAAGAAATTGTAGAAAGACCACTTGTAATTCCAAAAAAGACAGAGTACAAAAACAAACCCTGTCCGGAATGTAATGCAATGGATACAGAAGTTAATGAGCAAGATATTGTGGATTACTTGGAAATAATTGCAGCAAAAACAGGATCACAATTAGAAGTTATTTCTGGAAGCGCAGAACATGGAAACATGCTTGCAAGCCTTGGAAAAGTTGCAGCGATTTTAAGATATAATCCAGGCCATGCTAAATAAGGGCGGCTCGAATTTTTACTGCAAGTTCAGATAGCATCTTATCAGTTGGAATTTGGCGTTTTGTCCATTCTACCCCTTTGCTGTTATATCTAGGAATTATGTGAATATGGACGTGAGGAATAATTTGTTTTGCAGCTTTGCCATTATTTTGAGCTAAACTAAATGCATCAGCACCAGCCCCTCTCAACACTGCTTTTGCAATTTTAGGTACTAATGAAAAGATTTTTCCGACATCATCAGGATTCATATCGGTAATTGTTTCATGGTGTTTTTTTGGAATTACTAGCGTATGCCCATCATCAATTGGATATTTATCTAAAAATGCAACATGATCTTCATCCTCGTATACAAGATGACCCTCACGTTTTCCATCTAAAATGTCACAAAAAATGCAGGTCATACAAAAGCATATTTTTCAATTTTATTTATTGTTTTTATTATATCTTTAATAGGGGTAATTTCAGAGTTTGAACATTCATGGGTCGAAAAGATAGAAAAGAGCGCGAAATTAAGCGGGATAATTATGCTACAAAACACTCAGCTGCAAAAAAGAAAGAAACTCTAATTGCAATAGCTGTATTATCAGTAATTGCATTAATTGTAGGTTATGCAGGATATTTGTTTTTGACAATGACAGTTGAAGCTCCAGGAGGTCCAGAAAATGCAGGTGCATTAGGAAGTGAGCATGCACATGCAGGAATTTTAGTGAAAATATTTGGTGATGAATTTGATTTTTCAGCACCGGCTTATCAAATTAAATCTCCATGGGTTCATTTTGAATCTCGAGACGGTACAACTATCCATAAGCATGCAACGGGAGTAGAATTAGAGTATCTCTTTAATTCATTATCGATAGGATTAGATGATCAGTGTTATGTTTTCCCTGATGGAAAAGCATTTTGTACAACTGACGAATATTCATTAAAGTATTTCATTAACGGGGAATCAGTATCAGACATTAGAGATTACAACATTATAGAAGATGATAAAATTCTCATAACATTTGGTGGAGAAACAGATGAACAGATTCAAGAATACTTGACACAGTTAGATAATCAAGAAATAATGAAATAAAAAAATTAAGTTGTTTCTTTTGTTGTAAATTGGGCCATTTTATCAAATAGCATGTAATATCCGCATTTAGTACAACGTAAAACAGTCAATTCAGTAGTTAGAAATTCTTTGTCTTCAAATTTTCCGCCTAGTTTTACATTTTCACCTACAATCATTGCTTTGTCACTTTTGCAGACAGGGCATTGAAGGGCTTTTTGTTCGATTTTTGGTGTATCACTCATATGAACATAATTTAGCATTTACAATTTAAATGAATAAAATTTTAAAAAATACTAACATTTGTGTAATGACAAACAACAGCTCTTACATTTAGTTCGAAGTGGAAATTTTTCTAACGTCTCTTCTAGAGTAAATCCATCTAATACAACAGCATTTGTTCTATGCCCATTATCACACTTTAATTTGTAAATTGTAAAGGACATAAAATTGCTAAATTTTATTTTAACTTAAGCGTTATGATATACATTGAAAATAGATAACAAGAACAAATTATTGCATGATAATTTTAAAAAACTCTAAATTATACGGATTTAAAAATAATCTATTATGGAAATATCTAGTAGAAATGTAGTAGAAGGCACTGCTAGATCCCCACATAGAGCAATGTACAAGGCAATGGGGCTTACAGATAATGATTTATCTAAACAATTCATAGGAGTTTGTCATACAGGTAATGAGGCAACTCCATGTAACATTCACCTTCCACAATTAGCTTTAGAAGCTAAACGTGGAGTATCAGATGGCGGTGCAACACCTAGAGAATTTTCAACAATTGCTGTAAGTGACGGAATTGCAATGGGACATGAAGGTATGAAGTCATCTTTAGTGTCCAGAGAAGTAATTGCAGATTCAATTGAATTAATGGTTAGAGCACATCAATACGATGCACTAGTTGGCATTGCAGGATGTGACAAAAGTTTACCTGGAACCATGATGGCAATGGCAAGATTAAACATTCCATCAGTATTTGTTTACGGCGGAACAATTAAGCCAGGAATGTTAGACGGAAAAGAACTCACAGTTGTAGATGTTTACGAAGCTGTAGGGGCCTATGATGCAGGAAAATTATCATTAGAGGATTTAAAAAATATTGAAAATGTAGCATGTCCAAGTTCAGGATCATGTGGAGGAATGTTTACTGCAAACACAATGGCATCAATTTCAGAAGCAATTGGTTTAGCATTACCTGGTAGTGCCAGTCCTCCAGCAGAAGATAACAGACGAAATACAATGGTATATGATTCAGGTGTTGCGTGTGCTAAACTTTTAGAGATGAATATCAGACCCAGAGAAATCTTAACTTTTGAAGCATTTGAAAATGCAATAATGATGTTAAATTCAGTTGGAGGTTCAACAAATGGAATATTACACTTGCTTGCACTTGCAAATGAGGTAAATATTGATTTAACGTATGATGATTTTGAAAGAATTAGAAAAAAAACACCGCACTTAGCAGATATGAAACCTGGAGGAAATTATGTAATGGAGTCATTAGATAGAATTGGAGGCATACCATTTGTATTAAAAAAATTATTGGAAAAAGGATTACTAAATGAAAACTGCATGACAGTGACAGGTAAAACAATTAAAGAAAATCTTGATGCCATTAAACTACCAGATAAAGAACAGCACATTGTAAGATCAATTGAAAATCCACTACACAAAGTTGGCACTGCAGTTATTCTAAAAGGAAGTCTAGCTCCAGAAGGGGCAGTAATTAAAACAGCAGGTGTAGAGATGACAAAATTTACTGGCAGTGCTAAAGTTTACGATAGAGAAGAATATGCATTTGATGCAGTATCCAAAGGTGAAATTGATGAGGGTGATGTAGTTGTAATCAGATATGAAGGACCAAAAGGTGGTCCAGGAATGAGGGAAATGCTAGCAACAACTGCAGCACTAGTGGGTCAAGGATTAGGAAAAAAAGTGGCAATGGTAACAGACGGTAGATTTTCTGGAGGTACAAGAGGGTTCATGGTAGGACATGTTGCACCAGAAGCATATGTTGGCGGGCCAATTGCACTAGTCAAAAATGGTGATAAAATTACAATTGATACTGAAACAAATGCTCTTGACATTCATGTATCTGAAGAAGAGTTAGAAAGTAGAAGAAAACAATGGAGCAAACCTGAACCAAATTACAAAACAGGTGCTCTTGCAAAATATGCGACTCTCGTAGGTTCAGCTGCAAAGGGTGCAATTACATCTGCTAATCCATAAAAATAATCAAATTACATACAAAGCGTATTAACACTGTCAAAAATAATTACTAAAAAAATAAGAAAAAAAATTAAGTTACTCCAAATTAAATTAGTCTTGTTTACTAAAAATAATTTTATCAAGTTAGTAGTGAATAAGTAGTA
>LIAL01000080.1 GCA_001437625.1 Nitrosopumilus sp. BACL13 MAG-121220-bin23
TACATTCCAATGTTTAGCATAATTACTGATAGTCCAAGTGATATGACTTCTGATTCAGAGTTTGCATTCTCCATTAGTGATAATGAGGATAGCATTGGAGTGAATTTTGTTCCAAGAATTGTTATGAAAAGTATTTTATTTCTTAAAACATAATAAGATAAAAAATAACTCCAACATATGAGTAAAAAAAATACCAGTACAATTACATTTAGAATAGATGAAGATTTTGATGAACACCTTAGAAAAATTGCAAAAGAAAGAAAAATTAGTCTTAATACTTTAGCCAATCAAATTTTTGGAAATTATTTGGATTTGGATGTCTACATGGAAAAATTTGGAGTGATGATGATGAGCAAAAAAGTGTTCAAAATGTTTTTAGATAAAACAGATGTTGCAGAACTCAAACTTTTAGCTCTTGATGCAGGTTCAAACGAACCTAAAGAGTTTATTTTATTCAAATGGAAAGAAATTACATCTGAAAACGTATCTACATTTATGAAAATTTATTGCGAGCATTGTGGGTATGGGCAATGTGATCTTGAACAATCAGAAAACAAGGTATCACTGAGCGTACGTCATAACTTTGGGAAAAAAGGATCAGTATACCTTGGCTCATTTCTAACTGCAGTAGTAACATCTACGTTAAATCGTGAATGTAGCACAATAGAATCTGATGAATCCATAACTATCTCTTTTGTAAATTGATTGCAAATGATTGCAAATGATACATGTTAGTTAAATACAATTTTTGAAATATTTGATTATGAACACAAATCAGCATACAAAACAAGATGTGACAATTAGTGATACTTTAAAGCAAAAGATTGACATGACAAAACATCTCAAAGAAAACAATACCACTTACAAATCTCATTGGTGGAGAGCAATGTCTATGGCAATAGCATTGTTTGTTCATGCTTGGATTCCATCATTGTTTCCAACATATGCTTCAGATAAAATGAATCATCGATAATTTTTTGATTTGGATATTTTTTTAAAAATAAGTTGTAAAAATATTTGTTTGGTAAATTACATTAATTCCAATTAAAATACTAAAAACACCTATACTCAAACGAAATATCTTTTGTAATTTTGAAAACTTTGCTCCCAAAGCAAATGGAATCCCAATTATTCCACCAATTAGAGACATTCCAATAATTGAGCCTATTCCAAATATTACAATAAATCCTAAAACATCTATTCCATCATACATACTAAATGCAGTTAACACAACCAAACTACCACTCCCTGCCAGTCCATGAACCAATCCAATTAGATATGGTTTGTGTGTATGAACATGTTTAGAATCATGATTATGTTCTTCAAAGTGAATAGAACCATCCGTATGTTTATGTGGATGTTTGTGTTTGAACCTTATTTTTTTGTTAGTTACAGTTGTAATTCCCAAATATACCAACATGATGCCAACAATGATTTCTAATCCTGAAAATATTTGTTTTTCAATAGTTATTGATAGAACATAAATCAAAAACCCCATTAAAACAAGTGCTGTAGTGTGACCTGCTCCCCAAATTGTACCTAAAATTGATGATTTTGTTATTGAATTAAAAATTACTTGTCTAAATTGTTTTTTACTCTGTTTTGATTTTAACATTTGAGTACTCATGGCAGTGATATGATCAACTTCAAATGCATGTTGAATACCTACTAACAGACCCAATCCAATTACAAACATTGGAGTGAGAATTTCCATGGATTCAAACAGTTCTTGGAACAATAATGGCTACAAATCATTTCAATTTTTAAATTTTTAATGAAAGAATCTAATTTTCTAGGCGTAATTTATCCAATATGGTGGTAATCGTGCAGAAAATAGGGGATGTGGATAGATTAACACCTAAATATTATATTTTAAAATTAATAGACTTTTTATCCATTAATTTAAAAAAACTAAACATGGTTTCAAAAGGTCTAATCCTTGGAATGATTGCAGGGTTGGGAATTATTCTATATGCTGTAACAATGTCTGGGAACAATATGGAAACAGACATTCCAGAATTTGATAAAAGTACAGATTACTCTCAAGTATTCATATACAGTACAAATTCAGAAATTATGGTAAATGTAGAGGTTGCAGATACGCCTCAAAAGCAAAGTCAAGGATTAATGTCTAGAGAAAATTTGAAATTGGATCATGGAATGCTATTTATTTTTGATGATGAATCTATTCTTTCATTTTGGATGAAAGGTACATTGATTCCGCTGGATATGATTTTTGTAGATAAGACTTTTAGAATAATCAATGTTGTAGATAATGCACTACCTTGCAACACAGAACCCTGTCCTGATTACTCTTCTGAAAAACCTGCAAAATATGTGCTAGAAGTAAATGCAGGATTTGTAGAAACAAATGACATAGAAGCAGGAGACTTTATTTCCATTAATTTGAACTCTTCAAAATAGATAATCTCATTTAATTGCAATTACTCCAATGATTTCCACACTATCCCTAATGGAAAATGCAAATTCTGAATCTAAGGTATTGGGAGTGGTGTAGAAAAGTATAGATGAAAAGTTGACTAAAGTTAGTGTTTCTAAAAATTAGGTTATTAACAATCTAGTAAAATATTCATAAAATAATTTCAGAAATACTAAAACTCGTAAATTTATTTTAAACGTCGATAGATTTCTTTGAATTCTAAAGATAAGTTATATGACATGTTTAGTGTATGGGCCAGTTGATTCATGGATGCCTTATCGTGTCCCAATTGCTGCAATATTGTTAATGATTTTTGTGATGAATTTACTGATGCTGGTATTTGCCCTGACCATGTTTTAAAAACATCTTCTACATCTAAACAAAAATTTAAAACAAATTCTTTCCATCTTGGTGTTGATTTTATTGCTTTGTCAGTTAAGAGAATATGAGACAATTCACGAAATTCAATTTTTCTATCTTCGTAAAGCATTTCAATGGATTTAATTTTTATTTGATCAAATTCATGTACAAAATTAAATTTATACTGTTGAGATGTATCCATATGATATTATTAAAATAATTAAAAGATAAACTTCACCATCATTTTTTTAAACGTTTGTAATTTTTTTCTTTTAAAAATTAACAAATGTTGAGAATTTTCAAGCTAATAGTTTTATTTCATACTTACCCATATCTTACATAGTAATCAACAAGTGCCTAGATGTCAGGGAAAAAAATGGTATTACTTTTGATGTCGTTATCAGTGGATGACTATATGGGCTGATTACTATTTTGATTTTTTTGTTAATTTACAAAAATTATAGAATTTCTTCAAGAAAATCTCTTAAATTAAAATCTAATATATTAAATTCTTCTTTTGTCCTACAAACATTTTAAATTCTTTTTTATTCATTTTCATAAATGATAAATAACATAATTTTGATTTACATAAATCACATATTACATCATATGATATGTCCCTACAGCCACACATACAAACACAATATTGTAAAGTCATACTATTCTAGTATGTCCTTTTCCACGTAGTGAAAATAATATTATTGCTAGTATGATCCACACTCCTGTAACTGTTCCATATGCTGCCATTCTAGCTTCTGCCATATTTCATATAGGATATAATAAACAATAAACGTTATTTCATAAAAACTATAAATTTATTTAAAAATCACCATTAATTTTAATATATTTTCATTATCTGAAAACATTACTTTATTGATGATCTAAGCATATTATAGTTAGATTGAATATCTATGATACAAAACCCATAACCTGTAAAGACTGTGGTAAAATAATAGGAGAAATTGATTATGATGCAGAAGTTATTTTGCCAAAATGTGGTCAATGTTCAAATCCTATACCTGACATTAAAGATAAAATGCCTTATTTGATCAAACATTAAAAATGTGAATTTTACTCAAACCCCAAACAAATATTTTGATAATCCATACATGTTTGATGTGATTGGTAAGTGGTCTGAATTAAAAATTACAGACAAGTGCTGTAAAAAATTTCCTTATTTATTGTAAATTATAATTATGAAAAAGTATGGCTGACATGTAATGAACATTTTAAAAAAACAGAATTTAGATAACATATTTGTAAAGTTATTCCAATAGAGAACATATCTGAATTGTGATTTGCTTTCTATATCTTTTCTTTTGATTCTATTAATTGTAAAATGTTTCTGATAATTTTATCATGATCTACTTCTACACTAGTTCCAACAATTAACAGTTTGTGATTATTTAATGGAAATGTAATTCTTTTAATTTTCTCATATTCAGTAAGGGAATATTTTCCAGGACCTAAAAAAGGGTATAATAATTCACGACTGTTCCAGCGAAAAATTGTATCAAGTGTGGATTTAGACATTTCTTCTGTTGGAAGGTAAGGTTTTACATTATCTTGCATCCCTCCTACAATTAAATCTCCGTTATTACTATACACAAAAACGCCTCTAACTTGAAATTCAATACCTAAAATCAATGAACACAGTTTTACGTAATTCATGTCCAAATTATTCTAACAATAATTAATTGTGATATTGATTCTAGTATCATTTATTTTTACACCTAATACATTTCAATCCATTTACTTTATCTCCACAATAAATACAATTCATGTTAAATTTACCAT
>LIAL01000081.1 GCA_001437625.1 Nitrosopumilus sp. BACL13 MAG-121220-bin23
TATTTTTTTATTTTTTTTATTTATATTCATTAAATTCTAATATCAATTCACAATTTGATATTGTATCATGACTGATCTTTATCGACTTCTTCCTGAGGAAATGGAACAACTAGTAATTGATATGGGCTATCCTAGATATCGTGCAGATCAAATTTTACTTCCTTTGTATTATAAATTTCCTAAAAATATCTCTGATATCAAACAACTTCCAAAAACTTTGATAACAGAATTAATTGAATCTGGTTACACTATAGGTTCTGCAAAAGAAACTCATCGTATTGTAAGTGAGGATGGCGACACTACAAAATTATTACTTAATTTAACTAATGATAAATCTGTTGAAACTGTTTTGATGCAATATGATCCATCTAAAATTGGTGGTCATCCAAGATCGACAATTTGTGTTTCAACTCAAATTGGATGTGCTATGGGTTGTGTATTTTGCGCCACTGGCCAAATGGGTTTTGAAACAAATCTAAAAGCTGAACATATTGTATCGCAGGTGATTCATTTTGCAGAACTCTTGCAACAACGAGGCGAACATGTTACAAATTTGGTTTTTATGGGGATGGGTGAACCTATGGCAAATTATGATGAAATGATTAGATCTGTAAAAATTTTAACTCATTCTAGAGGATTTGGTTTAGGTCAACGACACATAACTATCTCTACTATTGGAATTATATCTGGAATTGAAAAATTAGCTGAAGAAAATTTACAGATTGGTCTTGCAATATCTTTGCATGCGCCAAACAATCAATTACGGAAAGAATTAGTTCCTACTGCAACTTCTAATTCTGTTGAAGATATTATTGAATCTGGATATAATTATTTTAAGAAAACTGGAAGGCGTGTAACTTTTGAATATGCTTTAATGGATGGGATTAACGATTCTCCTCAAATCGCAAATGATTTAGCTGAACTTTTACGTGGCAATGGCTCACATGTTAATTTAATTCCTATTAATCCAACAGCTGGTGATTTTAAACGCCCTTCTAATAATCGGGTTCATGAATTTGAAAGAATTCTATCTGCTGCAGGTGTTAATTGCACAATAAGAATTGAAAAAGGCACTGAGATCTCAGCTGCATGTGGTCAGCTTAGAACTGATATCCTTGGCTAATTTTTTAAAATTATGTTCTAAGTGTTAAAATAGGGCTTTTCAATATTTTACACTCATGGCAACTAAGAAATCCCATGGTCGTTCACATGGGTTTAAACATAAATCTAGATCTATAATGACAAAAAAATCCCCTAGAGGAGTATCTTTTTTGTTACGTGAATATGAGGAAGGTCAACAAGCACTTGTAATTATTGATCCTCGACAACACAAAGGATTGCCACACAGAAGATATCATGGCAAAGTTGGTGTTATTACTAATGTTGGTAGACGTGCTATTACACTTAGTGTCAAATTAGGTAACAAACCAAAAACCTTAATCACTAGATTAGATCACATAAAACCATTCGGTGTATAATTATGGAAGAAGTACAAAAAAAACAAGCAATTTCCCTTTCTGAAGTAAAAGAAATTTTAGGTAAAGTTGACGTTGAAGAAATGGATCAAATTCAGCGTTGGACATATGATTATGTTTCAAAATTTTCATCTATAGATGCTAATGATGCAAAAGATATGAAAAAACAACTTATCAAAGATTGTGAATTAACAGAAGATGAAGCTGTTGAAATTGTTAATATCAGACCAACAAGTATGGCTGAATTACGTTCATTTACATTCGGTTGGAAAAAATTAATTCTTGCTGAAACCCTGGAAAAAATACTCAAAATAATCCAGGAGCATTCATAATTTTTCTGGAGCATTAACTTTTGTATCGAGCGCAATCCCCTACTCGAAAGTACGAAGAGTATGCATATGTTTTAGATTTTGACCCTAGAGGAAAATCTTCTACTATACGGGGAAAAAATGGCATTATTATTACCGCAATTGGTGAGGATGGGTTAACTCTTTTAGAAATTTTGGGTATTCCAAATTCTATTTTTGAAATTGGAGAAAAAATTTACATTGGTAAGACGGATCGAACTAAGGTTCTGTCTGTATTGGGGAAAATGGATTATGATCATATTTCATCATCTGCTCAAAGTGAATTATCTGATATAGTTGAAACTATTGTAACCACTAATGAAGCAAAATTTGTAGAATATCTTAACAATGCCAGACCATTAACTCCACGTACACATGCCCTTGAATTAATTCCTGGAATTGGAAAAACATACATGAAAATAATGTTAGAAGAAAGAGAAAAGAAAAAATTTGAAAGTTTTGCTGACTTGAAAGATAGAGTTGGATTTAAAGATCCTGTCAAACATATCTCTGAAAGAATTATACATGAACTTTCTGGTGAGAGCCGACTGAATCTATTTGTTAAGAAATGATAAAACGTAAATTATTAGGACAACATTTTCTTAACTCTAAATCCATTGCAGAATTTATTGTTAATGAATCTCAAATCTCTAAAACTGATATTGTTTTTGAAATTGGGACTGGACGTGGTATACTAACTCCATTATTATGTAAAAAAGCTCAAAAAGTTATCTCCATTGATGCTGATGAACATCTAATTAGAAGGGCTAAATCTGAATTTTCTAATCTTCATAATCTTATACTGGAGTCCGGTGATGGTTTTAAGACAAAATATGATTTTACCATTTTTGTCTCTAACCTTCCCTATTCTCGAAGTAAAGATGCTATTGAGTGGTTAGCCCAGAACTCTTTTTCTCATGGAGTAATCATGGTTCAAAAAGAATTTGCAGAAAAACTTCTTGCACAGTCAAAAAATAGAAGAGCCATTAGCATAATTGCAACACATGCTTTTGATATTATAAAAATATCTGATGTTGGGAAGCATAATTTTTCACCACCACCAAAAATTGATTCAGTAATTTTAAAAATTTCTAAAAAAATTGATATGGACCAAAAATTAATTTCTACGATTAATAATATTTTTTCTTATAGGCGAAAAACTGTAAAAAATATTTTAAAACAATTCAATAAACAAAGTAACATAGAGAAACGTGTTGATGAACTTTCAGGAGATGAAATAATTAATCTTGGAAAACAAATTCTTGCAAAATGATGAATATCCTCCATCTGAGGATACTTTTTTCATTGCAAATAATATTGAAAATGAAAAAGGAGAATATGCTCTAGATATTGGAAGCGGATCTGGATATCTTACAAAATTGCTTTGTGAAAATTTTTCTTTTGTTGTTGGAACTGATATTAATTATTATGTATTACAAAATCAAAGCTCTTACAAAACAAATAATTTGATTTGTTGTAATAGTTCAGATGCGTTAAAAATAAAATTTGATTTCATTGTTTGTAACTTACCTTATCTTGCAACTGATGAAATTTTAGATATTGCAACTGATGGGGGTATTGAGGGATTTGAAATACCTAAAAAAATATTTGATTCGGCTTTAAAAAATCTTAAAAAAACTGGAAAATTTATTTTTGTTACTTCTTCTTTATCAAACTATCAAAAACTCATAGATTACGCTGAAAAATTAGGTTTGAAAACTATTATTATTGCAAAGAAAAAACTTTTCTTTGAAGAATTAATTCTTGTAGAAGCAAAAAATTAAGAGTTTTTCTCAAGTAGAATCATTTAATTTCCCATATTTTTAGCCATATACTATGCCGGGGTAGCTCAGCCTGGTTAGAGTGCCAGTTCAATTGGTAATCTCTAACGGTTCTCCAACTAAGGCAATACTCATAATCTGGAGGTCGCGAGTTCGAAACTCGCCCCCGGCACACAGATTATTCTTAAAAATTTACAAGTATCTGCTTTAGACTACAGAGACTCATCAATACCGCAATGAATACAGCAATTTTTATCTAAAATAGAAAAATATGCAAAACTATGGATAAATCCTTTTTTACAATTCATAAAATTATAGTAAATACATCAAGGATGAAGTGTACTATCGAAAATAGTATCGATCAAGATGTAATTTTCTTGCGTTAGTTGAAAAATACTATTAAAACAAAATATCTTTATTCTAAAAAATGATTTGAACGTCTAAGAATAATATTCTTTGAATCCCTTATCTGTTGGTACTAATTCCGTTTTCATACCCAGTAATCCTGGTTTTTCTTGTGTTTTCATTAAACCATTTGCTTCTAAATCTTCTAAAATGGAATTTAGTTCTTCATTTGTTAAACCCGTATTTTTTTGAACATTTTCAAATAATCTTACTCCTCTATGTAATTCGCCTAAAACAAGCATGTTTTTGGTTTGAGGCTTAGATGGTTTTTGAGATTGAGTTGGACTAGATTCAAATTGTTTATCTGATTGATTTTCATACATATTAAAATCAGATTCCGATTGTCTTTGAGGAATCTCTTGAGAGATAAATCCGCCAAGTTTGAATTTTTTTAAAACACGTGGCAAAATACGAGCTAATGGAACCATTAAGAAAATTACCAAATAAATCCATGAAAAATCAGATTCGGTTGCCATAATATCGTATGAAGGAAACAGGATAAATCTGTTGAGGCGAATTATTTTACAAGTTACGAATAAAATTGTGC
>LIAL01000082.1 GCA_001437625.1 Nitrosopumilus sp. BACL13 MAG-121220-bin23
GTATCTTTGTTGAATCCATCTTTGTTGTACCCATCCTTGTCAAGTTCATACTGATTAAACCCGTCTACGGTAAACCCCTCTTTGCTAAATCCATATTTGTCATACCCGTCTATGTCATACCCATCATCAGCACACTTTGTTCGAGTATGTTTGTTAATCCCTGTGTCTTTGTGAAATAATCTGTAATCATAATCTTCTTCATCCCACTTTTGATTAGTAATTTTATGAATTCCATCTTGGTTAAAACCGCGTCTGTTATTTCCCTCCATGTCAAATCTTAATTCGTCATACTTTGTTCCAGTAATTTTATGGATTCCATCCTCATTCCACTGTGAACTTGAATCTGTAATCATGAAAAACATAACAGAACGAAGGTTAAAAATTAATCAAAATAAAAAATTGTGAAAATAATCACAACGAGTAGATTTTAGTCGTATTTTGGAGTAATTTTAGCATAAAGTAGAGCATGAACAGCAGGCAGGGATTGTTCTAATCATTTTTTATGTCGGGGTAGGTATCTGAGAGACAATGGATGATCACAATGCAACTGAAAATAATACAACTGAAAATAATGTATCTGAAAATAATGTTGAGTAAGAAAATTACAATGTAAATTATTACAGTGAATGATTACAGCAAAGGTACTACAGAGGAAATAAGATAAATGCATAAAAGATTTAGCGCTTAATAATAATGAAATGTTCTAGATGCAACAAAGTGTTAGAAAAAAAATCCCAGGCAAGATGGTTATGAGTGCATTAGAACGACACACCCTGAGACATGATCAAAATAAATAAAATTAACGACATTACATTTGTGTCAGCTGCAGTTACAGACTTTTCAGATTCGCTTGGATACTGCGAGTATAAAGTTCCGCTATCGATAAAGGGTGTAAAACCTAGACCAACACAAGCACTAATTCAAGGAACAAAAGCACATCATGAAAAAGATGTTTACGAACAAGAACACGTTGAATTAGAACCTGTCACCATAACTGAAATCAAAGACGAGAAAAGAGATATTGAATTTGCACGCGAAAATATTTACTCTACACTAACTATTCCTTTTGAATTTCCAACTGAAAATGTCGTGGTATCATTATCTGGAAGAATTGATAAAATTCTGCGAGTTGACGGTACACTAATAGTTCAAGATGATAAGTTTGTAGCAAAACCACAAACATATGATTCTAAAACACAACCATACCCTGGTCAATTGTTACAGGTACTGGCATATCTTAATTCAAATTATTCTGCAAAGAGAAGGCCAAGTCCTGATGATTATTTTGATATGCCTCATACGCAAAAACAATGGCATCTTCGAATTTGTGATAGAAAAACTAGGGAGCCATACAAAGTATTTTCTGAACTTCAGGATGCATTTTCACTGCATTACCTGCACACATCCCTTGAGAGATTTGCAAGTATTGCAGTGAATCTTACAGAACCAGAACATCATAACAACAAACGAAAGTGTGACGCATGTAATTTGAAAAGTGTTTGTGAATTTAGATTGTGATTTAGATTGTGATTGTTATCATGTGTGGGATCAATGTGTAGAATTGTACAGTTTAATTGTGAGAGAATAATGTCACATCTGCATGTATAATTTAAAAAATAAAAATTCGAGGTTAGTAAATTGAGTAAAGAATCATCTGCGATCAATCCTGCAAGTCTGGAATACATCCAAGTAAATCCTGAGGACCATTATGTTCGTGAAGTACCGGCATATCATGAGATTAGAAACGAGTTTAAAATCTACGATGGATTACTAGCAAGTAGAAAACCACTATTAATTCAGGGACCAAAAGGAATTGGTAAAACTCTCAGTATTGCAAAATGGGTATCAAAGAAACCAAAAATGCCATTTATCCAATACGATTGCAGTGAGGGAACAAAAGAAAGTAACCTCATTGGTCGCTCTATAATTCACAAAAGTGGAACTACACCATTCAAGCTTGGTGTAATCCCTACAGCAATTGAACTTGCAAACAAAGCAAAAATTGCAGTTTTATGTCTTGAAGAAGTTGGCTCACTAGCACCTGCCATGCAAAAATTGCTTAATCCTCTACTTGATTGGCGTTCTGGATTATACGTTGATGCACTTGATAAAACATTCCACTTGGAAGATGATGCAAAACTAATAGTTTTTGCAACAAGCAACCCAAGTAATAACGGCGGAATTTATGAATTAAACCAAGATCTAAAAAGTAGATTTGCAATTTGGAACTGGAATTATCCAGAGACAAAAGATGAAATGTCAATGGTAAATTTAACTGACATTCCAAAAGAATTCTCAAAAGGCATATTCCTGCTAGCAATGGAAACAAGAGCCCTTGAGAAAAATGGAAGTTTAGATTATGCCATATCAACTCGAGACATATCTGATGCATTTCACCTGTATCGTAGTTACAAGTCAGTGACTGGAATTAATGCAGAACAACTAGTTCTAGATTTAAAAATTCTAGGAAACTATGATGCAGAGGATCAAATTGATACAATAAAGTCCCGCATAGAGAGCATCTTTGGTAAAGCAATGTTTGACGTATCTAAGAAAAGTCAATAATGTTTCTGATTTCAGAAAGTAATAATCTAAATTTTGAAAAAAATTCAGAATATGAAATATATCATAACATGATTGGTATCTTTGAGCAATTAAAAAAAAAGAAAATCAAACTAAGCCTTGTTGATGGCAATACAGTTGAATTAGAAAATACCGGTGCGGAATACGAAATAAGACTAGGAGTTACACCTGAAGTTGAAACACCAAAAACAAAACTAGAAAGAATTCTTTCTAAAGTAATTTTTAACTCCCCTGATAAAGAATTTAAGAAATATCTTGAGAGCATAAAAACAGATACAACCAAGGTACAGCACACATTACTTTTAAAAAATTTAAAAATTATTTATGATATTTTAGAAATTAGGCGTGTTGAGTCATGTTACGGGGAAATTTATCCAGGTGCAAATGAAAGATTTATCGATGCACGACATACAAATTTTAGAGAAGAGGTTCCAGAAGACAAAATTCCAATTGACCCAATAGAAGCGCTACGTTTTGCAAGATATGATCAGATGGATTTGGTTCTAAAAAGTGAGTTCAAAGATGCCATTGACTATATCAAAGCAGTCGAGTTAACAGGAAAGAAAGGGGCATATGATCTTGCTTTAATGTACTGGGAAAAAGTAGTTCAAGAATTTTTATTCAGAAAGAAAGAAAAAAATGAAAACCAAGCTCTTGAGGACTTTCTTAGTGATGATATACGAAATCAAAAATCAAAGGACGGTACGGAGGAATCAAAAACAAATTCAGAACAAAATGACGATAAATCTTCAAAAACTTTAGAGGACATTATCAATGAAAAAATTGAAGAGGAAGGGGACGATGAATCAAAGCAAAAAGATGGTGGAACAAAGGAAGAAAAAGTTGTAGAGACTAAAAAAAGTAAACTGCTATCTGATTTTAAAAATCCTTTTGAACTTGATAGCAAAAAGGATTCCAGCTTTGAGGAAACACGTGAAAGGCTAAAAAAATCAGGTAAAAAAGAAATTACAAACATTGAGAAGGAATTAGAAAAAATTTCTAAAAAACAAACAGTGGAAAAAACAAGTTGGAAAAATATTCAAAGTCACATCACTGTAAACACACACAAGCATACGGATTTAATTGAATTTAACAAAACAACATCTAGAAAACTAAAAAGTACATTTAAAAAAATTCAGGGCGGAAGAATGGGAGATGTTGATTCAACTGGGGAGGACATTGATGTCGAGGCATACATTGATTTTAAAATTAACAAGATTGGAAACTTTTTAATCAATTCCAAGAAATTTGCAGGATTTGATATCATCTTGGCAATTGATGAGAGTTCTTCTATGAGTGACCATATGGACACAGTTAAGCGAATGTGTGCAACACTTTACGATGCAATTTCGGATTTGCCTCACGTTAGACTTACAGTTATGGGGTGGAATGGAACAGCAGGACATTGTTATATTAAAAAAATTACAAAACCAACACAAATTGGCTCACTTGAGGCATTTGGAGAAACACCACTTGCAATGGCAATAGGATATGCAAAGCATGAGATTGAAAAAATGACCAGCCAAAGACGCTTGTTTTTCTTAATTACTGACGGACATCCAAACGAGCATAGCGATATTGAAATTGCAAGAAAGGGGATAAAGCAAATGCATCACAAGGGGATTAGCTGTAATGGTATCTATGTGGGGGCTAACACTGCAGAGAACACTGCACAGATGAAAGAAATATTTCTAGATAATTTTGTTATTTGTGAAAACTTTGACTATGTGGATACATATCTTATGGATAAAATTAGCAAGCAAATTATTCGCTCAATTAAAAAAGTTAATTTCAACTAGAGTTAGAAATATTTTCTGCAAAGTATT
>LIAL01000083.1 GCA_001437625.1 Nitrosopumilus sp. BACL13 MAG-121220-bin23
TAATATTTCTAATTTAGAAGGATTCCACTGTATTCCTTCATCTACTAATTTTATTTTAATTAAAACAAAATATGACTCTACAAAATTACAAACAAAATTATTAAAATTTAATCTCTTAATTCGTGATTGTAAAAATTTTAGAGGCTTGGATAATAATTACATTCGAATTGCAGTAAAATCCCATAAAGATAATATAAAATTAGTACGTGCCTTGGAGAAAATTAAATGAAATCATTAATGATTCAAGGAACATCTTCTGGTGCTGGTAAAACAACATTGGTTGCAGCTCTGTGCAGGATTTTTTCTGATAAGGGTTACAATGTTGCTCCGTTTAAATCTCAAAATATGTCTAATTTTGCATATATTACGCCTGATTTTGAAATTTCTCGTGCTCAAGCAATTCAAGCCTTTGGTGCACGTTGCAATATTAGCCCTGATCTGAATCCCATTTTGTTAAAACCTGTTGGAAATTATTCCAGTATTGTTTACTTGAATGGTAAGCGTTTCAAAAAAATGCATGCCACAGAATACTATGAAAAATTTGTAAATACCCAAGGGATGAAAATAGCCTCAAAATCACTAAAAACTTTACAGAAAAATTTTGATTTGGTAATTCTGGAAGGTGCAGGTTCTCCTGCAGAAATTAATTTACAGAAATATGATATTGCAAATATGAAAATTGCTAAAAAAGCAGATGCAGATGTATTGTTAGTTACTGACATTGATAGAGGTGGTTCTTTTGCAAGTTTAGTCGGAACTATGAATCTAATTGATAAAAAATATCAAAAACTTGTAAAAGGATTTATTTTTAATAAATTTCGTGGTGACATCAATGTATTAAAACCTGGATTTAAAAAATTAAAAAATATTACAAAAATACCTGTCATGGGAACTGTTCCATTAATGTCATTAAATTTACCTGAAGAAGATTCTCTTAATGTAGATCCTAAAGATTTTGCTTGGACTAAAAAAAATATTGCAAACATTGATGATGAATTAAATAAATTATCTAAAATTGTTAAATTAAATATTGATATTAATTCAATTGAAAAAATGTTACAATGATTTTTGAATCTATAACTATTATTGGATTTGCAATTTTAATTGATTTAATATTTGGGGATCCAAAAAATCGTTATCATCCAACAGCTTGGATAGGCACATTGATTGCAAAATTCACTACTCTTGCAAAACACCAAAATCCTATATTTGAAAAAATTGGTGGTGTTTTAATAATTGTAATTATTTCAAGTATTGTTATTTTATTATTATTGAGTCTTGATTTTGGAATTTCTTTAATTTTTACTGATTACATCTCATTAGTTGTATCTGTACTTGTTGGAATAATGTTGCTAAAAAGTACTATTGCTATTCGTGGAATGGAAAAACATGCAATTAATGTATTAGAATCCCTTGAAAATAATAATCTCAATATGGCTAGAAATCATCTATCTATGATTGTAAAAAGAAATACCACAAATTTGGATAAAAATCATATACTTTCAGGCGTACTTGAGAGTATTAGTGAGAATACTGTTGATGGTATAACTGGCCCGATGTTTTATTACGCATTTTTTGGATTACCTGGTGCCTTTTTCTATAGAATTGTTAATACTGCAGATTCTATGATTGGATACAAAAATAATCTTTTTAAAAATTTAGGATGGTTTACAGCCACATGTGATACAATCTTAAATTATATTCCGTCTAGACTTACAGGATTAATGATGATTATTTCAGCAGCTATTCTACATAATAATTGGAGACATTCTTACAAAATAATGATGAGAGATGGTAAAAAAACTGAAAGCCCAAATGCTGGATATCCTATGGCTGCATTAGCAGGTGCTCTTGAAACAAAGTTTGAAAAAATAAATCATTACAAATTAGGTGATGGTGAAATTATACTTACAAAACAACATGTAATTTCTGCAATTAATATTATGAAATTAACTTCCGTCCTTTTCTTTGGAATTATCACTGTTCCAATAATTCTAATTTTATCTTTTATTGGATGGTGGATTTATGTTTAAAGCGATTGGTTCTATTTTTTCTTTTTTGACAATTTTTCCATCATCAAATTCAACTTTAGAAAATATTGCAAAATACATGTATCTTTTTCCTATTGTTGGAATTATAATTGGAATTTTAGTTGGTGGTTTTGGTTTTGGTTTATCTTTCTTTTTAGATCCAATTATAGTTAGTTTTCTTGTTGTCACATCACTTGTAATTATAACTGGAATTCATCATGCAGACGGTTTAGCTGATTTTGCTGATGGTCTTATGGTAAAAGGTACTAAAGAGAAAAAACTTAATGCAATGAAGGATCTTTCTACCGGTTCTGCTGGAATAGTTGCAATTATCTTGTATCTTATTGGATTAGTTGTTACAATTTCACTTACAACAGGATTTGATTTGTTTAAGGCAATTTTAATTAGTGAAATTTTAGCAAAATTCTCAATGGTTCTATTAGCTAGTTTAGGAAATTCAGCATCATTAGGCTCAAACTCTCCTTTTATGAAAATTATGAAAGATAAGAAAAAATTAATTGTTGCATTGATAATTATGATTATTCCTATTACACTACTTGGTGAAACTACTGGACTTGTAATGCTTGGAGTTACTGTGATTGTAACTTTAATAATTTTAATAATATCTAATCGTAGTTTTGGTGGAATTACTGGTGATGTTCTTGGTTCAACTAATGAATTAACTCGTTTAGCATCATTAATGGTATTTGTTTCATTATGATTGGTTTTGTAATGGCTGGAGGTAAAGGGACTCGTATGAATTTAGATGATGAGAAATTATTACTCAAATATAAAAAATCAATTATTCTTCATGTAGTTGATTCTTTAAATGATTCAAACTGTTTTTCAAAAATTTTAGCAATAACAAGTTTACATTCTCCAAAAACAAAAAAATTGTTACAAGAAAATAATATTAAAACATTTGATTCTTCTGGAATTGGATATGCTGAGGATTTAACTTTGGTACTTCAATCAACCAATGATTCTGTTTTAGTTACTTCTGGTGATTTACCATTATTAGATAAAGAAATTGTACGACAAATTGTTAATTATTATGATCCTGAAAAAATTTGGACAAGTATTCTTGTCACTAACAAATTTTTAACAGCACTTGGATTGAAATCTAATTATTCTGTAAATTATGATAACAAAATATGTCACTATACTGGAATTTCTTTAATTAATGCAAATAAAATTACTTCATCTGAAAATATTAACGAAAATTATATTATAATGGATGATAAGCGTGTTGCATTTAATTTAAACACAAAGCAGGATTATGAATTACTCGGCACTACCTGAAATTTTGCCATTTATTTTAGCTTTAGAACCTGTTGGTTCTGAAATTGTATTTCCACAAGAATTACATGAAACCACTGTAGATGCATGAGAATACACTATTTGTAATTCACCACATTCTTCACAATTAACCTTTTGAAACTTACTTGATGGTTTTGGAATTTCTATGTGTCCTTTCTTCATGCTGCTACCAACTCAAATTTCTTAATTCTAACTCCTTTTTTATTGTATTTCTTTTTACATACAGTACATGTCATAATAGGCGTAACTTTCTTTGTAACTTTGGCTGGTTTTGCAAGTTTTGGGAATTTTTGTCCACCATATCCCTTTTTGCGTATAGCGTGACGACGTTCACCTGCTGCCATACCTCGTCTTTTTCCAGCCTTGTAAATTCCAACTTTTTGTTCAGTATGTGCATTACATTTTGCACAAAATTTCCTGATCACCTTTGGAATGTTCATATCAACAAAACCGCTTCAACCGTAATTTAAGCATTGAACCTATAATAATCATAAAATTAATTATTAGTTATGAGTTCAAGCCTAGCACGCTCAATTGATTCACTAAATTCAGTAGCACTTGGTGAAAAAAAATCTGATCTTATACTACAGAATTGTAGCTTACTTTCAGTTTACACTAGAGAAATTATTCCAAAAATTCAGATCGCAATAATTAATGATCGTATTGCATATGTCGGTCCTGATGCTAGTCATACAATAGGCTCAAAAACAAAAATCATTGATATTAAAGATAAATTTGTGAGTCCTGGATTTGCAGACCCTCATCTACACATTGATCAATTTGTATTGCCCTCTGAATTTGCAAAACAAGCTCTTCTTTGTGGTGTAACCTCACTTTTTTCTGATCCTATTGATATTGTTAGTATTGGCGGTTACAAGGGTTTTCAAGAATTTCTTAAACTGGGAGAAAATCTACCCATTAGAATATTCCAAGTAGTTCCTGGAGGGCTTCCAGTAGATGCAAAATTTAGCAATACCAAATCTTTAACTCTACTTCAAGAAAAATCTGCAA
>LIAL01000084.1 GCA_001437625.1 Nitrosopumilus sp. BACL13 MAG-121220-bin23
TATAATTTTTTTTTATTTATTTTTGAGCTCTTTTCTTCCAGATGTTCAATTTTTGAAATAAATTTAGAATCAAATTTTATTTTAGATAAAGACTCTACAGATAATTTTACATTATTTGCATCTAAAGAAATATTGGATTTAGGCAAATTTCTATCAGCCCAAAATTTTATTGTTTTATCTTCAAGTTTGTAATCACGAAATCCAGCAGGAAATTTTTTTGTAATATGTTCCAATAGCAATCTATCTTTAAAAACAGCTTTTGGTTCAAATAATCTTGTTTCATCACTATATACATTTTCAAATAGATTTCCAGAGATTTCATCAGAAATTAACTCCATTTTAGAAATTTTTCTTACTAGTTCTAAAAAATGTAAAAATTCATGAGCCAAAATAGCATGAATTGTACCCTTTAAGCCATACGCGATTAAAGGTGCAGTAATTTGTATTACAACTTGAAATTTTTCTTCAAACATAACAGGGATTGTTCGGGCAAATAGGATCCCGTATTCATATGAATTTGAATTTGACGAAGAAAGTACAAGCGAAGGTTCAACATAAGCAACAGGGTATTGAATTCCAGATGCTTTTTCAATTCTATTTATCCCAGCAACAACGATAGGGAAACGCTTTATGGTTAAATCATAGATATCGTCAGGAATCAGACCCTTAGAATGTGCATCTCTAAAACGTACTAAAGGATCCAACGCTAGAACTAGATAATTTTAATGTAAAAATGTTGATTTATGAAGATCTAGGCTTTCCACGTTTTGCATGTTTGACTTTACGTCTATTTTCTCTTTGATCAGCGTGTCTTTGATGTTTACCTGTTTTTCTCATTGGCATATCAATTTACGAAATTTCGGGGTAGTTAATTGTTATGATCAAACCTCAATATTGTGAAAATCAAATTCTTCACATATGCATTTACAGTTAAGGATATCAGAGATATTAGGAGAAACATCCCCACCCTCGATGAATCGTCGTATGGGTAATCCACCTTCAACTTTCACAAATAAAGAGAAATTATGTAGAGAGTGCTTTTTGTAACTTAGAGAGAAAATTTGTTTTTCGAAACGTTTTCCAGATTTTTCATAAACCATAACTGGGTTATTACAAATATTTTTTAATTTTTTTAGATATTGGGAATCAAGAGTGCTTTTAGAAGAAATTTTAATCTTAATAGAAGAATTAAACATTATAGGTTTTTGAGGAAATTTATCAATAATTTTTAAATTTTTGACTTTAATAGAATCAAGATCAATAGAAGTTAATTTTGATGTTCTCTTATTTGGATGGTGGAGTTTAACAAAAAATGGTCTGCCAGTACCTAAAACAAGACTAGATTTATCCTCACCACCAATCCAAGTGAATTTTGCAGTAGTACCGCCAAATTTTTTAAAAATATATTGTGAAATTATTCCTTCAATACTAGTAAATTCAGAAATACCGTGAAGTAGACAAGTTCTACATCCATCACCATTGCAGTTTATGCAAGACTTTTGTTTTTGAGTAATTCCACGTACGGTCTTAACATATCTTCCAGAAAAAGTAATAGATTTGGAATGTAATTGACAAGATTCATTTTTAAAATTTATTAAGAAATGAATTTCAGGATCTGAAAAAGCTAAAACTTTTTTTGTTTTTTTTGAAAAAGATTTAGACAATTCTTTTGTAATATCAGTTTTAACACTATCAGTTCCTGTTAGTTTGTATCGTGATCTAATGTAATCATCCCTATCAATAATAGAGGGTTTAACAATAGTCCCAATACCAAATGTACGATAAGAATAATCAGACGTATAATCAATCATCATTTTTAAAAAATAATTTAGATTATCAAATAAATTCTTACAAATAAAACATTTTTGAGAAGATTTAAAATTTTTCTTTAATTTTTGGCCGAGAAGTTTATTTGAAGAAAGATGTAATTGTTTAGAAAACAACCTGCCTAAACAATCACAGCATAATTCATAATTTTTTAAAATATCATTTGCAATAGGAACAATTTTTGAATATTCAGACATTTTTAAAAATAGACTTAAAGAAAATTATCCTAATCCCATTTTTCTAAGAGTGCCTTGCATCTGACGGCCTTTTGAAGCTTTCATTAAATTCTTAGAATTTTTATAATTTTTGACTAATTCTTTAACTTCACTTTCAGGCCATCCAGAACCACGTGCAATTCGTTTAATTCTAGAAGAATTAAGCAAATCAGGATCGGCCTTTTCATCTTTATTCATACTTTGAATTATGTATCTCCATTTTGAAACTCTACCTTCCATTTGATCAACTTGATCTTCTTTGACCATACCAGACATTCCAGGCATACTATCAAGAAGTCCTTTCAAAGAACCAACCTTAGTAACTTCCTCCAACTGATAAAAGAAATCATCCATATTCATTTTTCCACTTGAAATTCGTTTCATTCTAACATCATCACCTTCATTTTCCAATCTTTTTGCCAAATCCAATACAGCTTGAATATCACCCATTCCAAGTAATCGACCAACAAACCTAGTTGGAGAAAATTTTTCTAAATCATCAATTCTTTCACCAGTACCAATGTACATTATTTGTGCACCAGTTGCAGCAGATGCTGCAAGTGCACCCCCACCCTTTGCAGAACTATCTAGTTTTGAAACGATTATACCTCCAACTGGAATAATTTTATGAAATGCTTCAGCTTGAGCGAAACATTGTTGTCCAATAGTACCATCAATTACAAGCAAAGATAAATCAGGTTCTGCAACTTTGTTAATCCTACCCATTTCTTCAAGTAAATCATGTTCTTCTTTATGACGACCAGCAGTATCAATTATAATTACATTAAGAGATTGACTTTCAAAATATTTTAAACCATTTTTTACAATATTTGGAGAATCCTTATTATTTTCTTCACCATAAACTTCAACACCAGATTTTTCACACATCATTTTTAGTTGAATCAAAGCACCAGGTCGATAAGTATCAGCACCGACAACACCAACTTTTTGTCCCTGGCCAGTCAAAAATTTAGCAAGTTTTGATGCTACAGTAGTTTTACCACTTCCTTGAATTCCCAATAAAATTATTTTATTTTGTCTTCCAGGTATAAAATTAAAATCAGATTCATTACCAAGTAATTTTGAGAGTTCGTCATAGAGAATTTTTACAATATGATCTTTACGTGAAAGTCCAGGAGGAGGGGTTTCATTTAATGATCTCTCTTCTAATCGTTTTGTAATATCAAGAACTAATCTGACATTCACATCAGAAGTTAATAGTGCTCTTTGAACATCTTTACAAAGATCTTTGATTAGTTCTTCATCAATACCAGAAGATTTAAGAATCTTTTTGATTGCATCACCTAATCCAGTTTTTAATCCATCAAGCATTGTAATTTAACTCCGCATCCACTATTTCAAACCTTCCTCGACATCCATCCCAATTTTTTAGAAATTTATTAATTTTAATTGGGTTAGAAAATAGAGGACAGTCAATTACAAAAGTTTCAGCCTCGCCACCTTCAAAATTTAAATTAAATCCAAATTTTGAAGATAAATTATTTAAAATCTCAATATCAGATTTTAAAATTAATTTTCCTAGCCATTGTTCATCTAAACCATCAGAAGATACAGTTATCATCATAAAATTAAAACCAGAGTCAAGTAAATCATTCATATATTTTTTTGGTTCAGTTCCCCATAAGGGAGCAACAGGAATTAAATTTAATTTTAAACATAAAGTTTCAAATTGTTCTTTTTGAAATTTACTTTTAATTCCACCATGAAGTAAACCATCAATTTGAAATTGAACTTTTGCATGTCGGAGTAAATTCTCAATTATAATTAATTCATTGCCAGTATCATCAGAACTAGAGATTGCAGTTAATTGTGGAATATTCATAGATTCAGATTGTAATTTAGTCCATTCTAAATTAGGATGATGTAAAAGATGACTTTCTTCAGATTTTGGAAAGATACTCAATAAACATACAACATCATGGCCTTGTTTTTTAGCAACATGAATAGCATATGTGCTATCTTTTCCACCAGAAAAAAGACAAGCTAATTTCATAATCTATTTAAAAAACAGCTTAATAAAATTCTAAAATGTATTGAAAGAGATGCTTCAATACTCATAATCGTCATCACAAATCAGACGGCTTTTCCAACAATCATCAGCATCCACAGTATTTGTAAATGTTAGTGATTTTAGTGCTATGATTAAAATAAAAATATAA
>LIAL01000085.1 GCA_001437625.1 Nitrosopumilus sp. BACL13 MAG-121220-bin23
CTGTGATTTAATTTTAGAATCTCGTGAGAAATTTAACAAACATCTTAGTACACATTCATCTACAATCCCTTGGCGATGTATGTCCTATTGATATTATAATTGATAAATTTGTTAACGTATTTAGAAAAAAACCTTCTCGTAATTTGGAATAAGTTTTTTAACTCATTTTATTGTTTTATTTTATGAATAAAAAAGGTGTAATCTTAGGTATGTTTGTAATTTCTATAATTGTTGTAATTGTCGCATCCATGTCTTCATCATCTAATGAAACATTTGATGTTGATATGACTAGAACTCACGGGAGTATTTCTACTGCACTGGGATCTCCGATTTTAGGTGATCCTCTAGCTCCAATCACTATTGTTGAATTTGGTGATTACCAATGTCATCAATGTTACAATTGGTTTCATGATACCAAGCCTATGATAACACGTGATTATATCGAAACTGGAAAAGCAAATTTAGTTTTTGTAGATTTGGCCTTTTTAGGTAGAGATTCACCAAAAGCAGCTCAAGCAACTTATTGTGCTGATGATCAAAATATGTATTGGGAATATCATAATTCACTTTACACTTTCCAGGAATCTAAAATTGACAATGGATGGGCAAGTTCTGAACGATTGAAATCTTTTGCATTTAACTTGAATCTTGATATGACGTTATTTGATGAATGTCTTGATTCTGAAAAACATTCTAAACGTGTACAGTATAATTCTCAACAAGCTAGAGATAATGGTGTTAGGGGAACCCCTGGATTCTTTATAGTTGGACCTGATGGACAAGAACAACTTGCCGGTGCACAACCATTTTCAGTGTTCAAACGAATATTGGACACGATGGTTTAGATGATATTTGAAATTAAAACAGTATATTCAAATTCAAAATATTTTCTCTTATCTGTTGTAATTTTTTCAACCATGTTAGTTGGCTTGTTAATTTTATCTGAATATATTTTCTTAGAACCTTATGTTGTTAGTCATATTCCATCTGGATCTGAATTTGGATTTGTTCTCATTGTGATGATCTCTGTATTATCTGCGCTAGTATTGCCGATGAACATATTTCGTATCAACATACTTAAAAAATCCAAACAAAAAATGGGTAGTGGTATTTTTGGATCAATTATTGGAGCTGCAGCAGGTGCATGTAGTTGTGGTCCGATAGGATTTGCTGTGATCTCAACATTTGGATCAGTTGGGGCTACGGCAACAGCATTTCTAACAAATTATGAAATTCCAATCCGAATAATTGCTATCATTATACTTGTAATTACTTATTTTACAACAATCAAATCACTCAAATCTGAATGCAAAGTTAATTTTCAGTATTAGTGGTTTGGAAATTTTTAGTTAGACAAATTTTTACAACATTGGAATGTATGTTCTGGATAATTCAATAATTTATGTGACTGTGATACACGTTTCAATTAGACCTGGTAGACGGAATGCTGAAATTGATGGAATAGAATAATCTGAAACTGATTTTATATTATTGTCCCATCTTTAAATTTTTTATGTTGATTTATGGCGTTCAGATATTTATTTGCCATTTTTAGATTATATCATATGCAAAATTGGCATCTTTTCTTTGGAATTTTCATAATTTCTAGTCCAATCCTTTTTGCAATGATTGCATTTCCTGATTCCATTGCTTGGAGTTGGAATGAAGGTAGAGGTGGTTACTTTTTTGCACTAGTTTTTGTAGTTGCTGAATTAATTGGTCTAAAAATTGTTATTTCTAAAAAACGATTATTATCTGTAATTCCTTTATCTGCGTTAACCATTTTATATTTAGTTTCATTAGAATATGGTCTAAGAGAATATCTTATTGAATCTGCATCACAATTTAATGTACAATTAATTTATTCTTGGACTTGGATGTGGGATTTTGTAGTAATGGCTATTTTTATTGTTGTTGCACTAACTATTTTCTTTGGAAAACGTTGGATTCGAATTGCGCCTGCCGGTCCAATATTTCTTGCTGGAACTGC
The DNA here is from genome assembly GCA_001437625.1 of Nitrosopumilus sp. BACL13 MAG-121220-bin23. Classification (GTDB taxonomy): domain Archaea; phylum Thermoproteota; class Nitrososphaeria; order Nitrososphaerales; family Nitrosopumilaceae; genus Nitrosopumilus. The sequence goes on from LIAL01000085.1 coordinate 1,991, forward strand.
AATAATTCTTTCATTAGACGCATTCTTCCCATATGACACACTTGGTCCATTACAATACATTGTTCCATATTTTGTTCAAGCTAATGTTTGGATAATTACTTTCCTTGATATTGGAACTGCAGTTGCACGCGATAATATTATGTTTTTACGTGGTGATCATGGTTCAATGGCACTTCAAGTTTTTTGGCCATCTGCAGGTGTTCATAGCATTATTATTTTTTCACTTGTAATTGGAGCATTTATGTTAAAAATGAATATTCCACGAAATCGTAAAATTATTTATTTTATTTTAGGTATTGTTGGAACTATAGTAGTTAATTTAATTCGTATTTTTTCATTATCTTGGTATGCCCTTAAAGTCACTACTGATCCTGTTGCATGGGAAGAATATCATAAAATTGCAGGTGAGATTATGTTTTTGCCTTGGTTGTTTGCTTTCATTCTTATTGTAATTGTCATAGAATCTAGGCGTCTAAAAAAATTAGAATCTAAAAATATTGAAAATTAATTTTTTAAAAATAATTTGTAATATCACTTTGCCCTTTAATCTCTGAAAGATCTGCAACTTTCACTCCTAATCTTCTAATGGTTATCGTCTGATTTTCTAATGCTTCTAATAGCAATTGTTTTGAATTTTTTTCTAATTCCTCTAAGTTATTAGTTGAATTTCTTAACATTCTTGATTTTGATTTATTTGTTAAATCCGATTGTACAAAATATATTCCAATTGACTTAAACATTTTATCATTTTTGATAATTACATCGTGTACTTGTTTACATAATTCTTTTAAATTTTCTAGTAGAAATTCATAATTTTTTGAATCTTTTTTTAAAGTTGTCATCTTACTGTATTGTGTACTGTCTTCTTTTTCTTTTACTGACTCGTTATCTATTCCTCTGATGGCATTGTAAATGTAAGTTCCATTTTTCCTTCCAAATTCTTTATTCAATGTAAATACGTCTATTTTTTTTAAATCTTTTATTGTCTCCATGCCCATTTCGTTAAATCTTTCCTCTGTTTTTTTTCCAATACCTGGTATTACTCTGATTTTTAATGATTCTAAAAATTCTTTAACTTTATTTGGTTCTATGACTGTTAAACCATCTGGCTTTTGATAATCTGAAGCTATTTTAGATATTAATTTATTTGAAGAAACACCTATTGAACAACTTAATTTAATTTTGTTTTTAATTTCATTTTTAATTTGCTGGGCTAGTTGTGTTGCTTTCGTAAAATCTTTTCCAACTCTTTTTGTAACATCTATGTATGCCTCGTCTCTTCCAACATATTCAAAAATATCTGCATTCTTTTTCATTATTTTCATTGCCTTTTCGGTCATTTCAGAATAATAGTCAAAATCTACTGGTAGAAACACTGCATCATCTCTTTGTTCGAGTCTTTTTTTTGCAAATGATATTGGTATGCCTGATTTAACCCCGTATTTTCTTGCAGTATAATTTGCAGTTGCGATTGCTCCACTGTCCCCGCCTCTATCTGAGAACACGCAAACACATACTGGTTTTGTTTTTAATTCTGGCTTTCTTACCTCTTCACATTGGGCATAAAAATAATCAAAATCTATGTGGAAAACTATTCTTTCCAATATCAGATCTATGTTAATTTGATTATTATTGTATTTTGTATGAATTTAAAAATTAGATTTAAAGTCTTAAGTTAATATCTAAATATTGATATGATTTAGTATCATTATGGATTATCCTGTATCTGCCGATGAAAATGGTGTAAATTTTAATCCTGATAAAATGGAAAAAGAAAAACTCTATCACTGTATTTTTAAGAATAAAGCTATGTTGGTGTTCAAAGATTCTCAAGATATGATGAATTGCTATGAAATTGAACAACCTGATCTAGTTGAAGAAATTAAAAAATGCCCTTCAGATGATGCTCTTGAAAAATTATTTCAAGACTATTTGCAAGGAAAACACCTGAAAAATTAAATAAAAGATAAAATCACCGCCATATTACGGGAATTTAATATTGAGCAGTAATAACAAATCAAATGATGCAGAGGATATTTTATCGGAATTTGGTTCTAGAACTAATTCCGAACCAACACCAGAACCTATAGTTGAACCAACACCAGAACCTATAGTTGAACCAACACCAGAACCTATA
>LIAL01000086.1 GCA_001437625.1 Nitrosopumilus sp. BACL13 MAG-121220-bin23
TTCAAATCTGATGTATCAATATCTTTTTTTGATGCTGCAAAAACATCAATTTCTATTGTTTTTAAGGAATCTGAGATTGCTTTACCTATTCCCCGTGAACCGCCTAAAACTATCGCTTTAGTCATGTTCTTCTAAATGATTCTTCATAATTAAATTAATTTATTTTTATTCTAAATTTTTGATGCTTTAGAAAAAGTTGGAACATGTGTTTCATCCTTATTTTTAAATAATTTATAATGATTTTTACATAAATTTCTAGTTTCTTTAAAACTAATTTGTACGGTTTGCATGGCTTTTTCTTTACATTCTGAAATACTACATTGCAATATGTTACATAATTGATATTTCTTAATAAAACTTTGAAATTATACAATTACCTTTACTAACTTTTTTATCATTGTAATTTATTGCAAAATTATGGATGATGATGAAAAAGGAAAAGAATTTTTAAAATTAATTGATGATCAAAATACTACTCAATGGAATATTGTTGCAAAGTTATCTTCTTTGATTAAATCTGAATGGAATTCTACTGAATTAAAAACTGAACTTGAAATCTTAGTTAAAGATCATTATAAAATTACTAAAGACCTTAACAGTTTAGATGGTAATAACAGTATTTTATAATCCTGAATATCCAGAATCTACCATTAATGCAATAAATAATACTGCCAAATATGGGCTAGAAAATTTAAACAATGTCCATGCAGCTTTCTCCATAGGTTTTATTGCAACCCAAACTGATAATCCTAACATTAATGCACCTGATGCAATTGCAGTCCACAAATATACATCACCTACCATATCTTCACCACTTTCATTTGTAATGAAAAATGGTGCAATTGAAAATAATACCATCACAACTGTAGATAATGCAATAACTCTTGCTGATGTTTTTTCAGATTGTACTGCAGTTAACATTGGGACATTGACTTTGTTATAATCATCTTTGAAATGTAATGTTAAAGCCCAAATGTGCATTGGAATCCAAATAAACACTAGTCCTCCCATTACTAATCCCATTGTCCATAAATCTGACATAGTTACAACTACCCAACCAATCATTGGTGGTGATCCACCACATAATCCACCTAAAATAATATTGGTTCTAGAAGTTCGTTTTAGGATGTATGAATAAACAATAATGTTGTTTACTAGTGCAAATGCAATGAATATTGTTGCCCATATGCCTTGTTCCAATGATACCTTAGCATCAAATGAAACTGCAAAAGCTAACACTAGTGATATTCCTGCCAATGCTAATCCAAAGTTTCTTGCTTTAACTGCAGGATAAATTCTCTTTGAAGGGAGGGGTCTATCTTTAGTTCTCTCCATAATTGCATCAATATCTCTATCGTGATAATTTGTCAAAGTATTAGCTGCTGCAGAACCTGATGCTACTGAAAATAACATTAAACCCCAAACTAAATATGAAATTTGAATATCGTAAAGATTTGATGCTGTTAATGCTGCTCCAAATGCAGTAAATACAAGTAAATACCAAATTTTTGGCTTTGTTAATTCATAATAAACTGCTACTCTTGAACCAACTGTTTGTTTTTGCAATACTAGTCACCACTATTTGATGGCATATATGGCATTGCTTTGGTTCGTGATTTCATTTCAATAAATGACTCTGATGACTGAATACCTTCTATATTTCCTATTTTTTCTGAAACCATTTTATGCATTTGATCCAATGATTTTGCATACATTGTTACAAGTATGTCAAATCTACCTGTAACTTCTGCAACTTCTCTAACTCCATCAATTTTGAATAATTGTTCAATAACATTATCTCGTTGTTTTGTATCTATGTTAATTCCTGTTAATGCTTTTACTTCATATCCAAGTTCAGCATCATTAACTACTATTGTAAAACGCTCAATTAATTTTCTCTTGACTAATCTTTTGATTCTTGAATAAACTACTGAAGAGTTTACATCTATTTTCTTTGATAATCTTGGAACTGAAATTGATGCGTCATTAGATAATTCTGATAAAATTTGTAAATCTAAATCATCTACTTTTGCCGTCTAAAACACCTATTTCGATCAAGATTTCGGGTTCTTATAAAGTTATTATTGTAAAAATTACAAAAAATTCTCTAAATCTTATCTTTTTTGTATAACATCTCTGCAAGTAACACTGCACCTTTTGCTGATCCCATTTTTTTGTTATGTGAAAATAACATGTATTTTAGTCCGTGATCAAATAATTCTTCAGTTTGCACTCTTCCAATTGTTGTCGTCATTCCATCCCCAACAGTTCTTTCCATTCTTGGTTGTGGTCTTGTTGGATCTTCGTGGAATGCATAGTAATCTTTTGGTGCTGATGGTAATCCTAATACTGAAATATCCTTGTTACTTTGATTGTACATTTCCTTTGCTTTTTGTGGATCTATTTCTTTTGTAGTTTCAACAAAAACTGATTCAGTATGTCCATCTATTACTGGAACTCTGGTACATGTACAACTAATTCTAATATCTGCATTTATAATTTTTCCATTTTCTAGTTTTCCCAAAATTTTTCTTGTTTCTGTTCTTACCTTTTCCTCTTCTTTTGGAATGTATGGAATTATGTTATCTGTGATTCCCATTGCAGATACACCTGATTTTCCTCCACCTGAAATTGCTTGCATTGAAGTCATCATAACTTTTTTTGCTCCATATTGATCAAGTAGTGGTTTTAATGTAATTGCTAAACCTGTCGTGGTACAATTTGGCAAAGGAGCTATCCACCCCTTCCAGTTTCGATTTTTCTTTTGAGTTTCTAATAATTCAGTATGGTCATCATTAATTCCTGGAATTAGTATTGGTACATCCTCCTCATATCTATAAGCAGAACTAGTTGAAATAACTGGTACATCTACAGCCATTTTAGATTCAATATCTCTTGCAGCTTCTGATTCAACTGCAGAAAATACCAAGTCTAATTGGGAAACATCCAACTCGTCTACTGATTTAACTGTCATTTCTTTGATATATTCTGGAATTTCCCCAGATACGTCCCATGCTATGATTCCACTAGCATCTTTGATCGCATCAAGATACTTTTTTCCTGCAGAACGCTCTGATGCTGCAATTTGAGTAACTTCAAACCATGGATGATTATTTAATGATAATACAAATTCTTGCCCTACTGAGCCTGTAACCCCTATTATTGCAACTTTTTTCTTTCCCATAATGTGAATTTTGGTAGGTCTCAATTAATAATAGTTTTCTGATTACCACAACATACTAAATTAGCCAATTCTATTTGGAACTGTGAAAATAACAACAAAACCCTCGATTCAAAGACATATCCCTGTTATTCATGGTGGAAAAAATCCTTTGAAAAATAGCGATCACAATATGATTGATTTTAGTTCTAATATTACGCCTCTTGGAATTCCAAATTCTGCTAAATTAATAATTAAAAAAAATTTAGATAAAGTTCAATTTTACCCTGATCCACAATCTGACAGTGTAGTTACAAATCTTAAAAAATATACGCATTTATCAAAATCAAATATTATTGTTGGAAATGGTGCAATTGAGATTCTTTATAATTTTTGTTTTGCATTTTTATCCAAATCAACTAAAGTGTTAATTCATGTTCCAACATTTCAAGAATATGAAACTGCAGTAAAATTGAGTAATTCTAAAATTTCATATTTTAAATCATTAAATTTATCCACAGACATTAATTTATTTATTTCAAAAATCCCAAAAAGTGGCTGTATCTTTCTTTGTAATCCTAACAATCCTACAGGTGAACTATTGTCAAAAAAAGAATTATTATCCATAATTATTGCAGCAAAAAAATTAGAAACTATTGTATTTGTTGATGAATGTTTTATTGAATTAGTTCCAGAATCTAATGAATCTGTTATGTCTTATGTAAAAAAATATGATAATCTTTTTATTTTAAGATCTTTGACAAAATCATTTGGATTACCTGGATTGAGAATTGGATATGCTTGTGGTTCTAAGCAAATAATTCAAATTTTACAAAAAATAAAAATTCCATGGAGTGTAAATTCTTTAGCACAGGATGCAGCAAATGCTGTTATTAAAAATTTAACACATCTTAAAAAATCTAATAT
>LIAL01000087.1 GCA_001437625.1 Nitrosopumilus sp. BACL13 MAG-121220-bin23
TTAATGAATTATGATAACTTACATTTACTTGGTGCAGTTGCTGACTCTACAAGAAAAAAACTAGTTGGTGACACAGTAACCTTTGCAGCATCTTATTACATGAATTATACAAATGTCTGCGCTGCTAGCTGCCAAATGTGTGCTTTCTATAGAAAAGGAGATGAAGAGGACGCATACACCTTAACTCCTAAAGAAATCGAGCAACGGGTTGCAATTGCAAAACAAATGGGTGCAACTGAAGTACACATAGTTGGTGGTTTTCATCCAAAGCTTCCTTTAGAATATTATGAAGATATGATGAGGGCCATCAAAAAAAGTCACCCTGAATTAAATATTAAAGCATTAACTGCTGCTGAAATTTTCTACTTATCAAAACTTACAAAAATTTCTACTAAGGAAATTTTATCTCGTTTAAAAGATGCTGGATTGGATTCTATGCCTGGTGGAGGAGCAGAATTATTTCACCCTGATGTTCGTGGAAAAATTGTACGAGGTAAATGTACGGGTCAACAATGGCTTGATGTTATTGAAGAGGCCCACAACATGGACATTAAAAGTAATGTTACTATGCTGTATGGCCATATTGAAAAACCTGAACACATAGTTGATCATTTAATAAAAATTCGTGAACTACAAAAAAAGACAAATGGATTCATAACTTTAATTCCTTTAAAATTTAGTTTAGATAACACTCAATTGGAAAAAGATCATTTGGTGAATAATGAGTGCTCTTCAATTTATGATTTAAGAATAACTGCATTGTCTAGATTGATGCTTGCAAATACTCTAAACAATATCTCTGTATATTGGGTTGCGTATGGTAAAAAATTAGCTCAAGTTGCATTGTCTAATGGTGGGAGTGATTTAGTTGGAACTGCGTTTGGTGAAGAAATTTACCGTGCAGCTGGAAAACCTACAACTTCGTCTGTTGAAGAATTAGCTATGATGGTAAAAGAAATTGGACGTGCACCTGCACAAAGAAATACTCATTTTGGAATTTTAAAAAAATTTTAACTCAACAACTTGTCAACTTTGGTAAGTTATAGATTATTTTTACGCCTAGCACTTTTGTAATATTTTAGGGAAGTAATTTCTGATTCCTAATCTTTCTTTTGTTGCGATAAGTTATCAGATGATATTTTATGATATTTTTTAGATTTTCCTCAACTGATAGTTCTGCATTGATAGAGATGCTAAGAAAATCAAAATAATCTTTATCTTTTATTTCTAATTCTATTTTCCTCAACTTAACACCTGAGCTTGTATCATGCTGTCTTCTTCTCCAATTAATCTAGCATGATTCTCACATACTCGCATGATTTCTTTAGCAAATGGCTTACTCGAATTATTGTAATGAGAGTATAGTATTCTAAAATATGATTCAGTATTACAGCCAAGGATGTTACAAATCATGAGATCAATAACTAGACCATGTTGAGCCTAAAAGGCAGGGTAATTATGTTATGAGAGATTAATCTACTTGGTAAAGTATGAGTACATTAGGAAAATCTGCAACAGTAGTTTTACTTCTATTTGGAACATGGTTTGCGATTGTTGGAATTGTGATGGATGAAGCAAGATTTGATTGGGTTAGGATTGGATCTGTTGCTTTGATAGGTTTTGGAATTGCTATTGCTATGTTAGATAGAAAATCTAACAGAAACTAATGATAGATTCACAACTGCAAGAACGATTACACTTGAAAGAACAAAATAAAAGAAATGGCATAAGTAGTATTGAGAGGTATTATTGTCATGAATTGTTCTCTATGCAAACAAGAAATTGAATTGAAACTAGGAGTTCAAATTAGAAATGGTCATACGTATCACCAATCCTGTGTCATGATATATGATAACGGTGAAACTGATGATGCTTTCACCCTCTCAAATTAGAAATTCTAATCTTGGGACATTTTTACTAAATTCTTTTAACATTTTGACATGAAAAGTATCAATTAACTACTAGATAGTGAAATGATTTTGAAACAGAAATCTTTTGAGTCATGTACTGTTGTAAAAAAAGACACTTCGCCATAACGTTACGTTACGTAACGTAAACTAAAAGCTCTTTTTTAAAATTAAAAAATAAATACAAAATAAAAGAATGGGCATAAGTACTATCGAGAGGTATTATTGTCATGAATTGTTCTCTATGCAAGCAAGAAATTGAATTAAATCAAGAAGCCCATATTAGAAATGATCATGTATATCATGAGTGTTGTGCCATGACCTACGATAAAGATGAAAAATTCATTTTTGAAAGAGATTTGGATTCTCAATGATTCGTACTTGGTAAATGGTTGCTGATTATCTACTCACGTCATTTACTTTGAACATGAGCATAAAAGACCAAGAGTATAACTTACCAATACGGGTTAATTTTAACTCATTTGTTTTTTAATTGCTTCTACTTTTTCCTCCATTCTAACTTGCTTGTCTTTTCTTGAATCTATTTTTATTATTATTTCTGCTCTGTTTATTCCTAAATTATGCACTGTTTCAATCATCTCTTTTGTTGCTTTGTTGATTGTATCTATATCATCTGATTCTAAAATAGTTCCCATGGAATTAATTTCATATCTCAAGTTCTCTATTTTTTTGATTGATTCAATTGCCTTTGCAATGTAAAAACTTGTACTGGTAGTTCTTGTCGCCATTGGATATATGCTTATTTCTGCTTGAATCATTATATTTTTTAGAATAATTTAAGATTAAAATGTTTTAATTATTCTACTTTTTTTTCTACTTGCTTTGTTGGCTTACCTTTCTTTTTTCTTGCCCCAAAACTAATCAATACTAGTAAAAATCCAAGTCCAAACAAAATACCTGCTAATGTATTGTAATCTTCATTTTCTTGTTCTGCCATTAGTAAATCAATCACTTCTTCTTCACTCATACCTGCTTGACCTACTGGCACTGCGTCATTGATGTTTATTGTGAGTACTAGTCCTACGATTATCATTAGCATTCCTCCCACTAACATTTTTTTATTTACTAGCACCATTGTTGAAATTAATTAAATTTCATCACATATTAGGGAATTTATTTTTATAATTTTCTGCCTGCTTTTTAATTAAAATTTGCATGAATTTGTAACTAGTGAATTAAATAAAAGTTACAAATTTCCGAGTATTTTTCTCAAAATAATTTGTTATGTTATCTGTGATTTTGGAAGCATTCTCTGCAATATACAGGTCTATCTTCTTTTGGTCTAAATGGTACTTGAGTATCGTTTCCACAGTCTCCGCATTTTGCGTCAAACATTTCTCGTGGTCTCTCATCTCTGTTACCAAATCTAGAGCCTCTATCATTTGATTTTCCACCAAATCTGCCACCTTCTCGTGGTTCTGGTTTATGTTTTTGGAAGCATTCTCTGCAATATACTGGTCTGTCTTGTTTTGGTTGGAATGGTACTTTACAATCCGTTCCACAGTCCCCGCATTTTGCGTCAAACATTTCTCTATCTTCTCTATTGTATGACATATTTTCTGAATTTCATCAATTCATGTTGTAATTAAACTATTGTAAAACTATCTTAATTTTTTAATTAAATTAATATTTTTACTGTTTATTTGATCACATTATCATTTCAGGCATTGACATTCCACCATGACCTGAATCGATCGTTTGTTTTGGATTTAGACTTGTATCATGATGACATGGTTTGTTACATACTGGACAAAATTTTCTATCTAATACAATGCACTGACAAATATGATTTTTTACATATGCCTGTGCAGCTTGATTCCATTCTCCTGTACCGTTACAATACACGCAAACATTTGTTGAACTTGAGCCTACGCCTTTACAAAAATCACATACGTCATCTGTCATGTCTATCTAGTTACTACTTCTTGAACCAATATATTTGAAGATACTCCAAGTTTATTTTTTTAAATTCTTTGTATTAATATTAAAAAGGCTTCATCTTTTCGGCGGTATCTTTCATCACATTTGAGGAAATCAGATAGAACCCGTTGATATAATCATCAGCAAATATCTACATTTTTTAAAGTAAATATCTTTATTCAAATTTCATATACTGGATAGTTTTTTTACTTTTGTGGAAGAAA
>LIAL01000088.1 GCA_001437625.1 Nitrosopumilus sp. BACL13 MAG-121220-bin23
CGGAACTAGAAATTCAGGTGATGCCACAAAAGCATTAGCAGCTGGTGCCTCAACTGTTATGGTTGGAAGTATGTTGGGAGGAACTGATGAATCTCCTGGAACCGTATTAACAAAGAATGGAAAGCGTTTCAAAATATACCGTGGAATGGCTTCTCTTGGTGCATCTATTGGAAGAAAATCTAAAGAAAGTGGTTCTACATCTTTTGATGATCTCAATGATTATGTTGCAGAAGGTGTTGAAGCAATGGTTCCATACAAAGGATCTGTTGTAGATATTCTAAAACAACTTACGGGTGGAGTTCGTTCTGGTTTAAGTTACTGTGGTGCACACACAATTCCTCAAATGCAAGAAAATGCTGAATTTATTAAAATGTCAAGAGCTGGATTTGCAGAAAGTCAGCCTCATGACGTATCTTTAATGTAGATAATTTTTTAAGCAGTATCTAAAGTTATTTTATTATGTTAGCTACAAGAACTATTATTGGCTTAGTTGTTGGTAGTCTTGTTATCGGGCTAGGTGCTTTTGCATTGATTAATTCTTTAGCACCAACAATTTCTATGAATGAAAATTTTGTTATGTCTCCTGGTGATTCCGAATTCTTTACAATTCCTGCACCAAAAGATGCACCACAATATATGATGATTATTGGAGATTCTTTTGATCTTAAACTTACAAGTCCTGGTGATGGATTAAACATATCAAATACTTCTTACAAAAAAGAACTAGTCTTAGATTGGACTCATACTGAAGATGGTCAAACAATAATTGTAATTCAAAATACTGGTGCTAGTGAATTAGAAATTACAGCTAATACCAATCAAACACCTGATCCTTTTGGAATTACATTTGATTTTATGGTGATTACCTCTGGAGTAGTTATCTTGGGATTTAGTTTAGGTTTTACTTTACGAAAACCAAAAGGCTTTTAGCTTAATTTTACAGAAGGATAAGAGCCCAGAATTTTCATGAAAAGTGTATCTTTTTTAATTTTATCTAACATTTCTGAAATACTGTTATTTTTTTGATGACCTTCAAAATCTACGTGGAAATTGTATTCCCATGTGTTAGATTTTGTAGGTCTTGATTCTATTTTTGTTAAATTAACATTATTTTTATTAAAATTTTCTATGATTCTATATAGTGAGCCTGGTTCATGCTTTATTGAAAAAATGATTGAAGTTTTATCATTTCCAGTTTCTAAAGATTCACCTTTAGATAATATTAGAAATCTAGTATAGTTGTTGAGGTTATTTGCAATATTTTCTGCAATAATGGGCATATTGTAAATTGATGCAGCTTCTTTACTTGCAATACATGCACAATTATTTTTATTTAATTCTTGAATAATTTTTACACTACCTGCTGTATCGTATGTGGGAATTGTTTTCATATTATTTTTTTCAATAAATTTTCTACACTGACCTAAAGCCTGTGGATGTGAATATACTGTATCTACTTCTTCTATTTTACCAGTTCCAATTAAACAATGTTCAATTTTATGATATGTTTCTCCAGTTGCATTTAGATCTGTAAAATATAATAAATCATAACTTTCTCCTACACTTCCTTCCAATGAATTTTCTACCGGTAAAATTGAATATTCTGTTATGTTTTTAGATGTATTTTGTAAAATTTCTGCAAATGTGTGAAATGGAATTGTTTTGATATCCTTATTGAAAAAAGATTTTGCTGCAGCTTCACTATATGCTCCTAGTTCACCTTGGAACGAAACACTTGTCATTTCTTTATTCTGTTAAATGTACGAAATCAGTTTTACCAAAGTTTGAAGAAAGTTTTCTTTCATCAATCCATGAACAATCTGTACATTTAATGGCATCACGCATTGTAACAACTTTTCCTCCACATTTTCTACATTTTGTAAACATAATTCCTAATTCTTTTTCATCCATAACTCCATGAATTGTTCCATTAAGGTGTGCAACAACTTTTAATGTTGCTATATCGTTAACTAGTGCTACATTTCTTATTCTCATATTTCGTGTACCGCAAATACATTCTACTTTTGAAGTAGTTGGTTTTCCATTAATGTAATCAACTGTAACTGCAATCATTGATGACATTACTGCTGCTACTGTTCCAATTATGATATCTCCTACTTTTGGAATTGATAGAAGTTTTGGGTGATTGACATTTGCTATTCTTGTTTCTTTGTTCAAATCTTTTTCCCCTATTGTTGCTGCTCTAACCATATCTCCATCATCAAAAGTATTGTGGCCTGCTTCATATTCCTCAATTGATGCTATTTTATCTCCTGGAAATACTGAATTATCTGACATAATCTAAATTTTGTCGCTATGATTATAATTGTTTATGGTCTAAAAGATCCTGATAAATCATATATCTCTAAAATCTACAAAGAAATCATGAGGGCATTAGTATATGAGGAATACACAATTGATGATGATTTTTCTAAAATTTTAAAAATCAAAAATCTACCTAAACCTGAACCACGTTCTAATGAAGTTGTTTTCAAAGTAATATCTGCTGCATTAAACTATGATGATATTTGGGGTATGCGAGGTAAACCTCTGGCAATACCTTTACCTCATATTTCTGGAACAGACGCTGCAGGTGAAGTTGTTGCAGTAGGTTCTGATGTTAAGAATATCAAAGTTGGAGATAGAGTTGTTTCTCATGGAAATATGTCATGCAGAGTTTGTAAATCTTGTACTGCTGGACGAGAATTTAATTGTAAAAAAAGAACAATTTGGGGTTTTGAAACCGGACCTCTTTGGGGAGGATATTGTCAATTTACACATTTGCCTGAAGTTAATGTACTTAAAATTCCAGAAGGTGTTTCTTATGATCAAGCAGCAGCTGCATCAATGACATTGTTAACATCCTGGCACATGCTAGTCGGTAGAGCTAAAATTCAACCTGGGCAATTAGTTTTGATAATGGGTGGAAGTTCTGGAATTGGTACTTTTGGAATTCAAATTGCAAAATTATTTGGCTGTACAGTTATTGCAACAGCAAGCCCTGAAAAACTAGATAAATTACTCTCCCTGGGAGCTGACTTTGCAGTTGATCATAGAAAAGAAGATTGGCACAAAGAAGTTAGAGCAATTGCAAAAAAAATTCCTAAACCTAATGGTGATGTTCCTGGTGTTGATGTAATTTTTGAACATATTGGTGGTTCACATTGGAATAAAGAATTGACTTTGTTAAATTATGGTGGAACTATTGTCACAACTGGTGCTACTACTGGATATGATGCTAAAACAGATTTACGACATATTTTCTTTAAAGGAATTAATATTTTAGGCTCCACTCAAGGCACTCGAGCTGAATTGGAAGAGTGTTTCTATTGGATGTCAAAAGGTAAAATTAAATCTATTATTGATTCTGTATATTCTTTAGATGATGCTGTTAATGCTCATAATAAAATGCTAAATGGTAAGGGTCTTTTTGGTAAAATTTTGATTAAACCTAATTCTGATTAGTTATGACTGATCCTAAAGTAAATTCAATTTTAGATGAAGGTAATCGCTTATTTTTACAAGGAAAATTTCAGCAAGCAATTGTATATTATGATAAAATACTAGATGAAGATCCAAAAAATATTAGTTCTCTTAACAATAAAGGATATGCTCTAAGTAAACTCAAAGATTTTACCAATGCAATGAAATGTTATGATGCTGCTTTAGAGATATGCCCTGATGACTTATCTGTATTAATTAACAAAATATCTTCTTTTCGAAAGCAAGGAAATTTAATTGAATCTTTATCCATTTGTGATAATATTTTAAAAAATAACCCAAATTATAATATTGTATTATATCACAAGGAGCGAATTTTATTTTCTATGAATAAATTTAATGAATCTATCTCTTGTTGTAATAGTATACTGAAAGATTATCCTGATAATGGGGATGTTCTTTTTGATAAAGCATCTAATTTTGCAATGCTTTCTAATTTTGATGGTGCTTTAGATTTACTTGAACATGCAATTTCTCAAGGAATCCAATACAAAATTAAAGCAAAAAAATCAAAATCATTTGAAAATTTATCTGATAATATTAGATTTCAGAATTTAATATCCTAA
>LIAL01000089.1 GCA_001437625.1 Nitrosopumilus sp. BACL13 MAG-121220-bin23
GTATTTCTAATATTTTCAAATTTAATTGTTGTAGGTCCAGTTTGATCTGCTGCAAATGTAAATTTTTCAAAATCTCCACCAACTGCTGCATTTCCAGAAACACGATGAATTTCTTCATTATTTTGAATAATTACAAATGTGTAATCAGAAAGTCTCAGAGGTCCATCAGTATAACTATCTCGAATAGTAAAAACAAAATTTGTTGGAACTCCAGATTCAATATCTTCAGGATCCCATGCAAGATTTAGTTTGAATTCTTCACTTTCAGTATAAGCAATTAATGGAAATTTAGCGTCTTCACTTGCAGATAATTTAAACATAATATTATCAGGTAACGGTTGTCCTGATTCTCTCATTTCATTTTTTAAATATCTAAGATGATCTAGGAGTAAAACAAAATGAACAGTGCGCTTATCATCATAAGTATAATCATCAACGGTTACTGAAGATTTGAATAATTTGATATCATTTACAGAACCAAGGTAGCTAGGATACAAAAATTCAAGAAAATCCTTTGGAAAATGTGTCTCTACATGTACAACAGATACGTGACTCATTTTACTTTCATTCCAATCAAATGGCATCTCAAATGTCACCTCTTTAGCCTCAGAATCATAGGAGAAATTAGATACTGAATCAAAGTAGGATTTTGTACTAAATTCTACATCTGCATTATTTTGATCTTTTTGTGAATATGATGCTGAATCAACTATAGTTAAATCAGCAGTGTACACACCAGAATCTTCTATGATATTTGTTGGTTCATCAATTGTTCGTACCTCAATTTCAAAAGTATACAATCCACCTGAATTAAACAAAGGGCCTGTGATTTCTACAATATTAGAATCAGTTCCATGCCAAGCTCCAAGTAAAGAATCTTGTTCACCATAAATTATAATTTCTTTATCATCTGTTGGTGTAACTATAATTGGTAAAATTCCATCTTCAGCAAAAAAGTAATTTCTTAAAATCATTTCATTATTATTAAATATTCCAATTAGAAACGTAACATTCTTGGCAGTTTCATCAGTTTCAGTATCTGTTGCGGTAATTGTAATTTGTTCTTGATCATTTTCAAAATACATTGGCATTTCTACTGAAATAGAGATTTGTTTTTCTTGAATAGTATTTACAGAAATTGTATCGATTCCCAATCCATGTCCATAAACACTGCTTGCTGGGAAAAGTAAACAAAATATTATGGGTAAAATTAAAAGTTTGTTTAAAGACAACATTATTCTCAATATACAAGGCCTATTTGACTGTCAGTAATTCCTTAGTTTTCTCAATTAAGATATCAATTGTATCGGCTTCTAAGAGGGGTTGAAGTTCATTTGGATCTTTTGCACCAAGTGCTGCAAGTGAGTAAATGTAATCAATAGTAGGCATATCACTAGTAAGATAGTATTGCTCTAAAACATGATCAAGTGCATGAGAATCAACAGTTTGTGGTAATGCTTGGTGTATGATTTTCTTTTTCCATAGTTCTACTAATTCATTCCATTTTATCAAAGAAATATTTTCATCAATTTCAGGAATCATCTCTACTTCAGCCTGTATGTACATTTTTTCTTGAGTTCCAATTTGTTCATGTATTTTAGAAATTTCTTGATGACCTTCAACTGAAAGTGGATCATAATTGGTAGGCTGAGAAATAATAGGTGGAATAATTTTTTTTATTTTAAATGAATTTCTACCCATAGTTTCAATATGTAATTGCAATCCATCAAGTTCAACATCCTGACATTTACTAATTTTAGCAATAGTTCCTACCATTTTTGGTGAATTCCATCCATTTACAGAATTATGCTCATCAATCAAACAAACACCAAATTGACCATCGCCAAGCATACAATCATCAACTAGTTGTTTGTAACGAGGCTCAAAGATACGAAGTGGAAGTTCTTGTCTTGGAAATAAAACTAGGTCCAAAGGAAAAATTGGAATAATTTTTGTTTCTGTCATAGAATAATCCTTTAATCTTTCTAAATATATGGAATACGGAAGTTAATGAAATTAAAATCCATTTTCGTTTAGTATTAATCCCAATAAAGCAGCACGAGTATGTTTTCCATATTCAACCTGTTGAAAATATTTAGCATTTTTTGTTTTATCAACATCAGTAGAAATCTCATCAATTCTAGGTAATGGATGTAAAATAATTGAATCATCTTTCATTTTTTTCACCATATCTAACCCCACAATATAGCTGCCTTTTACTTTAAGATATTCTTCTTCATCAGGAAATCGTTCTTTTTGAATTCTTGTCACATAAAGAACATCAAGTTCATCAATATGATCTTCAAGTTTTGTTGATTCAGTAAAATCTAAATTCTTTTTAATTTCATAAGTAGAATCAGATCTTATTCGTAATGATTCAGGAGAAATTAAACGAACATCAACATCATAGTTGCCCAATCCATGCAACAAGGAATAAACAGTTCGGCCATATTTCAGATCACCGACAATACCTATCTTTAATCCATCAATCTTTTTCTTTTCTTTTTTTATTGTAAACAAATCTTGAATTGCTTGTGTAGGATGTTCTTCTGTGCCACTGCCGGCATTAATTACAGGTTTATCTGAAATTTCAGATGCAAATCTACTTGAACCATCCAAAGTATGTCTTAAAACAAGAATATCGGAATAGATAGACATCATTTTTACAGTGTCAGCAAGACTCTCACCTTTTTGAGTTGATGATGATGAGATATTTGAAATGCCTAAAGAATTACCACCAATAGAAGCAATTGCAGAATCAAAGCTAAGACGAGTTCTAGTACTAGGCTCATAAAACAAATATCCCAAAGTTTTTCCTTTACAAATCTCCTGTCTTTGAGAAGAACTCAATTGCATAATCTTATCTGTGAATGTAAAGATTTTTTCTAATTGTTCTTTAGTATAATCCTTGATTGAAATAATATCTTTTTGATAGAACTCGTTCATTCTTTCAATAATATATACAGGTGACTATACAAAGTATTCTGATGGAACAGTCTGAACTTATGGTTCGACGAATCAAAGAAGGCACAGTAATTGATCATATTGATGAAGGTAAGGGTCTGCAAGTACTTGATGCATTAAGAATTGATGGTCATGATGGAAGTTTAATCACCATAGCTTTGAATGTGCCAAGTGGTAAATCAAAGAAAAAAGATATCATTAAAGTTGAAAATAAATTTCTAAAAGATGATGATACAAACAAGATTGCAGTGATATCTCCAAAGGCAACTATCAATATTATTAAAAATTACAAACTAATTGAAAAGCGACGAGTTGCACTTCCAAATGAAATAGATAGAATATTTCGATGTTCCAATCCAGATTGCATTACAAACAGTACAGAGCGCATTGACTCCGTAATGGATCTAATTGACAAAGAAGGAATGATACTCAAGTGTAGATATTGTGCACGAGTATTAGATGTAAACGAAATAAAATACAATTAAGTAATAAAATTAAAAATTTGAAAAGTTTGTAGTAAGGACTATTGTCCTAATATGATAAACATCATAACTATTCCATAGATTGCGATTGATTCAACCATACCTACGAAGATGAATACTTTTGATTGTAATGCTGGATTTTCACTAATTACTGCAAGACCTGCTGCACCGACTTGACCTAAACCGATACCTGCACCAAATGCTGCAAGACCAAATGCTAAACCTGCACCCAGAATTTTGAATGAATCACCACTAGATGCACCTTCTTCTGCAAATGCAACTCCAGTTGAACCGGTAATTGTAATTACAGCTGCAGCCAAAAGTAATAAGACTATAGTTTTCATTGTAATCTCGACTCAAACAAATCCATATTTAAATCATGATAAGAATTTAAGAATTAAATTAAATTTTATCTAATGTTTTCTTTTTAAAAGATTGTAAATCATTTTGAATAGATTTTACAAAATCATCATGACTTGCATCGAGATCTTTTTTGGATGTTTCAATTAATTTTTTTATTTCTTCTTTTGCCATTATTTCCTACTTTCC
>LIAL01000090.1 GCA_001437625.1 Nitrosopumilus sp. BACL13 MAG-121220-bin23
AATATATCTAATTCTAATATTATTTGGAATGTGATATTCTGTTCATGTCTTCCTATCTCAAACAAGGTTAAAATGTCTAAATTATTGTCGTGATGATATGAGTAGTGATGCAACAATTAAAAAAGCACAAAAACTAGTTGATTCTGGTTGTGTATCTAAAATTGAAAAAGATTTATTCCAAATTAGGTCTTCATCCAATCCTGGAAAATCATATTTTGTAACTTCTGATTCTTGTGAATGTCTTGGCTTCAAAAATTACTATAAATTTCATCATGGTAATGGGAAAACAGCAAATTGTTCTCATTTAGAAGCAATTAGAATTTTTATCAAAGAAAATTCTAGTTAATTTTTTATATTTTTAATATCTATTTTTCCTACTAATGCCTTATTTTTTAAAATTATGATTGGACGTAATATCAATCCCGGATGTTTTACCATTAGTTTGATTAATTCTAAATCTGTTTTTTCATTTTTTCCTAAATCCATTTCTTTGTACATTTTATCTCTTTTTCTAAGTAATTCTGATGGTTTTTTCCCTGTCATTTTAATTATTTTTTTTAACTCTAATTCTGTTAATGGATCTTTGAAAAAATCCCTTGCCTCTATGTCTAAATTCATTCGTTCCATTTCTGTAATAGTTTTTTTACATGTAATACAAGATGTTTTGTGATATATTTTCAATTAATTAATGATTATCAAATTATTTAATAAATATTGACAATAATTTTTTGATTACCTGATCTTACATTCTTCTTTTCTTTTAAGTAAAAAACTTCTTCTAACGTACAAAAAATCCCTTTTGTTCCTCTACCTGTAAAGAAATATTCAAATTCATGTATTTCTGATGATAATTATATGATTTGTGCTCCGTGTGAAACTCGAAAACATTTTGAATGTATTGATTGCATGAATAATCATAAAACTCACTTATGTAGTTGTGATTGTCATGATGAAAATACACCTGCACATAAAGTTGGAACTACTCATTAATTTTTAAATTTTTGTTCAATCTCTTGCGCTAATATTTCTAATTCTTCTGTGTCGCCTAATTTTCTATATGTCAATTTCTCAATTGTTTTAATGATACTAATTGCTGCTCTGTATTGTGGTATGTCTGGTCGATTTAATTCTCCATACATGCCAATTCCTTGAATATCATGTTTCTTAGCAAATCCTAGAATTAAACCGTTAAATCCTGTAATTAGTGATTTTTGAGGAGTCATATCTACTCCTAATCTTTCTATTTGTTTTTTTAATTCTATTGATGTTGTAGTGATGTATGTTTTAGGATTATTTTTTAAAATTCTATTTGTATGAAATCCGCCTAACGTGTAAATAAATTTTGCAGAATACTCCTTTGCGACATCAATTACATCTTGACATAGTAAATTCAATTCATTATTATTTTGAGGTTGACCATTTCCTCCTCCAAATATAATTAAATCATCTGTGTATTTGTATTCCCAACTCTCGTTTGGTAGATCAACGTGTCCTCCATTATCTATTACGTATGTTGGAAATGATACTTTTGCAGTTCTAAAAGATTTTGTTTTTAATGATTTATTTATAAAATTAATGACTATACTTCCAACGTTTCCCATGTCTTGCATCGCTGCTATGATTATTGGTTTCTCTACTACTGGCTTTTCATTTTGTATAAATTCCATACGCCTTACTCTTTTTAATGAATTTTAAACCTATGTTACTGTGCTATTTTTTTATATAAAATTGGCTGTACCTTTATTTTATTATTGATTATATCTATTAGATTCAGTATCTTTTTAGGCTTAAAAAAAATTCACATGTTCTATTTTAATCCTTCCCGATCTTTAATTATTTTTAATATGATCTAATACAACCTGAAGATTCATAAGAGAAAAAAAAATTTCTAGCTACAAATTATGGCAACATCACTAGAAACATTTGGTACCTTAGAATATGTTCTTGATAAATATTCTAAAATTTGGTGCTGGAAAGTTACAGGCAAACGTGCAGTCGACATGATTTCAAAATTATCTCCTGAAGCTTGGTATGGTGAAACTGAGAATGAGGTAATTATTGCAGATTCTACTGAAAGTCTAAAACAGATTAAACACCTAATGGATCGCTATCCTTTAGATATCCTATCAAAATCTATCTGGCAAAGAAAAATTGTTAAAACATATGCTACAAAACCTCTTTTGGCTCCAATTAAACATAAATTGAAACGTGCTAAAGCTGGTGAACAATTTAGGGGTAAATTGATGAATTTTCAAAAAGAAGGTTTAGATTTTTTGCTAAAATCTTCAGGTAATGCATTACTTGCAGATGAAATGGGACTTGGAAAAACAGTTCAAACTCTATCTTATGTTTCAACCGAAAAACAAACTTTCCCCGTATTGATTGTCGCACCACTAGTTACTCTAAAAAATTGGGAACGTGAAATTCAAAAATTTGTTAAGAAAAAAAGCAGAAATGGTCGAATCATTGAATCTGAATCTCCCAGTATTACTTCTATTCGTACTGGTAAATCTAAAGAATTACCGCAAAGTGATTTCTACATTATCAATTATGAATTACTTCTTAAACGCTCTGAGGATATTGAAAAAGCTGGAATACATACTATTGTTTGTGACGAAGTTCATAATTTAAGATCAAAAACTACACAAAAATACAAGGCTATTAAAAAACTTGCAGCATTACCTTCAGTTCAATACAGGATTGGACTTTCTGGTACTCCAATTTATAATCGTGGTTCTGAAATATGGCCAATCATTGATATTTTAAAACCTGGATTACTTGGAAGTTTTAAAGAATTCTGTGAATACTTTTGTTATGTCGATGATAAAGGCAAAGCAATTGTTTTAGAAAATAAACGAGCATCACTTAGAAATGAATTACAAAAACATGTCATGCTTCGTAGAAAAAAATCAGATGTCCTAAAAGAACTCAAGGATAAAGTTAGATATAAAGAAGTCATTGCAGCTGACACTGATTTTTACCTTGAAGAGCTTGATAAAATTTGGAAAAAACTTGAATCTGAACAAAAACAAGCACAAACAAACTTTTCAAAATCTGCATCGTATCATAGGGCGATTCAAAGTGAAAGACAGGTTGCGGGTCTTGCAAAATTACCTCATGTAATTAATTTTGTAAAAAATATTATGGAGATTGAAGAAAGTGTAGTCGTATTTTGCCACCATAAAGTAATTCATAAATTACTAAATGAAAGCCTTCAAGAGTTTTCACCTGTTGCTATTATTGGTGGGCAATCTGATGATACTAGACAGGATCAAATTGACAAGTTTCAAAGCGGTGAATCCAAATTAATGATTGCTGGTATTCGTGCTGGAAATGTGGGAATTAATCTAACCCGGGCAAAATATGTTATTTTTGCAGAACTTGATTGGAGCCCTGCAATCCATAGACAGGCTGAAGATAGACTTCACAGAATTGGTCAAAAAAATACTGTTTTTGCATATTACTTGATTGGGAATGGAACTTTGGATGATCATGTTGCTAGTATTTTAGTTGATAAAAGCTATGAAATCGATGCAATTTTAGATGAGACTGCCGATACTTATGAAAATAAAGATAAGGCTGCGTTAATTTTAGCACAAATTCAAAATAAGATTCTTTCAAAATAATTTTTTTAATCAATGCGATCTTTTTTAATTTATTTTTTTTTGAAAAAACATTGATGACTGCTTAGTATATTTCAAACCTAATCTAAAAATATGCTATTATTTCTTATAATTTCATGAAAACTTTCTGTAAATGTGGATGTGAAATGCCATTAACTGATTATGAGTATAGAAAATGGAGTGGCTACAAGCGAGGTCATGAACCACTACCCTGATCTAAATTCACATCTAAAATAATGTCTAATATTTTTTTATATTTCAAGTTTATTTTTTAAATTATTTA
>LIAL01000091.1 GCA_001437625.1 Nitrosopumilus sp. BACL13 MAG-121220-bin23
AGCAGCTAAAGCAAAACCAGCAGCTAAAGCAAAACCAGCAGCTAAAGCAAAACCAGCAGCTAAAGCAAAACCAGCAGCTAAAGCAAAACCAGCAGCTAAAGCAAAACCAGCAAAAAAAATAGATGAATCTAAAACCCCCGATGAAGTAAAACCTGTAAAGCCCGTAAAACCAAAAAAATTAACTAAAAAAGAATTAGCAGAAGAAAAAAGAATTGCTGAAAGAACAATTGAGGATGAATTAGAAGAACAACTTACAGAATCAGAAATTGAAAATTTTCAAATTGAAAAAGTTGACATGGAACGACTTACAAATAAAATATGTGATATTCTGGCAGAACGTGAATCTGACGGTATGTTGCAAAGTGAATTATGGAAAAAACTTAAACTTTCAAGTCGTGATGGCTCTAGAGTATCTTTAAAACTTGAAAGAATGGGAACTATCACTAGAGAAAAACTTCTTGAAAACGATCGTTGGACGTATAAATTAATTTTAAAGAAAACTCCTATCAGTACTGAATCAATTGTAAATGCTCCTTGCTTAGTTTGCACTGTTGAACAAAAATGTTCTCTTGAGGGTGAAATAAGCCCTAAAACATGTCAGCTTATTGAAGATTGGGTTATTACTGAACTTAAAAAACCTTTGAAGGCCAAATGAAATTAGCAGATGCACGAAAAGATTATTATCGAAGATTAGCCCATGAGCAAGGCTATCGGGCTAGATCTGCATTCAAGTTAAAAGAATTAAATGAATCTTATCGTTTAATTGGTCCTGGATTTTATGTCTTGGATCTTGGTAATGCTCCTGGCGGTTGGACTCAAGTTGCTGTCAAATTAGTTGGAAATCAGGGTAAAGTTATGGGTATTGATTTAGAGTATGTTGAAGAAATAACTCATGCACACCTCGTTCGAGATGATATTCAAAATGAACATTTACCTGATGAAATTTTATCCTATTTTGGGCGTAAAGTAGGCGCTGTAATTTGTGATCTTTCACCTCAAGTAACAGGAAATTGGTCTGTGGATCATGCAAGACAAATTTCTCTTAATTATGATTGTACCAAAATTATGGATAAGGTTTTAGCCCATAGAGGAAATGCCGTTTTTAAAATATTTGACGGTGAATATACTTTGGAATTTAGAGATTACATCAAGAAAAAATTTGCCAGGGTTAATCTTACAAAACCTGCTGCTAGTAGAAAACAAAGTAGTGAGATATACTGTGTTTGTATGGGTTTTACTGGATAAATTAAAATATTTTCATTATTTCATCTATGTTTGCATTAGTTCTAAACCCTGTTGGATTAAATGATGTTACACTAGACACAAATCCGTTTTCTTTTAACTTTAATATTATTTTTTCTAATTTGGGTGGGGATGATTTCATTTTTTTAGCAATTTCGTCTAATGTGAAAAACATTTCAGGCATTTCTGATTCCTCAAGACATTTGTAAAGTGTTTTCTCACATGATTTTTTTATTTTTAAATTTGATATTTCTTCAATCATATTTTTAACATATTCTTTATCAAAAATCTTTCCAATCCATAATGGTCCTGCAATGCTGGTTTTTAATTTACATAATTCACATTCATGTTCTTGTTCTACTGATATTTTTCTATGTCCGCAATTTTTACAATGAATAATATATCCTAAATTTTCTTCTTGGTCTACGTGATTAAGAATTTTCACATATGTTCTATAGTAATGCATTTCACTTTCAACAAACATTGGAATAATTTTAACTCCTAATCTGGCAGCCACAGTCCGTAGACTTCCTAAAATTAATCTAATGGCCATTTCATTTCTATATTCAACTCTTACTGGAATTCCGCCGTATTTCCTCTTACATGCACCTTGGAATAATCCGTTTAGAACTTGAAGATCTGTTGCCGCAGTGGATAGCATACCTCCGTGAACTGTTGCCCTAATCCCACAGTCAAAAAATTCCGCAGGTGAGCCAAATGGATCAATATCTACCAGTGTGCCTCTTTTTCCCTTCCTAGAATGTTCACTTAGAAATACACATGCCTCTTTTTCAGAAAATTCAATATTTTTTAAATTGTTTAGA
This sequence comes from Nitrosopumilus sp. BACL13 MAG-121220-bin23, assembly GCA_001437625.1. Classification (GTDB taxonomy): domain Archaea; phylum Thermoproteota; class Nitrososphaeria; order Nitrososphaerales; family Nitrosopumilaceae; genus Nitrosopumilus. Next base: position 2,067 of record LIAL01000091.1, read on the forward strand.
TTGGCTGAATGTCTTGCCATTTCTAATGCTGTTGGATTTAGATCATTAATTATCACATTTTCTATTTTTAATTCATTTGCAACTCGTAATCCTCTTGCTCCAACTCCTGTTAACCCCTCCAAGAAAATTTTTGGACCTTCAAATTTTTTCAAAAATGCCGCATATGCAATTATTGAAAAATCTCTATTTGTTCTTGCTTTAGGATTAAAAAATGCTGGTTTTATGGGTGGAGCTTTTTCTGTCAATGATTTTTTTGGAACTAATATTTTTGTACTACCTTCTATAATTTCTTCAAATATGTCATTTGATATTTCCAATTATTTTTCTAATTTTTTATAACGTATAACGGTTTAATACTTGTTTTTTTGAGACAAAATTTGTGCAAATTTGTGGAATTGATGATGCTGGACGTGGTGCCATGTTGGGCCCTCTAGTTATAGCTGGAGTTTCTTTGGATAAAAAAAATTTAAGAAAATTGACTTCTCTTGGTGTAAAGGATTCAAAAAAACTCTCTCCAAAAATACGTGAAAATTTATATAAAAAAATTATTGAAACCGTTGACAATTACTATGTTGCAAAAATTCCTCCACGTTCTATTGATGCTAGTGTTAAGAAACATCTTCTAAATAATTTAGAGGCAAAATATATGGCAAAAGTTGTTTCAAAATTAGATGCTGATATTTCATATGTAGATTCATGTGATGTCAATCCTCTTAGATTTGGTAAGGAAATTTCTGCTCTTTCTGATGGTCATAAAATTAAATCATATCATCATGCTGATAGTCGTTTTGTAGCAGTTGCTGCAGCATCTATCCTTGCTAAAGTAACTAGAGATAGATCTATTGGAATATTGAGAAAAACACATAATCTTGGAAGTGGGTATCCTTCAGATTCTATTACAGTCAAATTTGTAACTAAATATTATAAAAAAAATCACACTGTACCTATTTTTGTACGTAAAAGTTGGAAGCCTGTTCAAAAAATAATGGGTAAAATTTAGTTTTTGTATTTTGCAATTACCATTGCATGATCTTTATCATACGGGTGTAGATCTATTGATTCTAAAATATCAAATTTTTCTCTTAGTTTCTGTATTTCTTCCTCCACAATTCTTTTTGGTGCTTTTGTAACATCTATGCTTCTAGTTTTGATAACTAGAAAGAAGAATCCATCTTTTTTTAGAAACATATCACAATTTTCTATGGCAATTTTTGTTTGATCTGGTTGTGCTATGTCAACATAAACAACATCTACTTTTCCAAATACTGAAAAATATTCTTTAGGTTTTCTTGCATCTTGTAGTATTGGCATGACGTTTGCTCTATGAGTTGCTACTCTGTCTAGGAAATCTCTTGCAACTCTACTTGCATGTTCTACTGCAAAAACTAATCCATTTAACCCTACAATATCTGAAACATGACTTACTGTTGTCCCTGTGGATGCACCTAGATACAATACCGTTGTTTTATTTTTAAAAGGAAAATTTTCTAATCCATTCATTATTGATGCTGCTAATTTACTTCTAAATGGATCCCATAACCTGAATTCCACTCCGTTTTTAATAATTAGTTTTTCTTTGTATACTTGATTTCCTGGAACTAAATTTTTGGTAGAAATTTTTTGTTCTCCTTCGTATTTTATCCAAAAATATGATTGATTATCTTCTTCCAAACTTCTTTCTCTTTGAATCTGATCCTTCTCTTCTTTCACCATAGCTGGATCTTTCATTTCTATCTCCACCGGATCTTTCATTTCTATCTCCACCATAGCTGGATCTTTCACTTCTGCCACCGGATCTTTCATTTCTATCTCCACCGGATCTTTCATTTCT
>LIAL01000092.1 GCA_001437625.1 Nitrosopumilus sp. BACL13 MAG-121220-bin23
TTCAATTAAATCTCCAAGATACATAAATCCAGTATAATCTGAAACACGAACTGCTTGCTGCATGTTATGTGTAACTATAATAATTGTGAATTCTTTTTTTAATTCAATAATAGTTTCTTCAATTTTTTGAGTTGCTATTGGATCTAATGCAGATGCAGGCTCATCCATAAGTAAGACTTCCGGTTGAATTGCCAGTGCTCTTGCAATACAGAGTCGTTGTTGTTGTCCTCCAGATAATTCCACAGCTGGTTTTTTAAGATCATTTTTTACCTCATCCCAAAGATATGCCATCTTTAAAGTATCTTCAACAATTTCATTTAGGATTCTTTTATCTCTTACACCATTTAGTCGAAGTCCAGCTGTAACATTATCAAAAATGGACATAGTTGGAAAAGGATTTGGTTTTTGAAACACCATGCCAACTTTTCTTCTATGATAGATAGGATCAATTTCTTTAGAATAAAGATCAATACCATCAATCATCACCTTACCCTCAACTTTAGCATTTTTTGTCATATCGTGCATTCTGTTCAAACATCTAAGAAATGTGGTCTTACCACATCCTGAAGGGCCAATTAGTGCCGTAACTGATTTTTCTTTAAATTTCATACTAACATCTTTTACTGCAGGAACCCCGCCATAAGATATAGTAACATTTTCTGCAATCATTTTATATTTTTCAGAATCATTTTCAAATGAATCAGAATATATCTGTGATTTAGAATATGTTTCAGAAGTTATCATCGTTATATTCTACCGCCAATTTTTTCTTTAAGAGTTTTTAGAATTTGCATTGTTTCTTTTTTATGCAATACTAATGTTCGAAGTCCAAGATTAATTCCAAGTATAATAAAAATTAAAACTAGTGCAGCCCCCCACCCTTGAAGTTGTGCGCTTTCATATGGTAGCATGGATAGTCTCCAAATTCGTAAGGGTAATGCATCCATTGGAGTATTCATGTTTGCAAAGAATAAACTACTTCCAAGAATAGTCATAATCAACGGAGCAGTTTCACCTCCAATTCTTGCAACAGATAACATTATTCCAGTAACCATTCCTTCTTTAGCTGCTGCAATTACAATTCTCATAGTTACTACCCATTTTCTCAAACCCAATGCCATGCCAGCTTCACGATAAGTAACTGGAACCATCTTTAGAGATTCTTCAGTAGTTCTAGCTATAATTGGAAACATAATCAAAGCCAATGCAAACGCTCCCGCCCAAACTGAAAAATGACCTAAAACTAAAACAATAACTAAAAATGCAAAAATTCCCAATACAATGGATGGAAATTCCATAAACACATCATTAAAAAATCTGACAGATCTTGCAAGTCTGTTATCTCCAAATTCAGATAAAAATATTCCAGACAAAACACCTATCGGAACTCCCATCAGACTAGCTAATCCAACTACAATCAAAGTCCCTTGAATTGCAGGTCCTACACCACCCGTTCCACTACCTACGGAACCTGGAACTTGAGTAATAAATTCCATAGAAATAGCAGCAATTCCATTTTTAAATACTTCAAGCAAAATACTGCCAAGAGGAATAATTGCAGCAATAACACAACTGATAATTATAATCCTTACAATTTTATCAACAATCAGACGTTTTTGAACATTTTGTTTGAAAAGAGCTCGATACTCTTGTCTTTTTTCAATATTATTCAACTGTTAATAGCTCCTTCTTTTACTTTAAGCATTCGAGTTACAAGAAGATGTGCTATTATGTTTATGACCATTGCAATACCTAAAAGAATTAGAGCTACTCCAATTAATGCAGGAAGATGTAATCCTGCGGGAGATGCTTCAACAAATTCATTGGCAATGATACTGGACATAGTTTGACTAGGATCAAACAAAGATTCAGGAATGGCATTAAGGCCAGTTGCATTTCCAATTAACATTGTCACTGCCATTGTTTCACCAACTGCCCTACCAAGTCCTAAAATTGATGCACCAATTAATCCCGTTTTAGAATAAGGAAAGATTGCAAGTTTGAACATTTCCCATTTAGTTGCACCTAACATGTATGCTGCTTCTTTTTGTTGTTGAGGAACTGCTTTCATCACCTCTCTAGCAACTGATGAAACTGTCGGGATAATCATAATTGCAAGAATAATACTTGCAGTAAAAATATCCAGTCCAAAAGGAGTTCCAGAGAAGAGCCAAATGCTATCTCCAAATGTATTGTAAAGAGGTTTTTCTATTATGTTCATGAAAAATCCTCTAAACACATACAGACCCCACAGACCATAAATTATACTTGGAACTGCAGCCAAAAGTTCAACTAAAAATCCTAAAGGAGCCCCGATTTTTTTAGGTGCATCAGAGATAAACATTGCAATCCCTATACTTAGTGGAACACCTATTGCCATGGCTAAAGCTGAAGTAACAAGCGTGCCTACAATGTAAGGTAATGCACCAAACGATTCTCTACCATCAGCTGCATTCCAATCTGTACCGATAATAAAAGAAAGACCTTCTTCTTCCCAAATAGGATAGGATTGAGTGATTAATTGAAAAACCAGTAAAACAATTACAATTAATACAAAACATCCTGCAAGAGTGGCACCCATCTTGAAAATTTTATCACCATCAAATTTACGGTCATTTTTTTTAGAAAGTATTTTTCCCAATAATTTTATTATGCAATACAACTTATGTGAAATCTATAAATGAATTATGTAGTTTATGTAATTCATTTAGATCTATATTGATCATTTGTGGAATACGTATATCTAAAATAAACGAGTAAAGGTGTTGAGTGAAATTAAGCAAATACGACGATTACAGATGACAGGGGGATCAACGTACACCATATCTTTACCAAAAACTTGGATTTCAGAATTAAAATTAAAAAAGAATTCAGAAGTAACATTAGTAAAAAATCTTAATGCTTCCATTACTTTATTTCACGAAATAGAAGATACAAAAACACATTCAGTTACATCAGTAGGTAAAAATAATACAGAAGAATCAATCCGTAGAAAGATTATTGCAATGTATCTTTCAGGTTACAAAACTATTGAAATTAAAACAAAGGGGATAGAAATTTCAAGCTCACACCGAAATACAATTCGAGATTTGGTTAGAAATACATTGATGGGTACAGAAATAATTGAAACAAGTTCAAAAAAAATAGTATTACAAGTTTTAACTCAACTTGCCCAATTATCATTTAATATTGCATTGAAGAGAATGTATGATTCTGCAACAAATATGCATCAGGATGCAATTATTGCATTAAAAAATCAAGATGAAGAAAGTGCAGAAGAGGTACGTAAATTAGATGATGAAGTTGACAGATTTAGCCTCTACTTAATGAGGAATCTAAATTTAGCATTAGAAAATACACAAATTTTATTAGATTCAGGACTCAGTAAGCCATCAGATTGTTTAGGATATAGAACAGTAGTAAAATGCGTAGAGCGAATTGCAGATCATGCAGTATTAATTGCTAAAAAGGTAAAATATCTTCATTCTCCAATAAATGATAAAATTATGAAAGAAATTGAATCTCTTAGTGCAGAAACACTAATTGTTTTTGATAATTCAATCGATGCACTTTCAAAAAGAGATTATAATAGTGCAGAAAAAGTTGCAGCAAGTGTAACAAGCGTAATAGAAAAAGAAAAACAACTTATGGATTCTTTAAAATCTGATGAGAACACTGCAATCATAAAATTAGTTTTAGAAGATATACGAAGAACTGCAGAATACTC
>LIAL01000093.1 GCA_001437625.1 Nitrosopumilus sp. BACL13 MAG-121220-bin23
CTCATTGTCATTGATAATTTTATTTTTTTAATTTAGTAAACAATATGCATATGACGGTGTATATGACGGATACATGATATTGGCTCTGTCATTTGTATGTTGTAGGCCTATTGAATGACCTATCTCATGTGTCATTATTGTTTCTACACTTTCTACATCATACAATTGAAAACTACCATCACAAGTATAATCTCCCAATGCTACTTCAACAACCCCTTTTCCAAGATGCGCGTGTCCCAATACACCTTCGCCCATATCTCGTACCACCCAAGTTATCCATACATTAGCTTCATGTTTTAATTTAGTGGTTTCAAATATCATTTTTGCTTTTTGATTATTTGTTTCCAATTCTTTAGATTCCCAAAATTTGAATGTATTTTCTAATGTACTCACATGATCTAATGGAAGTCCTACGGGTTGTTCATTTATGTACACTTTGTATTTGATGATATAAACATCATTGATTATTTCATATGTTGGATCTGGAAATTCAGATGATGACATTTGTACTTGTTGTTCAAAATTCCATTTTACATAATCTCTAAGAAATTTTTTAATTACGTCTTGACTTGGATTTGGATATTCTATGTATCTTTTTTCTTTAGATATGTTATTTTTGATGTCTCTAAGATATTTATTGAATAAATATTCTTCATAATCTAATTCTTTCTGTGTTTTTTGTATTATTTTATCTGATTTGATAAATTTATTTTCTATTAACCAATTCATATTTTTAAAAAACTCTGAATTTGGAATTTCTCCCTGACTCCATGCATTTAGATTTCCTTTAACCCACGATAACATTTTTAATTCTTTTGTATTTTCAAATGCACTTTCCTTTGGAATTTTAATTATGTCATTTTTTATTAAATATTCCAATATGCTTAAAAAATCATCATCAGTAATTTTTTCTATTCCCCACCAACTAACTGTATTTTTTACCCATATTGGTACCTCTCCGTTATTTTTAACTGCAGTTGACACTGGTTTTTCTGTAGGCGTATATCTATATTTTATATTTATTTCATCAATGATTTGTTTATAATTTTTTATGATTTTATTATCTGGATCTTCTTTTAGTGCACTTTCTAAATAATTTGATGCTTCTTTGTATTCTCCTAAATTTCCAAAATTTACCCCCATACCTGTTAATGCTATCACGTTATTTGGATCCTGCTGAATGATTTTGTAAAAATCTTTTAAAGAATTTAATTCATCACCTGAATTACTTAATGCGATTGCTTTCATTTTTAATAGAGATATGTTATTTGGATCGTTTTCTAATAACTGCTCATAAATTCTAACTGCCTGTTTGTATTCCCCATTGACAAAATGTTCTTTTGCATTTTCTATTTCTATTTTTTCTACATTTTGAGCTAGTACCTCATTTGACATGATGCATGATGTGGTTAAAATGATGATTGCAACATACATTGCAATTTTAATTATTTTCTTCATGTGATGTCTCTCCTTTTTTCTTTCTATATATTCCAATTTTGAAGATAAACTAACTCCTGTACTTTTCTTTTTAAGTCATATATCATAATCTTTAATTCATTCATAATCACGTCTTTTTATTATGACTGAAATTAAAATTTCTAATAATATTCCTGAACTACGTAAAAAAATTGAACAAATTCAATCTGAATTAACTAACATGGGTGATATCGTTTCAAATATTCCTGAATTGATTATTTCATCTAATTTACTTCGCACAAATGAATCTCTAGTAAAGTCTGATCAAAAGAAAACAGATCTTATTTCCCTTTATGTCCAATATACCTCCTCCATGGAGACTATACTGTCATCTGTTTTTGAAATACAACATGAATTAACTGGTATTTTACAAGAACAGTCTTCTCTAATTCCGTCTTCTTCTACACCAAAATCTACACCAAAATCTACACCAAAATCTACACCAAAATCTACACCAAAATCTACACCAAAATCTACACCAAAATCTAAGTAAAACCCTAGAAAATAATCTATTTTTCTAAATGGACTATATCTCCTACAATGACTTTAATTATTTTTTCTTTATTCTTAATTAATAATCTGCCATATTCATCAATCTTAATCGCTTCACCTTTTATTTTTCCATTAACTGTATCAATTTCTACTTTTTTTCCAATAGTTGATGATCTTTTTGTCCATTCTAAAATAATTTTTTTAGTTTGATTTGTATTTAGTAATTCATATATTTTTTCTAATTCTAGTAAAAATGACTGAACTAATTCAATTGCAGTAATTTTATTTTTTTGTTCACTTAAACTTGCAATTCCATAATAATTTGTTGTATTTTTTAATTCCTTTCCAATTTCTTTTACATTGACATTAAAATTAATTCCAACGCCTAATACTAAACTTTCAATTCTATTTGATTGCATTGATACATCTACTAACATTCCTGCTAGTTTTTTCCCGTTGATCGTTAAATCATTTGGCCATTTTAAGGATGGTGATATTTTACATGTTTTTTCAATTGCATATGATAATGCCAGTGATGATGCAATTGGAAATAATGTTGTAATTGAAATATCAAATTTTGGGTGTAAAATTATGGATAACCATATTCCTCCCTTGGGCGAAATCCATTTTCTACCTGTTCTACCTCTTCCACCTGTCTGTTTCTCTGCAATTATTATTGCCCCATCATTTTTTAACTCATCTACCATTTTTAGCGCTTGATTTTGAGTAGAATCTATGGAATCAAAATAATATGCTTGCTGTCCTAATGTTTTTGTTTTAATCCCTGAAACAATTTCCCACGGTAAAAGTAAATTTGAATTTGTTGTAAGTTTGTAACCTTCTTTTTGTTTTGATTCTATTGTGTACCCTAACGTTTGAATTTTTTTAATGTGCTTCCAAACTGCAACTCTACTAATTCGTAAAACATCACTAAGATCTTGCCCTGAAAGATATTCTGTGTTATGTGTTTTTAAAAATGTTAGAACTCTAAGTAACCCTGTATCGTCAAATGAATTGTAAATCAATTAACTATTATTTTTTCTTCAAGTATAAAATACTCTCTAGAATCCAATATCAAAATCAAATCCACCATCATCCATACTGCCATCATCCATACTGCCATCATCCATACTGCCATCATTAGCCATGTCTTCCTGTGAAACATAATCTGACATTCCAACACCCATCATACTAAACATCATTGAAAACATCATCATATCCATTACTCCAAAAAACATCATTGTTGGTAAAACTGATTTATTTTCTTCCATCTTTTGTTGTAGTTTTTGTTTATCGCCATTTTCATAAATTAATTGCATTTCTTTCCATTTATCTTGTATTTCTATTATTTTTTTATCTAATTCATTAGAACCTTCTTCAGTAACTTCAAGTTCAATTTTTTTACCAAAAAATCCTTTTTTTTCCTCAACTTTAATGAATTTTTTATTTTCTAATTCCTCTAAAATTAAATTTAATTCCTCTGAACTAATTTTTGTTTCATTTTGTATATTTGAAAATTTTTTTTTGCCTCGCCTAATTGATCCTAATACGATGACATCTTTTGGTTCTATTTGCATGTAAATTGCAATTTTTTTATGACTAAAATACTATCTGATTACGATTAAATTTTATTTTTTGATTTTAACTCTGATATGACTTGTTTAATTCC
>LIAL01000094.1 GCA_001437625.1 Nitrosopumilus sp. BACL13 MAG-121220-bin23
CTAAACTTCGTCCACAGTAAATATTTCCAACGTGATCAGGTGCAATTACATAACATCCATTTTCAATTGCTCGTGTTTTATTAATTGTAATCCAATGTTCTTCTTTCATAGGACCATCAACCCAAGCAGAAGGTATAATCAAAACTTCAGAGCCTGCAACAGCAAGTGCTCTTGACATTTCTGGAAATCTCAAGTCATAACAAATCATCATACCAATTTTTCCAATAGATGTTGCTACAGGCTTTGCAATTTTTGAGCCTGCAATTATTTTAGCAGACTCTTTGAATCCTAATGCATCATAAAGATGAATTTTACGATACGTAGAGATTACTTTACCTAAATGATCAATCACAAATGAAGTATCATAAACACGGTCTATACTCTTACTTTTCTCATAAAATGAACCTACAATTTGAATATGATTTTCTTTTGCTGCTTGTGAAATAGTTGAAATAAAATGCCCATTAATTTTTTCAGATAAACTTGCTAACTCTTTAGAAGTTTGAGAAGAATTGGTGTAAAACATCATAAATTCAGGAAAAGCACAGAGAGTTGCATTCTTAGAAGATGCTTTTGAAATGTACGAAATAATTTTTTTAAGATTTTCTTCTTTGTTTGTTGATGCTTTGAATTGTACTACTGCTACTTTCATAAAATTAAATATATTGATGAGAATAAAAAGATAAAGTAATAGATTAGCAATTATATTTTAAAGAAATTATTTAGATATACCAATGAGCCAGTTAGTAACACAATACCAAATATTACAAATAGAATTCCTGAAATCTTTTCAATCCATAACATTTTTGATTTGATCTTAGTAAAGAAAACAAGAAATCTATCAATAGCAATGGCTGAAATTAAAAATGGTATTGCCAATCCTAATGAATAAACTCCAAGTAAACTAGCTCCTGTAATCACTGATGAGCTTGATGCTGCAATTGTCAAAATTCCTGCTAAAATTGGTCCAATACAAGGAGTCCAGCCTGCACCAAATGCCATTCCTACAACAAGTGGACCAAATTTTCCAGAATTTCTCTTTGCCATATCAAATCTCATTTGTTTTTCTAATCTTGGAATTTTAAAAACTCCAATCATGTGCAAACCAAGTACGATAAGGACAACACCACCAATTCTTTCAATCCATTGAATTGAATCAAAGAATAGATTTCCCATAAAAGATACAGTTGTTCCCAATAACATGAAAATTATTGAAAATCCAATTACAAACATTATTCCTTTAACAGTTGCAGTTAATCTTAATTTACTTCTAGTAGCTTGAGAAGTCTCTTGAGATAATTCTTTTGCGCTCATTCCAGTAATCAGTGATGCATAAACTGGAATTAGGGGTAAAACACATGGAGAAAGAAAACTCAAAACCCCTGCACTAAATGCAATTACAAATCCTGCAATGAGCCCATCACTTAGAATTGTTGGTTCAGAAGATTGATAACTTGTTCCTTGAATTGTTGCCTCTACTAAATTAATAGTATCATCAGAAACAGGATCAAATGCTCCTTTCCATTGATGAATTATCTGTCCATCTGCATCAATTAAAAATGATTCAGGAACTCCGATTGTTCTAAACATAAATTGAAACCTATTCTCAGGATCCAACCAGACAGGATAAGTGAGGTTATCTTCAGCCATTGTTTGAACAATTACTTGCTCAAAACCAGGATCATCAATACTTACACCAATTATTTCAAAGTCTGAACGAGGAAACATGCTGTGCAATTCTCCCAATGCAGGCATTTCTTCCCTACAGGGTTCACACCACGTAGCCCATAAATTTACAAGAATCACTTTACCTTGATAGTCAGAAATAGAAACAGGAGTTCCATCTAATGCAATAGCTTTGTAATCTGGTGCTTGTCGGAATTCTTGTGCATTAACAGGGATTAATTGAGTGTCAGAAAATGAAAATGCAAATAAGAAAATACCTGAAAATAAAATTAGTATACTAGGGATTTTTTTTGATGTTTTCATATTAGTTCAAAACTAATTTTCAGCTGTTGAGATTTTAATAGAGTTATCAGTTTCTGTCCAAACAATTGATACCAATCCGTTATCAGAGTCTATGTTAGTGAGTGATTTAGCATCACTTAGATTTATGGGACTGTTTGATCTTATCAGTTCACCATCAATGACTTGAGCAGTGAAAATCAATGCTTGTGTGTCGCCATATCTCCAAACTTCCTCATTAGTAGATAGTCCAGTTGCATCTTCCCATGTCAACCAAACAGTATCAGTATTGTCAACTGTAATGAAGATTCTTTGTGGAGGAACCCAGTCACCAGTTAAGATTGGCATCGGGTCGCTGAAACTTTGTCCGTTATCAGTTGAAGTAGCATAATACATTCCTTGACGTTCAGTTGCACCAGTATACCATGCAACATGCAAAGTTCCTTCAGAATCTATTGCCATTGGAGCTCCAACATGGACACATCCCTTAAACTGGAATCCGTCATCATGAATTTTTACTGGACCAGAGAAAGTTTTACCACTATCAGTTGATGATGCAACTACCATGTCCCTGACTTGGGTGTCACCAGATCCAAAGACTTTACGCCAAGAGATGTAAACATTACCTTCGCCGTCTGCTGCAGTTTGTACATTACAGCAAGGACATGCATCGGCATCAATTAATTTTGTAGTTTCAAATGTCATACCGCCATCTAATGATTGAGTATATTTTACACCACTATCACGAGACTTGTCTTTTTCCATGTAACCTGTTGAATTCATTTTAGCTGGACCGTCTAACCATGCCATGTGAATACCACCATGATCATCAACTGACATGTGTTGGAAATATTTTCCAGAATGTAATTCTTCAGCTCCAATTATAATTGAAGGTTCAAAACTTTTTCCGTCATTAAATGATTGAGTGAAAACTAATTGCCTATAATTTCCCATGAACATGTTTGGTTCATATCGTGAGTTAGCCCATGTAACGTAAACTTCACCATCATCGCCAAGTTGAATTGTTGGTGCTACACGACCGTCTAAGGCGACATTATTATCAAGTAAATTAACTCTAACTGGGTCTGAAAATGATTCTCCATTATCAGTAGATGTTTTTAGGAAAATGTTAGTTTGTTCGTTAACTGTATCTTGGTATAGAACATAGATTTTACCATCATCACCAATTGTTACATTTGGTGCTGGTTGTGCTACTTTCATGCTTTGAGCAATTGTAAGGGGTGCTGAAAATGGATTAGTATCTAAAATTGAAATTTTTCCTTCAAGAACAACAGGTTCTTGAATAATAGATGTAAATACATCAGTATTACTAGATGTCAAAGCAAAAGCTGAAACACCCACTGCAATAACCAATGTCACTACCACCAAAACCAGGATCTTGTTCATGAATATTTTATTTAAATTTAGATATTAAATAATCTGGTTCATTTATGATATGTACCAATTTACATTTTATAATAAATAGTAAGTTTGAGTATGGATAATAAGCAAAAAATATTAAATCATATTAAAAAAATACCAGGGCACACACAATCACAAATTACTTACAGATTAGATATTCCTCAATCTACAGTA
>LIAL01000095.1 GCA_001437625.1 Nitrosopumilus sp. BACL13 MAG-121220-bin23
TGAAATATCTATCCCAAGACGTCTTGCACATGCAATAGCTGCTTTTCCATCATCTTCTGTAATTCCAAATTTTACTAATTGCTCAGTACACTTTGTGCCTGTATTTTGAGTATTTTCTTTATAGTATTCTCTTAAAATCGTGCCTACGCGGTCATCTAACCGTTGTCTTGTTGCATCATTCATCCCTGCTTGTAAAATGGTAGAATCTGATGTGGCAAGAATTTTAATAAATTCAATATCTTCTAGAGATAACTCAATCATCATATGCCTATCTGTTTTTTCAATAAATTCAATGTTAACGTTGGGTCAGCTTTCCCTTTAGTTGCTTGCATCACCTTACCTACCAAATAATTAATTGTTTGAAGATTAGATTTTGCTTCTTCAACTGCTTGGGGTTCATCCGCAATTACTTTCTTTACAATTTGCAATAATTCAGATTCATCAGAAACATTTCCCAAATCTAATTCAGAAATTACTGCAGATACGGTTTTACCTGTTTTTAAAATTTCATGTAATGCATTTTTAGAAGAATTTCTAGATACGATACCTGATTGAATTGCATCTGCCAATTCTTTTAAATGAATTGCGGTAAGTTTTGATGTTTCACGTTTTTCTCTTGTATCTTCTAAACCCATTAATTCGGTAGTGATAATATTGGCAACTTCTTTTGCATTAGATTCTGTATGTGATTCTTCAAATAAATCTGAATAAAATTTATCTGATGATAAAACATCTGCAACTTGTGCTGATATTTTATATTTTGATATGTATCGTTCTTTTTTAGAACTTATACTTTCAGGCATTTTTAATTTTAATTCATCTCGAATTTCAGGATTAATTTTTACCCATGGGATATCTCCTTCAAGAAAATAACGGTAATCCAAATCTTCTTCTTTTGAACGTGAAGACACAGTAATCTTTCTTTTATCGTCCCAATGACGTGTTTCTTGGGCTATTGGGATGTCTCTATCATGTAGACTCTCTTGTCTTGTTATTTCAAAATGAGATGCTTTTTCTAAATCATGAAATGAACCAATATTTTTAATTTCAACTTTATTCCCTCCGTGTACAGACACATTGGCATCTGCCCTCATTGCACCATCTAAACTTGGGTCAGCTACCCCTAGATTTTTGAGTAAATCAGATAAAATATTGAGAAAATCACGAACTTCTCTAGGTGTTTCAAAATCAGGCTCAGTTACAATTTCCACTAAAGGCGTACCTGCTCGATTGTAATCAACTAACGTAATTTGATTTTTAGAAGAACTACCTTCATAAATTATTCTTCCTGGATCTTCTTCTAATTGTATTCGAGTAATTCTAATTTTTTTATCCCCAACTGTTATTGTTCCAGTTCCACCTACACTGGTATCTCCGTAAACGTTCAATTGAGTAATTTGAAAATTTTTAGGCAAATCTGGATAAAAATAATTTTTTCTAAAAAACGCAATTTTTTCTGGAGTTGAGCAGTTTAATGCCATCGCAATCATTGTTGCCTTTTTAACAGCTTCTTGGTTTAACCTAGGCAGACTACCTGGAATTCCTGCACAAACAGGACAGATGTTTTCATTTGGTGCAAATTCTCTATAGTTTGCTTTACATGAACAAAATAGTTTGCTTTGTAAATTTGTTAATTGACAGTGAATTTCTAAACCAATTTTTGTCATATTGGAACCTCTGGCAGTTTAACTGTTTGCTCTAAAGCATATGCTGCTTGTAATAGTAATTTATCATTCATAGAATCTGCCAAGAGTTGAATTCCAATTGGAAGACCGTTTACAATTTTAAACGGAATTGAAATTGCAGGTTTTCCAGTAAGATTAGCAGTAACTGTATTGATATCAATTAGAAATAGGGATACAGGATCATCTATTTTTTCTCCAATTTTAAATGGTAACACAGGAACAGTTGGCGCAATTAAAAGATCAAATTTCTTAAATGCCTCGTTGATTTCTTTTGTTAATTTACTTTTAACTTTCATAGCTTTAAGAAAATATTTTCCGGCATGGCCTGCTGACGGAACAAATCCTCCAATGATCATTCTTCTTGTTACCTCAGGACCAAAATTCCTTCGTGCTTTTGAAATGTATGCATTAAACTCATACCCCTCAACTGGAAAGTCATAACCGTACCTTAAATTATCATACCTTGCAAGGTTACTTCCAGCTTCAGTAGTTGAAATTGTATAATATGCTGCAACAGAATACTTTACCATCTCCAATGACACCTCTTCACATATTGCCCCCAGTCCTTCAAGTTTTGAAATAGCCTCTTTTGTAGCAGTTAGTACTTCTGGATCAATTCCATCCCCTATCATCTCTGTAATTATTCCAATTCTTTTGCCTTCAATACCTGCGTCAATATTTGCTAAATAATCCTCATTGTTGTTATTTACTGTAGTGTTATCATTAGGATCAATACCTGCAATGAGATTTAGCATGAAAGCAGAATCTTTTACAGTTCTAGTTAAAGGACCTATCTGCTCAATACTGTTTGCATATGAGATTAATCCATATCTGCTGATTAAACCATACGTTGGTTTGTACCCTACAGTAGAACAAAAGCTTGCAGGGTTTCTAACAGACCCTCCAGTATCGGATCCTAATGATGCAACACATTCAAAGGCACTAATGGCAAATTCATCCATGTTTGCTTTTCCAATAAAAATTGCATCTTGTTTTTTTAATTTAGAAATTACAGTTGCGTCATATGGTGCAATAAAATTTTCAAGCATTTTTGATGCACAGGTAGTTTTACTATTTTTGATACACATGTTATCTTTAATTGAAATAGGCATTCCAAAACAATCTCCAACATCTTCACCTGATTTGATTTTTTTATCTAATTGACGAGCTTGATCAAGTGCCTCATCATTAATTGATAAAAATGCATGTAGTTTATCCTCAACACTATCAATTCTTTCAAGGGTTTTTGCAATGAAATCCTCTACAGAAATATTACCATTTTTTGCTTCTTCAACAAATTCAAGGGCAGAAATTTTTAAATTCATCATGACATCTTTGGGGCGTGTACATAGGTTCCTTTGTAATGATTCATTTTCTCAATTAACTTATCTTCAAATGGAATAAATTCATCTTTTCTTAAACTTTCAATTGAAATTTCTGGCATAACTATTTCTTCAGACTCAACACCTGCAGAATCTAAAATATCAAAATAACTGATCATCTTTTTTACTTTATCTACATATTCACTATGATCATCTACATCTATTTTCATTAATTTTGAAATATGTTCAATTTCTTCAACGGTAACCATTCTCTATACTCCTATGTGTTAATCTATGAATCTTCATATAAAATGTAGGTACAAAATACTCTGATCTTAGTTTTAAGTCACAAGGCAGAACAATAGCGCCTAGTTTATGAACAATGTAGAGTGTTAAATCTCAATATT
>LIAL01000096.1 GCA_001437625.1 Nitrosopumilus sp. BACL13 MAG-121220-bin23
CATATAGATCCTTTACTTTTCCACTAGTTAGAAACTTCAAGTGATCAAAGTAGAATTAGAATTTAATTCAATGGAAAGACCACAAGTAAAATAAAAAGATCTTTTTGAGAGTTATTTTCGTTAATGAAACGTTAATTGGCGTGAATTGGCGTGAATTTCGTGATTTGGCGTGAATTGGCGTGAATTTCGTGATTTGGCGTGAATTGGCGTGAATAAAACAAATTTTGGCGTGAATTTGGCGTAGGCACATGTACCAATCACACGTGATTTGAATGAAATGACACGTGATTTATCGTGAATTTGGCGTGAATTTATCGTGAATATTTCGTGATTGATGTGAATTTGGCGTGAATTTTTTAGTAAAATAAGTTATCGTTTTGGATTAGATCGGTAAGTGCATCTTGTAGTTCCATGTTATTTTGTGATACATCTTCAGACATTGGTATCATGTATAGAACAATTCCCAACCCTACAATCATAACAACAGAACCATTGTAATAATGAATACAGGTTTCAACATCATTTTCAACCGTGAAGAGTATTTAGAGAATTAATTTTGTACCTAAATCACACATCAAGAGAATTGATTAAATAAATAACAATATACACCAGAATAAGTAAAAATAACTGCTGATGATTAACCAAACTCTCTAAGCTATACTGACTAAATGATGAGCATTGCCGAATTATGAAGCATTTTCAAATATTACACAGGATCTAAAAATAAATTATTATAAAAAAACTAAGAGAACCAATATTCAGATATTTTTCAAACAATATTAGTATAAGAAATATTTTATTCAAATGATGAAAGATATTCCTAAAAGATTTCCAGAATATTCAATTATGCATAAAACAATTTTAAATCAAATTAAAAAGTTAGAGAAAGAAGATAAATCATTAGAGATTCAAAATAAAATAAAAATATACACATTAGAATTAAAAAAAATAGAAGACATGTTTCCAAAGGATTTTTTTGAAAAGTAAAATTAATTATTTATGATCATGATCGCAGTCACATGAAGAATCATTTCCTTTATGAGACATTAATGTTACAACCATCTCATCACGAATTTTAAGCAAATCCTCAACTTGATTTCTCAATGTTTCAGAAACCCAATTTTCTTTTTGTAATGCTCGAACATTATCAATAATTTCAAGATCAATATTCAGTAAATTATCCATTAATTCTTCTTGTTCATTCATAGTAAATTGTAAGATACACTTGGAAAAAAACTATTCTAATTAAAATAGTGAAAACTAGGCTTCCAATTTTTCTTTGAGTAATTTTTTTCTAACCAAAATTGGGATTTTATAGTAGGCACCTAAGGCCATAGCATCTGATGCACGCTGATTTCTCAAGACAAGATCTTTTTTGCCTGTAAAGTAAAGATTGGCCCTTAAAACATCACCACTGTCATAAATTTTCACCTTAACCAAAGTTAGTTCATTTTGTTCGCAAATTTCTTCAATCATGCGATAAATGGATGGTGCAGGCTCGCCTTCAGTTTCACCAAAACTGGTAATATGTTTTGCAACTTCACCTGAAAATGCACGCATGTGAAACTCTTTGCCATTATCAGACTTTAGAACTACCATGCCCTCAACAGCGTATGGATCTACAAATCCAACATAATCAATTTTAACAGAATCATAGTCAGGTTCTGGGGCTTGATCAATATTCATGAGATTACGCATAAACTTTGGAGATATCGTTTATAAAGATAGCAAAATTATGGGATCAAAATTATAATTGCTAAAAAATTAATTACGATTGGTACATAAACCCAAATTATTTAAAATCACGATATAAGGTAGCATAATGTCAACAAATCCAGAGAAAGCAGTTTCCTATGTTTTAAGTAAAAACGTTACAGAATACATGGACAAAGATGTTCTGATATTAGACATGGATACACAAACAAGAGAAGCTGCAACGATGCTACGACATTATGAGAGAGATGACATTATTGTAGTTGATAAAGAAAAAATTCCAGTAGGAATTGTAACAGATAAAGATATTCTGAATAAAGTTAGTGATAAAACAGTTTACGCAGAAGCAACCACATTAAAGGAAATAATGAGTAAACCATTAATCACAATAAGTGACAAATCCACATTGCAAGACGCACTGTATAAAATGCGAGATAACAATGTTAGAAAGCTTCCAATAATATCAAAGAAATATCAAGTGTTAGGAATAATATTTCAATCAAGTATTGCAAATGTAATTAGGGATGCAACTGCAGTTGCACCTAGATTACTAAGTCCGCCAGTAAAAGCAGTATTAGGAAATTTAGGATTTGTATTACAATTTGCAGGTGTTCTGCTACTGGTGCCAGCTATTGTTGCGACATTACTAGAAGATACAGTTGCAGCTACAGGAATGTACCTAACAACAGTTTTGTTACTGGTAACGGGATTTTTCCTAAATTCCTATGGGGAAAAAGCAAGTCTGAATCTACAACAGGCGTCAGTACTGGTATTTTCTAGTTTATTTTTACTGTCATTATTTGGAACAATACCCTATCTGTACGTGTTTCCAAGTGATGCACCCCCAGCAGAGGTATTTGCAAATGCATTCTTTTCAAGTGCTGCAGGATTTACAACTGGAGGAATATCATTATTTGATGAGCCAGAGAAATTATCGCAAAGTTTTACATTTTTCCGTAGTTATACACAATTAGTAGGCGGAATGAGTTTCATTTACCTTGTAATTACAGCATTCTATCCAGAATCAAAATTACAGGCAATGCGCGGTTTCATATCTGGAAAAACACTCCACATGAAAGAATTATTTCTTACAATTACAGTTATCTTTGGAATCTATATCGTAATTGTTGCTTCACTGCTATACGCATTTGGGGAGAGAGATATTATCGATAATTTTTCTTTGGCGATGAGTACACTTTCAACTGGAGGATTTACGCCAACATCGACAATTCTAGATGGTCTGTTATGGCAGGAATATCTGGTATTAATGGGTGCAATGATATTAGGGGCATTGCCGTTTACATTCCATTACGCATTTGTTAGAAAAAAATTCTTGTCTCCAAAATTAGGAAAGGAAGTTTTAGCATATTTTGGGATTTTAGGTGCTGCAACTATTTTGTTTGCACTAGTAAGCGGACTGGATCCATTGCAAAGTGCATTTTATTCAGTGTCAGCTAGTACTACTGCAGGATTACAAATGGAAAGTTTAGCAGGTCTTAGTGGATTGGCACATACAATTCTAATCATGTTGATGTTTATTGGAGGATGTGGATTTTCAACGGCAGGTGGTTTGAAAATTTTTAGATTGTTCCACCTAAGAGACTTTAAAGCATTTTTATCTAAAATAAGAAGATGTGAATTACCAAGCCAAAATAAAAAAGAGCTTGTATCAACTTTAATTATTATTGCATTATTTCCAACGATATCTGCAATTACAGGTGCACATCTTGCAGAAATAGAAAATGTACCATTCCAAGATGCATTCTTTGAAGCAGCA
>LIAL01000097.1 GCA_001437625.1 Nitrosopumilus sp. BACL13 MAG-121220-bin23
CATTCACAACAGCACATATCAACAAAGGGTAATTTTTTCCAAAACCACGAGGAATTATAAACATCACTTAACATAGATAGAGTGTTGCCTGGAAATTCTATTGGCCAACGTCTTGTCTTAACAAGTTTTGGTGAAAGTCATGGAAGATCAATTGGATCAGTATTGGACGGATGTCCTGCAGGATTAGAAATAGATGAAAAAGAAATACAAGACATGTTAGACCTAAGAAAGCCAGGTCAAAATTTAATTTCAACACAAAGAAAAGAAGGTGATATTGTAGAAATAGTATCAGGAGTTTTCAGAGGATTTACAACAGGAGCACCAATTACAATGTTGATTTGGAATTCAGATCAAAAATCAAAAGATTATGAAAATTTAAAAACAAAATTAAGACCAGGTCATTCAGATTATCCTGCAATGATGAAATATAATCAGTTTAATGATCATCGAGGA
Organism: Nitrosopumilus sp. BACL13 MAG-121220-bin23; assembly: GCA_001437625.1. Taxonomy (GTDB): domain Archaea; phylum Thermoproteota; class Nitrososphaeria; order Nitrososphaerales; family Nitrosopumilaceae; genus Nitrosopumilus. The sequence continues at coordinate 454 of LIAL01000097.1, forward strand.
GGAGGAAGATTTTCAGGAAGACTAACTGCAACACATGTAATGGGAGGTGCGATTGCAAGAAAGTTACTCAAAGTTACATTAGGAATTAAAATAAATTCATTCACATCACAAATTGGAAAAATAAAGATGGAAAAAGAATTCAATGAAAAAATGGCAAAATTAATTTATAAAAATGAAGTAAGATGTCCAGAAGAAAAAACAGCTGAAAAAATGAGAGAAGCAATTTTAGATGCAAGAAAGAAGGGAGATTCTCTGGGCGGAATAATTGAATCAATTACAACAAATGTACCAGTAGGGTTAGGGGAACCAATTTTTAGTTCATTAGAATCAGATTTGAGTAAAGCAATTTTTTCAATTCCATCAGTAAAAGGAGTAGAATTTGGTTCAGGGTTTAGAGGTTCAGAATTATTTGGTTCAGAAAATAATGATTTGTACACAATGAAAAAAGGAAAAATTGTAACAAAGACAAATAATTCAGGAGGGATATTAGGAGGAATTTCAAACGGTATGCCAATTACAATGAGAGTTGCATTCAAACCCGTATCATCAATCGCTCAAAAACAAAGCACAGTAGATATTAAAAATAAAACAGAAGCAATACTTCAAGTGAAAGGAAGACATGATCCATGTGTAGTACCAAGAGCAGCACCAGTAGTTGATGCATTAGTGGCTCTAACAATAGCAGATCATGCACTTATCACAGGTACAATTAAACCCACTTTATAAAAAAATGGCAGATATTAACAATCTTAGGAATAAAATGGATGCAGTTACAGTAGAAATGATCAATTTACTAAAAACTAGAACAAATATTGCAAAAGAAATTGGTGAAGTTAAAAAAAATATTGGTAAGAGTATTTCAGATGAAGAACGTGAAGATAACTTACGTGGAAAAATATTACAATTATCTAAGGAAATAGGATTAGATGAAACATTAGCATCAAAGTTTTTAAATTTTTTACTAAACGAGTCAATAAGGGTACAAGCAGAAAATAAACAAACACATCTTTCAATTTTTTTAAAAGCAAAAGCACTTGAACAAAAAGGAGAAAAAATAATACATATGGAAGTAGGGGAACCAGATTTCTCACCACCAGAAATTGTTAAAAAATCACTGTCAGAAGTTTTTGATAAGGGGTTTATGAAATACGGACAAGCAAAAGGAATGTTAATTTTTAGAGAGGCACTTGCAAAATATGTTTCAAAAAAATTTAACGTGGATGTTACACATGAGAATATTATAGTAAGTCCAGGTGCAAGGTTTTCAATTTTTTCAGCAATCACTACATTACTAAATCCAGGAGATGAAATGATAGTAATTGAACCAGCATGGCCAGCATACAAAGATTGTGCATTAAATGCAGGAATCAAAGTAAGAACGATAAATACAACATTAGAAGAGAAATGGGAGCCATCAATTGAGCAAATTAAAAATATAATTAATCCAAATACAAAAATGATTGTTTTGAATTATCCAAACAATCCAACAGGTAAAATTTTACCAGAAAAATTACAAGACAATATTGTTGAATTAGCAAAAGAAAATAATTTGTATGTATTAAGTGATGAAATTTATTCACAATATGCAAAAACAAATTGGAAAAGTATTCTAAGTTATAATTATGAAAAAAGTATTGTTACACAATCATTTTCAAAATCACATGCCATGACAGGATTTAGAGTAGGGTATGGAATAGCATCTAAACAGATCATAGAAAAAATGGCTAAATTAGAAGCACTATGTTTAACAAATGTTTCAGAACCAATCCAATATGTCGCAATGAAAGCATTAGATGCAGATATATCAAATAATTCTAAAATAATTCAAAAAAGACTAGATATGTTATCAGTTAAAGCAAAAGAAATAGGATTAGAATTCATAATTCCAGATGGAGCCATGTATATTTTTGCAAAAATCAATCAAGAAGGCTTTGATGGACTAGAATTTGCCAATAATTCACTAGAAAAAGGGGTAGCAGTAGCACCAGGAGAAGGATTTGGAAATTACAAGGGGTTTATCAGAATATCTGCATGCCAAGATGAAAAAACACTAATGGAAGGAATGCATATACTAGGCAATATCATGAGTGAAAAACAGTGAAACAATTAACAGTTATCGGCGCAGGAGGTCAAATGGGACAATGGTTTACAAATTATTTTTCAGGTTCGGAGTATCAAGTAACAGGATATGATTCAGAAAGTAATGAATTTGGGAAAAATGTAATAGTAGCAGAATCACTAGTAGGTGCAATTTTGAAAGCAGATTATGTTGTTCTATGTACACCAACAAGAAGAACTCCAGAAATAATTAGATTAATTGCAAAAGAGATGAAAAGAGGAACATATCTTATTGAAATTTCATCAGAAAAAGGTAAAGTCGTCTCATCATTAGGAAAAATGCCAGATAAAATTAATCCAATTTGTATCCATCCAATGTTTGGTCCAGGAATAAAAACAGTCAAAAACCAAAACATTATCTCAGTTCCAATTAAAGATGCTAAAAAAGAATTAACGGTTGCAAAAGAATTATTCGAGGGCGCAAACTTTGTTACAATAGATGCAATTGAACATGATAAAAAAATTGCAATAATTTTAGGATTAACACATTTAATGAATTTAGTTTTTGCAAACATAATATCAAAAGATGAAAAATCTATACTAACAGAAAAAATGTCAGGTACAACATTCAGAGTACAAAAAGTATTGGCAGAAAGTATAATGACAGAAACTCCAGAATTAATTGAAACAATAATTGCAAATCCAGAAATTAGAAGAGTTGCAGAAGAACTATGGAAAGATGTAGGCAGATTACTAACATCAGTTCAAGAATCAAAAACAGAGGAAGTAATTGAATATATTAAAAATTGTCAAGAGAGACTTTCTAAACATTCAGACATTAATGAGTCATATAAAAAACTCACAAAGATGGCAAAAGCTATTGAAAAATAGATAAAGTATACTTAACAAAAATATTCATAT
>LIAL01000098.1 GCA_001437625.1 Nitrosopumilus sp. BACL13 MAG-121220-bin23
TGAAAGAATTGTCAATTAAATAATATTTTTTTAATTTGAAAAATTACATGTCCATATTTTTGATTTATTTCAGTTTTAGGTTTTAAATCATAATAATTTATAAAAAATTCATCAATTGATTCTTTCTTAAAATTACCTGCATTAAATTTAAAACATATTATAGATACAATTATTAGAAAAATCCCATATTAAAAATAGTATTTTAATTTATGATGTTATATTTTATCTTTAAATTAATGTACTAACATTACAGGACATTTAGATAATTCTGAAATTTTTCTACTTGTACTGCCAAGTGCTTTGAGTTTTTCAATTCCTCGTAGTCCTTGACTACCAATAATTATTAAATCTATTTTCTTAGCAATAGAATAATCTAAAATTGCTTCAATTGTTTGTCCTTTTATTACATGATGATGTATTTTGATTTGTTTAGTTTCATTTTCATGTGCAATTTTAATTAGTCTTTTTTTCAACTAATTCTTCTTTCTGCAATTTCTCAAAGGTCGATTCCCATTCTTCTTTGAACTTTTCATGTTCCTCTAGATTCATAATCTGCAAGAGGTTCAAGGTTTCATCTATCAGTTTGGCAAGTCGTCTTTGTGCCCTACCATAAAGATCGTCTTTTTGTTTTTTCCATTCTTTTAATTCTTTGTTAAAAAAATCAATTCTGCCAAGTTTGTAATTAATCTCACCTACTAAAATTTTCAAAGATTCAGGTTTCATTTCTCTTCATGATTATCATTTAAACAAGAGTCACAAACAGAAGTTACTAGTAGAGTTATTTTATCACAATTACACTTTTCACACATACATCCAATCTCATACATAATTGTAAATTGTATCTATTTGGAAGTGATATATCTAGTTGTTAATTATCAAGTATGAAAAAGCCTGTAAAACCCACTAAACCAGTAAGACCAAGACGGTAATCTAATTAAAAATCCAATTGATTGTAGTTTACGTTACGTAATGTTAGGGTGGAGTGTCTTTTTTAGAATTTTCTTTTAATTCCAACTACAACGATAGCTGGAACTCCTAGATACATTCCAAGGTTTAGGGCAATTACAGATAATCCAAGTCTCAATATTTTTAATTCAAAAGTTCTAGGACTCGGTTTATTTGTAATTACATTAAATCTTAGAATCTATTTGAGAGTTCTAGATAGGGTGGTAATTGTAAATATTAAAGAAATACAATCAAGTTTATAATTTTTAGAAAACAATACCTAGTCATAAAATAATATTAATTGTGCAATAATCAATATCATTATTAGCTTCCCCTGCCCAAAAATAATGGATTCTAAAAATAAACATGGATGAAAATAATTATTCTAAATTTGGTCAATATAACATTTCAGAAAAATTAGATTTGCAATTACCTAAAACTGAAATTCATATGACAAGAAAAGAGGATCAAAGATTAGCATACTACAGAAAAAATTCAATTAATCAAGAAATAAGAAAATCAATTCCACAATCAAATCAAAACGTTCAACTAGAGTTGTGTCCAATATTACCTCTACATCTACCTTCAAAAATAACCCATGATCTTATCTTCCTTCGTTTAACTGAATCTATTTTTGTAGAAAAAAAATCAACAATAAATTTTATTATTCAATTCCCAATTGAGATTGGAATTTTTATAATAAATTCAAAAGATGGTTCAAAGCAACTTTTTGATTGTTTTACATGTGAGCCGATGCATTCACGTTTTGCGTTGTATGGTACATCTGAAAATGGAAAATTATGTATGTATTCAAAAGTTGATCTGTTGGGAAATAATGATGTAAATTCTTATATTTTTGCCAAAATGAAAGTCACAATGATTAATGAATTAGATCAAGGAGTATTTGTTAAAAAATTGGTGTTTCCAATTACTGATTACACAATCTATTATGATGAAAAATCTTCTGAAGTTCATATTGATGATATTGAAGGAGTGATAAAATTAGATGTACATAAAGAAATAATTAAAATTAGTAAAGTGGATTATGTTTCAAAAAATAAAGATTTGAAACAAGTGTCATATTCTAGTACTAAAGACAACAAGCCATTTGTTATGGATAAGGGGTTTGACTAATGGTTCTTGAATTTTTAGATACACAACTGATGGAAGGTATTACTATTTGGAGTATGATGTTTACAATATGTCTGGTTTTTGTTGGCGTCATTGTTGCAAGAATAGCACGTACAATTTTTAACAAGAAATTTGCACCCAATATGGAAGTTCATCATGTAAAAACGCTAAACAAGGCAATATACTATGGAATAATTATCATTTTCCTTTTGGCAGCAACTGCAAGTCAAGGAATTGACCTTGGAAGCATGGTAGTTGGAGCTGGATTCTTAGGAATTGTTATTGGATTTGCAGCACAGTCAGTTGTATCCAATATGATTTCAGGTGTTTTCTTACTTATTGAAAAACCAGTAAAGCAAGGAGATACTGTTGAAATAGTTGATGCTAATGTAACAGGACAACTAATTGATATTAACATATTTTCATCAAAGATTCAACAATTTGATGGAACGGTTATACGAATTCCTAATGAAAAAATGTTTACATCCAATATTCGCTCTTTTAACCTATCTGAAGTAAGAAGAAGTGAAGTAACAGTTGGTATAGGATATGGTGAAGATATTGATGAAGCAATTAAAATAATTAAAAATGCAATTGAACAAAATGTTACTTATTCATTGATGGAGCCAGAACCAGATTTTTTTATTTCAGAGCTTGCAGATAATAGTGTAAACATATTGGTTCGCGTTTGGTATCCTCGTGATAATCTACTGAAAGTGGTACCAATATTACTTAAAATTATTAAAAATGCATTAAATGATGCAGGAATTGAAATTCCATTCCCTCAAAGGGTTGTATGGAATGGAAAAGATATACAATAAGCAACTTGACGGTTTTAGTTATTTAATTAAAATTAATGTAGAGCAATTATTTTTGTAAATTATAGTTGAAGAAAATAAAAAAGGCAATAATATTGAATCCAAAGAGGACTGTAATAGGTCATTGATTTGATTATGGTATTTCTGGCTCATAGAGATATGATGTTGAAATATTATATTTTATACTATTGTTAGACAACAAGTGTTCAACAATTATAAAATATTGATCAGTAATTATCTGTCCATATCCCCACTATTCTACATGTTCAGTATACCCGTTGGATAAAACGTGACTAGAGAAATTATTCTAATTTTAGATTCTCTTTCTAATTCCTACAATCACTACAGCTGGAACACCAAGATACATTCCAATGTTTAGCATAATTACTGAAAGA
>LIAL01000099.1 GCA_001437625.1 Nitrosopumilus sp. BACL13 MAG-121220-bin23
ACATATGTTACTTCTAATTCATGATTAATGTTGTGATATCCATAATATTCTGTCCCTAAACCTTGACTTTCAAATAACTCAATAGTATAATCTAACATTTCTAAATAACAATTATCTTCTAATCTACTCTTTATCATTAAACTGAGAATTTCTTTTTTCATTGAATGAGAATTTGCAAATTCTTGCATTATTTTTTGATCACAAATTAGGTTTTTAAATATGATCTTGACTTTATGTATGATAAACTACTATGATGTCTAAATCTTAACATTTTTGATCACAAGATTAAATACAATTACTTTTTATCCTTTTTTAATGTCTGTGGATTCAAGTTTACTTGAAAATCTTGTACGGTATTCTTCAGATCACTCTCCAAAATTTACTATTCTTGTTAACGACAGAGTTTTTCCTTTGATTGATGTTTCTATCGTAAATTCTTCTATACCTGTCAATGAGCCAACAACTCGTGGCGGTGTTTATTTCTCAGAAAAATTTGCATACAAAATAAAAGGTGTGATAGATGATCTTAGCGTTATTCCCTTACTTACCAAAAAAATGCTTGGTCCTAATACTGAGTTTGGTAAATTAAAAATTTCTAGTCAAATTGAAACTAATGGAAAACTTGTAGATATTGATATTTTTAGTAATTTAACAAATAGTATACAAACCCCAAATTCAATTGAACTTAGTATGATTATTGTAGAATTAAAATTAGTTTAATCTTTCTTTAGATATTTATCGTATCTCTCTTTTGATATATTGTCTGATAACACCTCATACGCCTTATTGATTTTTATCATCTCTTCTTCAGAATCGTCTTTTGTTTTGTCTGGGTGCGTTTTCTTTGCTAATTCTCTAAAGTTTTTCTTTATTTCTTCTGCTGTTGCGTTAATTTCAACTCCTAGAACCTCATAATAATTTGGCAAATTGTTATTTGTCACACCTTCTCTAAATTCACTTTCTTCTTTACTATTTCCTCGTTTACCTACCTCTTCATAATCATCTCCCCAGTCGGAATGATATTTTTCATATGTTCTATCTTTTTTTGATTCATGTTCTTGTTTATCATATGATGTTTTTCTTCTTAAAATCACATCTCGTGCTAAAAATAGAAATATCGAAATTACTACAACTGAAAACGCTGTAAATAAAATTATTTTTTCTTCATCTGATACTACTAATTCATTTGTTTGAGCATATGCTGTTTGTATTGTCCCAAATATTATTAGAAAAATTACAGTAATTTTAAATTCATTCATTTTATTTTTCCTATGTTAACCTAAAATTTTCTTTTGCAGTATTTAGAACTATGTGAGTTATTGTATCTTCCACATTTGGTATTCCTGCTAAACCCTTTACAAACGTGCTTAATTCATTTCTTTCTTTGAATTTTGCTATAATTATGGTGTCTGTAGTTCCTGTAATATCATACACACCACAAACATTTTCAAATTTTGATATTTCTTTGTCGATATCTACAATTTTATCGTTTTTAGCCATGATTTCAATAACAGCTGTCAAAGAATACCCTATTTTTTCATGATCTATTATGGCTGTATATCCTAAAATTATTTCTTCTTTTTCCAATTTTTTAATTCTTGATAGTATTGTAACTGTTGAAACTTCTAATTTCAGCGCTAATTGTCTTGCAGATTGTCTCGCATCCACTGTTAAATTTTTAAGAATTTTTTTGTCTAAGATATCTAAAGTCATACCATATATTGACAAAAAATTATTTAAATTTTTGCTAAATTCTTGTAAATTTATTTAAATACATTCAATTTTTATTTTTTAACCTTAAATTTAATACAAATAAAATTTATGAAAATTATGGTTGATACTAAAGAACTTGTATTGAAAGGTGTTTTTTTCTTAGAATCTGGTGATTTCGATAAAGCACTTAGTTTTTTTGAGCAGGCACTTTTATTGAATCCAAGTAATCCTGATCTTTGGAACTACAAAGGAACTGCTCTTAGAAGTTTAGGCCGATATGGTGAATCTATGGATTGTTTTAATAATTCATTAAAAATTGATCCTCGAGATAAATTTGCATCCTAACATGCCTGTAATTTAGAAATATCTTTTTTAATTATGTTGTCATATGATAAACATGACTAGAACAGAAAGAAGAAGAGATACTGAATCTCCTACAAGAGATGGAAAACATAACCCTGTATGTGTTGATCCTCATTGTAGTGATTGTTCGTAAAGTAAAAGGTAATATTTTATCTTTTATTTTTTTATCATTTTTATGCCTATTTCATAATTAAATAATGATTTTGTTCTTTTTGACAGGTTATAATGAAATCACTTGGGTTTTAATTAAAAATACCTTGTATCGTTATCATGCAGGAGTTAATTTCTATATTAAAAAAAGAAACCTATTCTGATATATCTGAGGATCACTATATTATTGAGAAAATACTCCCTCTTGTATTGAATAACCGAATAGATGAATTATTTTTACAAGCCAATGATTGTATCGACGACGAAAATTTTTCAGAAGCTCTATTATTTTACGATTTAATTTTAAAAGAAGATTCAAAAAATATTCATGCTCTAATTGATAGGGGTACCACTTTACAAAATTTGGGCCAAATAAAATCTGCCATTATCTCATACGATGAAGCGCTGAGCATATCTCCTGATAATACTGATGCATTAATTAACAAAGGATCTGCTTTTCATTTAGATAAAAAATACACTGATGCTATACATTGCTACGACGTGGTCCTCAGAATTGATAAAAAACATCCTATGGCTCTTGCATACAAAGGACTTTCTTTAGCTGAATTAGGCCAATTAACCGAAGCAATTGATTATTTTAAAAATGCATTATCTATTGACAAACATTATCATCTTGCACAAATATCTCGGGATACTGCTCAAGAACTTTTAAAATCAATACAAGAAAAAAATATCTAAAATACTGTAACATCGCCTGGTGCGGGTTCTCTTGTAGTTGTTTTTTTATTAGATTCAAAGAACTCACTATGTTTTGTATTTTGATGCTCTCTTAGTTTTTCAATATCTTCAAAACCTTCATGACACAAGTAGCATTTTGGTTTATGTTCATCTACTAATGGTAGTACCATGATGTTCTGTATCTGACTGGTTACTTATTTCTTAAGAGTACAAGGAATATATCCTAATAATTACGATTAGGAGTGTGTTAGAGCAACTTGTTGGTGAATCTCAAGCCTTAGATCGAGCCCTAGCTGGTGAAGAATTATCTTACAAAGATGGCATGGAA
>LIAL01000100.1 GCA_001437625.1 Nitrosopumilus sp. BACL13 MAG-121220-bin23
ATAAAAATATTCCAGAATGTCAAACAAATTTTGTGTATTCAAAAGAAAAACCAAAATCAATCAAAGAAATACTGGGAATTTCTGGAAGAATAGTTAAAGCAGGAAAAGACACCATTGTTGCAGGAGATTTATCATATGGAGGTTCAAAACATGTTGCAACTGCATTGTTAATAGTGAGTAAAAAATATCCAAAAATTCATTCTGCAATAAATTTAAAATATAAAAAAGAAACAATATCTAAAATTAAAAAATTGAAATTAGTAACATATGATTATGACAGAAGTAAGGAACCACAAGATGTAAAAATTAAAGGTTCAACCATAGTATGGGGAATTAAAACAGCAATTAAAAATTCAAGAAAAATGCCAGATGCCATTTATCATAAAGGAGATTTTGGAAAAGAGCCAATGATCATATTATTTGGAGAAACACCAGACACAATCATAAAAAAAATTATGAAAATTATTTAGAATGAAAAGATGAATATATCCTTGAACATAAATACTCAAATTTAAAATAAAGTTTGTGAAAGCAGTAATTCTTGCTGGAGGATTAGGAACAAGGCTAAGACCATTGACCAACAATAAACCTAAACCAATGTTACCAGTAGGGGGAAAACCAATTTTAGAGCACCTAGTAAATTGGGCAAAGAGTAACGGAATTGAGTCAATAGTTCTATGTGTAAGTTATTTTAGAAAATCAATTGAAGATTATTTTCAAGATGGAAAGAAATTTGGAATTAAAATAGAGTATGCAGTATCAAGTAATCAGTTAGCTACAGCAGGACAGCTTAAAACTGCAGAAGAATTCATCAATGATGATTTTGTTTGTTTGTATGGTGATTCAATTTTTAATTTTAGTCTAAAAAACATGATAAAGCAACATTCAGCTAAAAAAGCATTTGTCACAATGAGTCTAAATGAATATAAAACAAATTTACTCTACGGGGTAATTGAAACTTCTAAAAATGGAAGAGTGTTAAACTGGAATGAAAAACCAGAAATTAAAGCAAATATAAACATGGGATGCTACATTATGAATCCAAAAGTTTTCAGTTTAATTCCAAAAAATAAATCATATGGAATGGACGATGTTATTAAAAAAGCAATGAAAAGAAAAGAAAAAGTAAACAGTTTCATCACAAAGAAAGGATTCATCGATATCGGGAATAAGGAATCATACAAACAAGCATGTGAACAATATAATAAAAAAATAGGTAAAATTTAGAAATGGCTGATCTAATTATAAGAGAATTAGAAGAAAAAGATTTTAAAAATGGGTTTCTTACCACATTAGATGTTTTACGAGAAACTAGTAGTATGAGTGAAGATAAAGCATTAGAAATTTTTAAGAAAATAAAATCAAATCCAGAACATATTATAATTATTGCAGAGATTGAAGGTAAGGTAATTGGATCTACAACACTCCTAATTGAACCTAAATTTATTCATCAAGGAGGGGTTGTAGGGCATATAGAAGATGTTGTAGTGGACAAAAAATTCCAAGGGAAAAAAATTGGTGAAAAAATTATAATTCAAGTATTAGAAATTGCAAAAAATCATGGATGTTATAAGACAATTTTAGATTGTTCAGATAGCGTTAAACCATTTTATGAAAAATTAGGATTTAAGCATAATTCAAATGAATTAAGATTTGATCATATTTAGAAAAATCGTTTCTTTGGTTGTTTTTTTCTTTTTAGAATCAAAGATGAACCAACAGCCATCACAGGTGCAGATAATACCATAAATAATAATGGAACAAATACTACGGCATCAGTAACATAAACTTCAGGAAAAGAATCTACCATAGAATATGCAATAAGGTTACCTGCTAGTAAAATTATTCCTCCAACAATAATTAAAGTTCCAATTTGTTTTGAACCATAATTTCTAGACATGATAAAAGCAACTGCAGCTAAAATTCCAGCAGGAGCCGCACCAATTGAGACAAATTGAATTAATTTTGGATCAGGTTGAAAACCTTGTGCAACCACAGAATCTAAAGGAACAGTCATCATAAAATAATAAACAGAAATCATCTCACCTGCAAACATTGCAAAAAGACCAACACTAGTAACTGCAAGCCACTTGTCAATTGCCATGTTATGAACTAGTTACAGTTGATAAATAAACCATTCAGAAAATCAAATAATACCAACAAGATTAGCTAATTCTTTTCTGCATGCAGCTCCAAGTTTTTCAGCAGCGTCCTCAGGAGATACATCATTTAAGAAAACGCCATATCCACGTTCTAATCCAGACCAAGGTTTAGTAATTGGATAGATTTCGATATGCCAGTGAATTTGTCGAGTATTTTTCTTTTCAGGTGAAAGATGAAAAGCAAAATTATAAGCAACTCCTTTTACAGTATTAGATAATCCGCCCAAAGTTGCTCGTAAAATTAGAGCCAAGTCATTAATTTCTTTTTGACTGATTTTTGAAAAACTAGTGCTGTGTTTTTTTGGAGCAATCCAAAATTCATAAGGATATGATGGAGCCCAAGGAGAAAAAGCAATGAAACCATCAGTTTGAAGAATTTGTCTAGGTCCACTAAGTTCTTCATTTATAGTCTGACACATATGGCAAACTCCTTTTTCATTCAAAATTTTATGAGTAGCTTCAGCCTCAGATTCCATAACAGGAGGAATAGTTGAAAAAGTTAAGACATTCAAATGAGGATGTGGATTAATATTTCCAGCCAATTCACCGCTATCACCATAAATTGAAACATATGTCACACTTTTTTGAGTATAAAGCCATCTCAATCTATCTTGAACAACAACTAAGACATTAGACCATTGTTCGGGAAGAATTGTTGCAAATGTATCCTTAGGATTTGGGGATGCAACAATAACATAGTGATAGCCATATGCAGGTTCACTGTAAAACGGTTTATCACTGTAAGAATTTTCAGTTTCAATTGAAACAATAGGGTTTTTACTTTCAAAAACACGAATAGACCAATCTTTAACATAATCATCTTCATTATCTTGAAGACGCTGTAAGACACCATCTTTTTCAACAAGAGATAAAACAGAAGGATTTGTCATGGATTCGTTACCAGGAGCAAAAGGAGATTTTTTAGGATCAATAACTTTATCAATTTTTTTTGAAACAATCATGAAACGCTCAGAAACATAATCCTTACGCATATCACCCATAATGGTAATTCAAAGTGATTGTATCTTAAAACGTTTTCTGAAATTAAATGAAAAAAAAC
>LIAL01000101.1 GCA_001437625.1 Nitrosopumilus sp. BACL13 MAG-121220-bin23
TCTTTTTCTCGTATGTCTGAAATATTAATTAAAATAATTTTATGGTATAATTTTAAAAAATTTAATGGTTTTTCATATGAATCTGAAATAAAATCTGAAATAATGTATATTACACTTTTTCTTTTTAATTTATTTTTTAATGTTGATAGTGATTTCATAATATCTGTTTTTTTACTTTTTGGCTCATATTCTATTAATTGTTTGAGTATTCTTATCATCTGTTTTTTCCCTTTTTTAGATGGGATGAATTTTTCTAAATTATCTGTGAATATCCCTAATCCTATTTTATCATTATTTCTTAATGCTAAAAACATCAAGGACACTGTAACTTCAAAACTCAAATCTCGTTTTGATTTTATAAATCCAAAATTATTACTTGCAGATAAATCTAATATGATGTAGACATTAAGCTCCTTTTCCTCTACAAATTCTTTAACAAACAGACTGTTATGCCTAGCTGATACATTCCAATCAATTCTTTTAACATCATCTCCAGGCACATATTCTCTAACTTCTGAAAATTCTATTCCACCTCCTCTAAATTTTGAATTATATGCACCTGATTCTACTGATTCAACTGAATCTTTTGTTGGAATGTGTAGATTTTTTATCTTCCTTAGTAATTCTGAAATTTCACTCATTTTTATGGTGATACAATTTTTTCAAGAATTCTGTCAATTACGGTGTCTGAATTTATTTCATCTGCTTCAGCTTCAAATGTTAGAATTAATCTGTGACGTAAAACATCATGAGCGACTTCTTTGATGTCTTCTGGAATTACATACCCTCTTCCGTTTATCATTGCATTTGCTTTTGCTGTTTTTATTAACCAAATTGATGCTCTTGGAGATGCACCATACTCAATTATGTTCTCTAAATCTAATTCATATTTTTTTGGATTTCTTGTCGCATCTATAATTTTTGCAACATATTTTAAAATTATATTGTCTGCATAAATTTTTTCATTAAATTCTTGCATTTCAATTATTTCATTTAATTTTACTATCGGATTTATTTTAATTTGCATATTTGATGTGTTTCTTTCCATAATTTTAATTTCCTGATCAATTGTAGGATAATTAATTAAAATTTTTACTGCAAATCTATCTACTTGTGCTTCAGGAAGTTTGTATGTACCTTCATTTTCAATTGGATTTTGTGTTGCAAGTACTAAAAATGGTTTATCTAATTGAAAAGTTTCTCCATGAATACTAACTTGCTTCTCTTGCATTGATTCTAACAACGCTGATTGAACTTTTGGCGGTGCACGATTAATTTCATCAGCTAATATAAAATTATGAAAAATTGGCCCTTTTTGTATTTCAAATGTACCTGTATTGTTTTTGTAAATTTTTGTGCCTAGAATATCTGCTGGAAGTAAATCAGGTGTAAATTGAATTCTTACATTATTTACGCTAAAGATCTCTGCCATTGTTTTTATCATTAGTGTCTTGGCCAACCCTGGAACACTTTCAAGCAATACATGACCATTTGAAATTATAGAAATTATGATTTTCTTGATTACTTCTTCTTGACCTACAATATTTTTTTGTGCTTCTTCCATCACACTTAAAATTATTTTTGAATATTTTATTGAAATATCTGTTAATCCTTGAATATTTTTATCAGATATTGGAAAAGTTTCATTTGTATTATTTATTGTCATTTGATATTTTTTTGTAATTTTTGAATTAATAGTATGTGGTATATTCTATGATTGTACCAATTTTTATTTTACTGTTATTACATTAAAAAAATTTGAATATTGACATCTTACTGGTTTTTTATTTTATTTTTAATATCCATTATTTTTGTAAACCCTGTTTTTAGCGAACCTGTTGACGTGGAGATTGACTGGATAATTGAAGGTCAAACTATAATTTTAAAATCTTCATTAAATTTAGAGACTAAAGAAAATTTTTCTTTAATTGACGAACAAATTAATAACTTTCTTAATTCTGAGAATGGTCTATCTGATGTTATTGCTGAAGATTACATTACTGGTAGTCAATACATGTTAGGAGATCATGAAATAACTATAGATTCTAAAGAAGGTCAATTACTTAATCAAGTTTTAATTGAACAAAAACAGATTAACAAAGATAATTTTTATCACATGATAAAATACCTGGATAGGTATTCTGACGGATATGTTGAACTTGCAGAAGCCCTTATAGATCCTGTACGACAACAAAATTATCAACAAAATGGAGTTACGCGAGATTTTAATATTAATTCTAATTTAGAATATTTTTTATTTGAACGTGGATATGATTTGAATGATTTAGAATCTATCCCCAACAATGCTTTTTCTCCTACAAAATATGATGCAGTACGTACAGCAGCAGCCAAATCTGCAAATTTAGGTGTCCCTTCAACAGATCTTAGAGAATTACTTCCCAACTATGTAAAACCTAATTCAAAAGTAGTGAATGATGAAATAATTCGTAAATTGACTGAACAGACAACAAATGTTTATGATTCAATTTTATCAAACGAACTTGAAATTTCTGTTATACAAAGTCCTGATTTAACAAATAGTATCACTGATAATTTATTTGGCGACTTTAAATTTGATAATTCTAAATTTGAAAATACTCAACATGTAATTGACACATTAGATAAACCTCATAATCTATTGGAAATTTATCCTACAACTGATCATGCTATTTTAATTTCAATTACTGTTATTTTGATATTGATTACTTTTGGTTATCTGTATTATAGAAAATCTCTAGTTAAGGATACATTGGAACTTGTAACAGTCCCACCATCAATTAATTATGCAGATTACACTCATAACCTGATTAAATCATCTAGGGAACTCTTTGATGATGATTCTCCTAAATATGCATTTGAAAAATTCAGTCATGCAATTAGGTACTATTATTCTAATAAACTAAAAATTAATTTAGATTTAACACATACTGAAATAATAATTGAACTTAAAAAATCAAATGTAGATAATTTTAAGGACATACAAAAATGGCTCTTGCTGTGCTCTCAAGTTGAATTCATAAAGCACAAATCCACAAAAAAAGAATTCTTTGATGCATTGGATTCCTTTAGTAAATTTGTTTCCTAACTGAGTACTTTAATTGTACACGTTGCAAATGATTTG
>LIAL01000102.1 GCA_001437625.1 Nitrosopumilus sp. BACL13 MAG-121220-bin23
CTTATCCTTTATTTCCAATTCTATTTTCCTCAACTTAACACCTGAGCTTGTATCATGCTATCATCATCACCTATCATCTTTGCATGATTCTCATGTATGGTTTTTACTAATTATTTCTGATTAATTTCTAAAATCCGTCTTGAAACTGTCAATACATTTTTTCTGCATTAATTGTATTTGCCACTGCCTATTCCTTTTGGTGTTTTTGGTGGTTTTGCATGTGCTTTATTCATGTGCCTCATTGTTCTTTCAGGATCAGAAAATTTCATATGACATATCTCGCATTCTGTATCGACAATATCTTTAGGTTTTTTTTTGAATAAATTCAATTAATCAGGATAAAAATAAAGTATTAATAAATTAATAATTTCGTCTAATCAGTCTTGAAACTTTCAATACCTTTTTTCTGATTTTAAAAAAGAGTATTTCCTAGTTTGTAACGAACTCTATGGCGGGAGTTGTTTTTTTCTCGTATGTATTCGACCATAAATTATCATCAAGCCATCTGTGCAGGAGCTTGCCCATCATACCCTTGTTTTTTGTGAACAGAGTCAATTACTGATCTTGTAAATTTATCAAACTTTTCATCTTTCATAGAATCAATGACTTCGTCCACTGTTTTCTTCATATCGATTTCTTTACATCTGCGATCTGCCTCTGAACAATAGAACTCTATGTAACTTTGAATGTAATTATATTCTGGTCCTTCGATTCCTATTTCCGACCTTCTTCGGCTGAGTCGTTGTCTCCAAGATTCACTCATTGTAATCATCATTGATACGTCTTTATTGAATTTAAAGAAATATTTTTTTAATTGCTTGTCAATTGTGACACAATGTTTGAAATCCATCTGGAAAATTATTATCTATAATCCATTCAAATTGAGTCAAAGAAAGTTCCTAGTATGAAATAGTCACGGCTTTTAGTCATAAAACGCACTATTTTATTTTCTCAAATACTGGTTCAAATTTTCTATATAGTATATGATACCAACATAATCTATGCCTGTCATTTGTAAATAAACTTCTTAAAGTAATATGGTAATGAAGACAAAAACATCGTTACTGATTTTATTGACTGCAGTATTAGGTGCACTAGTTTCACCTATGTCTGCAGACGCAGCAACAAATCCTGACATACCAGATCCAAACCAAAATTTTGTTTTGACTGGTGCAGGAGCAACTTTTCCATTCCCTCTCATTGATTTGTGGAGAGTAGAATACAAAAACTCCTTTGATAATGTAGATCTAAATTATCAATCAATTGGAAGTGGTGGTGGAATTAAACAACACATTGAAACAACCGTCAATTTTGCAGCTTCTGACAAACCACTGACGGAATCAGAAAGAGAATTAGCTCCAGGAACATTACACATCCCTGAATCAATTGGTGGTGTAGTGATAGCATATAATCTTCCTGAGGTACCATATGATGGATTGAAATTAACTGCTGATGCAGTTGCAGGAATCTTTTTAGGAGAAATTACAAAATGGAATGATCCTAAAATCACTTCTGAAAATCCTGAATTGAATCTTCCTGATGCAGAAATTGTAACAGTACATAGATCAGATGGCTCTGGAACCACATTCATCTTTACAGATTACTTGACTACTGTAAGTAGTACATGGGATGAAAAAGTGGGTATTGGAAAATCTGTCGCTTGGCCAAACGGCTTAGGTGCTGCAGGAAATGAAGGTGTTGCGTCCATTGTAAAATCTACTGAGTATTCGATTGGATATATTGAACTTGCTTATGCATTTCAAACAGGGATAGACTTTGCATATGTTGAAAATGCAGATAAAACTGCATTTATCGAGCCAAGTCTAGAAAGTATTTCTGCTGCATCAAGTGGTGCATCTGATAGTCTACCTGCAGCTGAAGATAGCTGGGTTGGAGTATCTCTAGTAAATGCACCTGGTACACAATCATATCCTATTGCTAGCTTCACATACTTGCTAGTATTCGATGATCTAAAATCAGTAACAGACAGTAAAGCACAAGCTAAAGCCGTAATCCATATGATAAACTGGATGATCACTGAAGGACAACAATATTCTTCAAGCTTACTATATGTCCCACTATCAGATAAAGTGGTAAAACTTAGTCAAGATGGTCTACAGAAAATTAAATATGATGGAGAACTTTTGTGGGATCCAAATGCAGTTAGTACTGCATCAACCCAAGAAGTAAAACAGGAAACAGTAAATTCTGAAGAAGGTGGTGGTTGTCTAATTGCAACTGCAACTTATGGTTCTGAATTTGCACCACAAGTTCAACAACTCAGAGAAATTCGTGACAATCAATTGATGAACACAGAATCTGGTTCAGCATTTATGTCTGGATTCAATGAGTTGTACTATACATTCTCACCAACAATTGCAGACATGGAACGTGAAAGTCCAATATTCAAAGAAGCAGTCAAACTTGGTTTGACACCAATGCTCTCAACTTTGGCAATCATGGAGAACGCAGAAACTGAAAGCGAAGTCTTAGGACTTGGATTGTCAGTAATTGCATTGAATTTGGGAATGTACATTGCAGCACCTGCAATGATGTTTTACGGAATAAGCAAAAAAGTGAAAAGTATTAAGTTATCTTAATACACTTATTTTTTTATTTTTTTATTTTAAAAAAATGTCCCAAGATTAGAATTTCTAATTTGAGACGGTGTAAGAATCAGCAACCGTTAGCATTGTATGAATTTACCTTTTCATCTTTATCATAAGTCATTGCACAACACTCATGATACGCATGGTCATTTCTCATTTGGTATTCTAGATTCAATTCAATTTCTTGTTTGCATAGGGTACAATTCATGAATACAATACCGCTCAATACTACTTATGCCATTTCTTCTTTCAAAACAAGTGCCAAAGGGTTAGGCAACGACGTATGCTCATACTATTCGCGTACATATACAATAGGAGTTGTTATGTGACTAGTTACACAATGAAAATAATATTTTGAGGTATTCTTTGATTCGTAACTAATGTGCCCTCTATTTCATGTTCTAACCAAAACATTAC
>LIAL01000103.1 GCA_001437625.1 Nitrosopumilus sp. BACL13 MAG-121220-bin23
AGGTAGGAGCAATAATCCCGAAAGATGCGTTAGTTTGAATTATCGCAGCCCAGCATTACCTATGGCAATACTATGATTTGATAAATTACCATAAATAAAAAAACCAATGAAAAAATTGGTCATATGGGTAATTTTTATTTGTAGAAAATTTGTGCCTAGATTAACATGAATTCCAGTTCGGTTCAAATCCCCCTTCTTTTCACATTCCTTTGTAATCTTGGCTTGATTCCTATTTCTAAATTATCATAAATAAAAAAAACAATGAAAAAATTGATAAGCAAATCAAAATTTATCATAAAAATTAATACTCAGGATTCTATTTCAGTACCTAGTGCATCTGCAATAATATTTGCCCAATTAAACGCAGCAACAACTGCTGTAATCTCCACGACTTGTTTATCATCATATCCAAAATCTTTTAAAATTTTATGATCATCAGATGTAGTTTTGTTTGCAGAATCGTTAATTTTTAGTGCATAGTTTAATGCAGCTTTTTCCTTATCTGAAAAACTTTCAAAATTACCTTTAAGATCAATGATTTGCTCAGAAGTAAATCCCATTAATTGCAATAACATCCCATGAGCTTTTGTACAATATTCGCATGAATTTGCATTTGAAACTACAAGTGCAATGGATTCTTTTAGTATTCTTGGAATGGATGATTCACGAAGCAAGATAATTTTTACGCCCTCCCAAAACCATCTGGCAATTTGTGGATCAATGCTAGTTGTTTTTAAAATATTTGGTATTTTACCAATTTGTAATTCATCGTTGATTTCTTTATACAGTGATAAAATTTCAGGATTGGATTCATCACCTTCTTTTACAAATGGCATGTATTGCTAAAATTTGAATCCAATATATGCCTTAAATGATCAGAAACAAGTATCAATAAAAAAACTGAAGAAAGAAAACATAAAGAACGATATGACTTGTTTTAAAAGTGATTTTTGTTTTGTCGTTTAAAATCACCATAGGAATAAAAATCGTGATTGAAAGATGGCGAAATCTTCCAACCACTAAAAAATCGGAAGAAATTGCAGAATACAATTTCATTTCGAGATTCTAACTGTACTATTCATTTTAGACATATTAACTAAAACGACTTTGTATTGTGATCCACTCTTAGAACTGGATATTTTTGCTCTAAATTTTCGTTAATTCATGCCTGTAATGGGACGATTTGAGAAATTAAAAAGTCATTTTAAAAGGCATCCTGGCAAATACAACTTCTACTGCTCTTTGATTTTCCTTGCTTGTTGAATGTACTAATTTTGTAAATTTGTTTAACTCTTTGATTGTGTTTGTAATGAGTTTGGAATAATTGTCTTTTAACATATCATAGTCCATAGTTTCTCTTGTACCCATTAAGTTTTGAGTGATCACTATAATTGAATCCAATAGCATAATCCATCTTTCTAATTTTTTAGTAGGTTTGGAATATTTTCCCTTACCAAAAGTTTTCTGCTTGTAGAATAGTTTATCCTTGTCTAATTTCTCCCATTCATCATTTATTTTTTTAAATTTTGTGTCAAGTAATGTTTTAACAAATTTAACTCCCTCAAGTAGGTACATGTCAGTTTTCAGATCCCCCCCGATGTGTGTTTGATAGTATAGTTGTTGATGATTTTCATTTTGCAGCTTGACAAAAAATCCCAGTTCAATGTAATAATCTAAATCATCTCTCACTTTATTTTTATTTCTAGCACCTTTAATTCCAAGTTCTACGAATTTATTGTATATTGTTTGAAACTTTACTCCATCATTTTTCATATTTTTAATTTGAACTTCTGGAATCTGATCACGGTAATGTTGTAATGGGATTATTGATTTCACAGCATACACTTGTAACCAGTTGTTTTAAACGTTAGATGAGGAAAGTGTATCAAAATTGATACCGTACTGGGATGATTAGTATCAGAAAGGGTTGGTAAAAATAAATTTTAATAAAATAAAATAAACGGCAAATCCGGATAGGAATAAAATTCCAGATATGCTCAGAATTTTTAACCACGCTGCAGGTTGATGGGATTTTTCTAAATATTTCCCAGTTACGAGCCTGTAATTGAAAATTGCAATTACAGGGGCTATGACAAAGGAGAGAATTGTTGCAAAATCAATCAACTCCTTTAGGTTATCCCCAAATTGAAGCACGGTTAGTAGTGATCCTGATGCTAAAATGATAAGAAAAGCAGTATACAGTTTTCGTGAATTTTTAGGCTGGGCTGTGTTATTTTTTCTAAATAGTAACTCCACGCTTCTGTTAAGAGCCCTAGAGTATCCGTCAAATACTGCAAGAATGGTTCCAAACATTACAGTAAATGCTGATGCCGCAATTATGATGTAGCTCCAACTACCCATCACACTAGAATACATTGTGATAATTGTATGTGCAAATTTGGAATTATTGTTGGGAAGTTCTTCACCTGAGCCATAAAATATGAAAGTACCCAGAGTGACAAACATTATTGCCAAAATCCCTGTTAGTAAATAAGAAATTCTAAATTCCAGTAGAGTTTCTTTTAATTTTGGTTTGTACTTTGATTGTTTTATTTTCTCTAACGTCCACAAACTGTTCCAACTTGATAAATCAATTGCAGTGGGCATCCAACCCATCAATGCCAGCAAAAAGAAAATTCCCGTTGTTGTCCATAGTTCTTTTGGAATGAAATCTTTTACTGGCTCTATTGGTCCATTAATTACAGTAAGTAAAAATGCAAGTACAGTAGATACAACTAAGATTGTTACAATAATTTTGATCAGATGTTCTAATAGGTTGAATTTACCTATTGACAAAATCAACACACATGAAACAAATAACAGTATGATTGACCATTCTCCCAAAAATTCTAAATTAAATAAATTCTCAAAAAATCCAGCAGTTACAAACCCTACAGCGCCGGTTACAAAAAACATCGAGCACACGGTAATTATCAGATATAATACCAGGATG
>LIAL01000104.1 GCA_001437625.1 Nitrosopumilus sp. BACL13 MAG-121220-bin23
ATTATTGGAATTAGTATGGTAATATTCTTAGCAAATATGATTCATAGTGCTGGAAAAGGAAAACCTGCAGACACAGATGATCCGTTTGGTCTTGGAGGAAGGTACTATTATCCATTTGAGGCAAAGAACCCATCACATTAGGAGATAAATGAAATGAGTAAAAATAATTCCCAAAATGTTTACATGACATCCCCTGCTAGAGTTGGGAGAATGCTGGCCATTATGTTGGGCATTTGTCTAATTGGTGGAATAGTTTTCTTTTCAATGTGGGATTATTGGATTTCACAACCCCCACCAGTTGTAGCATTAATGGCAGGAGAAAAAACTCATGCAGGACCTACAGAAGCAACTGGACAAACAATTACACAAGATCTTAACTTTATCGAATCACCTGACTTTAGGAATTTGGCGTTTAACGCGTTACCTGGAGAAGACGGGAATAATCCAACAATCAACATGAGTGTTGGTGACAAAGTTGTCTTTAATGTTGTAAATGATGGTGTATCATTTCATGCATTTGGAGTTACACAAGATACAGAAGGTTTCTCTGGAGTAATTCCTGGTAGTGAAATTGCAGCACCAACAAATCCACTAAAACCAACCGAATCTGGTACTTCTGAATTTATTGCTGGTGAAGAAGGAACTTACTACTACATTTGTACAGTTCCAGGTCACAGAGCACAAGGAATGGTTGGAGAAATTATTGTATCTGGTTCAAATGGACCTGCAGTTGCAGCACCACCAACTGGTGTATCTCATGAATTAGAATTTGATTTTATAGAATCAGCAGATTTTAGAACTTTAGCATTTAACGCGTTACCTGGAGAAGAGGGACATAATCCTGATGTTACTGTAAATTCTGGCGATGAAGTAACAATTACTACAAACAATGCTGGAATGTCATTTCATGCATTTGGTGTAGTTTCAAATTCTGATGATTTTAACAGTGTCGTTTTTGATTCAGCAATTGCAGCTGCAACAAATCCACTAAAACCTGGTGAGTCTGGTAGTACAACCTTTACTGCTGGTGCACCTGGAACTTACTACTACATTTGTACAGTTCCTGGACACGCATTACAAGGAATGATGGGTAGTTTCATCGTAGAATAATTTTGGCAATTCAATATCTCGCATTATCCACTTTGGTAGTTTTGTATTCGTTGATGTTTATTGGTGGATATATTTCTGCATCAGGACTTGGTTTAACTTGTCCTGAATGGCCACAATGTCCAAATGGTATGATGCCTTCTGCAGAATATTTTATTGAATGGACTCATAGATTAGTTGCAGCAACTGTTGGAGTTTTAGTAATTTCTACAATGGTAGCTAGTATCACTCATAAAAATTCAGATTTAAAAATAAAAATTACAAGTTCACTTGCTACTGGATTAGTTATTACACAAATAGCTCTGGGTGCCTTAGTAATTGATTTAAAATTACATGCAGTTTTAGTATCTGTTCATTTAGGTATTGGAATATTCTTATTTTCAATGGTACTGCTAACTACATTATTTGCATTCCGTATGGCAAAAATGCCATTAAAGCCTAAGATTTAGATTTTTTAAAAAATGTTGGTAGGTAAATGTATCCTATTACTACTGCAAAACTTATTGCACCAATTGTAATTGCAGCGATAAATATTACTCCAAACGGACTTTGAGTTCCCATGTTAAATGTATATGTCAGTGTTCCTTTGGTTCCCTCCATATCATACAAATCAATTAACACAATATGGTTTCCTTGATTTTTCCAAATGTAATCAATATCCCAATGACCTGCTTTGATCGTTGTTGGAGGAATTGCATTTACTTGTTTATCATTATAAAAAATTCTAATTCCCATTGTAAAACTATCTACTTCTTCAAAATCTGAATCCGTTACTCTAACCAAAAATTGTGATGACTCATCAATTTGTGGAAATTCAGGTGTTGTGGCTACTTGTACTCTATATCCTCCATAGAATTTTTCTGCAGAATTAAAGAGTGAATGACCATATGCAGTATTAACTGCTGAAATGGATGAAAATAATATTATGGACATTAATAATATTGATCGCACTTTAGTCATTACACTATGAATTATCTGTGGATGAATATATTGTAAATCAATTTCTTTCAAGAAAATCTTCACAACCTTTAAATTATTATTGCCAAGAATTGAGCGTATTGACCTTAGTTAGTAAATCAATTGACATTAAAACACCTATAGATAATGTATTCACATATTTTGCAAGACCAGAGCATGTTTCTGATCAAATCAAAAATGATACCGTTGGAATGACAGTAGTTCCATTGGATATCAAAGAAGGAATGGGTGTTGGCACAACATTTAGAATAATTGGTGACTTTAGCGGAAAACGTTTAGAGTGGGATTGTGAAACAACTGAATTTGTTAAAAATGAGAAAATTGTTGCTAAGCAAATTAAAGGTCCATTTAAGAAATGGGAAATCACAAATGAATTCAAGTCATTAGGTGCTAATCTTACAAGAATAACAATGTCTGTAGATTATAAAATGCCATTTGGTCCGCTAGGAGCAATTCTAGACAAAGCAAAATTTGCAAAATCTGCTGATAAAGGAATGGAAACTGCACTTTACAATGTTAGAGGATTACTTGAAGGAAATGGCTCTATTCCAGTGTACATTACACTAGATGCATATCAAAAACTTCTTGCAGAAAAGAAAAAGATGAACAATGTACCAGTTTCAACTGCACTTACAGCAATTTTAGAAAAGTACAGTGAAATGGAAGCTAAATCAGAAATTAAATAATAATTTATTTTAAAATCTTAAGATTAATAACAACTCCAGGCTTTTACCATTTTATTGGGTTTATGGCGCAGCCAGGTAGCGCACCGGACTCTTAATCCGGTTGTCGAGGGTCCGAATCCCTCTAGACCCGCTTT
>LIAL01000105.1 GCA_001437625.1 Nitrosopumilus sp. BACL13 MAG-121220-bin23
GGATATGACAAAAATGGTTTTGATAAAAATGGTACTCACATAGCAACTGGTACTTTGTTTAACAGTGCTGGATTAAACAAAGAAGGAAATTATGGAGCAACTGGAACAACATTCAACGAAGAAGGATTTGACAAAGATGGTTTTGATAAACTAGGATATGATCAAGATGGATTAAGTAAATATGGATATGACAAAAATAGTTTTGATAAAAATGGTATTCACATAGTAACGCATACTTTGTTTAATACTGCTGGATTTAACAAAGATGGATTTAACAAAGATGATTTTGATAAACTAGGAAAGAATAAACAATGATTTACTAGTAATGAAAACTAATCCAAAAACTAATCCACATTAACTAATCATTATTTTCAATAAAGCATGCTAAATTTGGTAGTTAGATAGGGTGGGTTGTTCCGATTTACTTTATTAGATGGTATTTTGGGTATATTTTGTGTTAAATAATTTAAGAGGAACTCTTCTACCTGCATTGGAAAAAGTAGGTAAAGGATTTGCTGCAACTGGACTCTCTCCTAACTTTTGGACTGTGGTTGGTCTTGTCATTGCACTATCTTCTGCTGTTGTTTATGGAATGGGTGTTGAATTTGGATTAATTATTGGTGGTATTTTGTTACTTGTTTCTGGCTTTTTTGATATGGTTGATGGTCAAGTTGCACGAGTAACTGGAAAGACATCCAAAAAAGGTGAATATCTTGATTCAATGTTTGATAAAATTTCTGAAGTTGCTATTTTTTTAGGAATTTTAATTGGTGGATATGCCGAACCATATGTTGTATTACTTGCAATAACTTTATCATTGTTAGTTAGTTATGCTCGAGCAAAATCTGATTTAATTAACATAAAACTTCAAGGCATTGGAATTGGTGAAAGAGCTGAAAGACTTTTGGTAATTGCAATAATTGGTATTATTGGTTTCATGGATTACGCTGTAGTTATTGTGATTATAATTGCCGGAATTACCTTGATTCAGAGAATGGTTTTCACTACAAAAAATATTAAAGACTGATCAACCACTTTTGGTATGTTGTGACAGAAAGTAGTCATGTTATGAGGCAATACCCTTTCTAGAAATAAAATAATTTCGTAAATAGATGCTGTCTTTCAGGAGTATGTTGAAAACTGTAATAATTATCGCAATAGCATTTGTTTTTCTGTTTGTTCACTTTTCTAATTCTTTGGCTCTTGTGATACATTGCTGTGCTTCCTCCTCTCTACCTAATTTTTTTAATGAATTACCTTTACAAAACAATACATCTGAATCTTCAGGATCTATCTTGATTGATTTATCACAAAATTGTATAGATTCTTCATACTTTTTTAAATCAAATAACAATTTACTTTTCATAAACAATACATATGCTGATTTATCATTTATCTTAATTGATTCATCATAACAGGTCATAGCTTCTTCATATCTATCTAGGAGGACTAGTGACTCTCCTTTGTTTGACCATCCCATATCATCTTTAGAATCTATCTTAATTGATTCATCATAGCATTCTATGGATTCTTCATATTTTCCAAGCATGAACAAGTTAACACCTTTGTTTAACCATACTTCTTTGTGTGTGGGATCAATTTTGATTATTTGGTCATAACACTTGTTAGATTCTTCAAATAAACCTTGATCAAATAATGCAATCCCTTTATTGTAATGTGCATCCCCGTATTCAGGATCCAACTTAATTATATTATCATAACATGATATTGCTTCACCATATTTGCCTTGTCGATATAATTCTAAACTCTGCTCAACCAACTTCAATATTTTCTCTTCTGTATCTAATTCTTCCAATGATTTTAACTAATTTTATGAAATTTAAAATTTTGTAAATTTCTATATTGGTATCTATTCGCATTTATTTTGTAACCTCCTAAATCTTATTATTTTGCTTTAAATAAAATTACACATGTTGGTTTAAAACGTTAAATAATTTTGTTTTTAAAATTTAATAATTTTTTTGTAACAATATGTTTTTTAACATTAATCTAAATTCTAATTTTTAGATTTTGCAATATAAAAGTCAGCATAGAAATTACCGTCATCTTCATATTCTTTAGTGTTAATTCCCATTCCATGTAATATTGAAATGGCTTCTTCTTTTTCTTTAGAATCTGAAAATCTTCTTTGAATTATTGGTTTTATGTCACTTTTTACAATCGAGTAATTGTATATCTCAAAAGCTTTTTCAATATTATCCATGTCAAACATTCTAAGAATAGAGAATGCGAATATTGGGGAATTGTATTTTGTTTTAGATTCCATTGAATCAACTTCTCTATTTTTAATTACTTTTAGTAAATTTACAAATGCCATATACCCAATATAGCCAATACAACCAGTTGCAATCACCACATCTATTTTTGGCAATGATTCTAACAACTTTAATTTTTTATTATCAAGATTAACATTCATACCTTTTTCACACAAATCCATTTCTTCAGAGAATTTTAGAGCTTCATCTGAAATATCTATTTGATAGAAACACATGTTATCATTACTTGTACATTTTTCATAGAATTGTTTAGTTTCTTTTTTTGTAGGTTCAACTCGTCTCAAAAAGAAATTATTTAATTTTGTCATTGTTAAATTATATTTTATTAATGCTGAGTTGATACCATATGAACTTCCTAAATCTAAAATGTTGACTGGTCTAGATAATTTCTTTTTAAGTTGCTCTATGATTGTATTGTACAACGGTTTTGTAGAATCTGATATGGAATATCCCAATCTATCCATTTCTTTTAGATATCCGCATGGAGATTCTTGTGTGTAAATATCTGTAAAATCTTTTTTTACTTTTAATTCGTTCACGATGGAGAATTAGTCTTTTTTATCCTTAATAAAACCCCGTAAATTACTAGTCACAACA
>LIAL01000106.1 GCA_001437625.1 Nitrosopumilus sp. BACL13 MAG-121220-bin23
TAAACTTGAACTCCTCCTCATCAGAGTAAGCCTCCTCAGCATGCTCACTAATATCCAAACCAATGTCTTCCTCTTCAGGAGTGACACGAATTCCAATAAGATGTTTAATTAATTGTAAGAGAATCCAAGTTCCACCAAAGCCCATTACAGCGGCTACAGCAATACCAACACCTTGAATCCAAATTTGATCATAATTACCATATAACAAACCATCAACGCCAGAAGGATTAATCAAAGTGCTTGCAAAGATACCAATTCCAAGTGCACCGACAATTCCGGCAATACCGTGTACAGAACTTACATCAAGTGCATCGTCAATTCTTAATTTATCTCTAATGAGTACAACTCCACCATAAGATAGTATACCGATTGCGATTGCAAGAACAAATGAGTGTTCTACACTAATGTATCCAGATGCAGGAGTAATTCCGGCAAGTCCGGCAATTGCACCATTAATGGTAGCGACAATTGATGGTTTACCAGTACGCATCCAAGACAATCCTGCCCAAATTAGGGCGGAAACTGAAGATGCTAAGTGAGTTACGATAACAGTATTTCCGGCTACACCGCCTGAAGCAAGTGCACTACCGGCATTAAATCCAAACCAACCTAGCCACAATAATGATGAACCTAATACAGCAAGAGGTATGCTGTGAGGAATGTTTATAGCTGGACCAAAGCCACGTCGTTTTCCAAGTACAAGTGCAGCAGCTAGTGCAGCCATTCCAACAGTAGTGTGAATAACAATACCACCAGCAAAGTCAACAACACCTAGTTGTGCTAACCAGCCACCACCCCAGACCATGTGAACGATTGGATAGTAAATTAGCATAGTCCATGCAGTTATGAAGATAATAAAAGAACTAAATTTCATTCTTTCAGCAATTGTTCCAGTAAGCAATAATGGGGTAATGCATGCAAACATTAGCTGAAATTTAACAAATAACACTCCAGGTATAGTAGGGGCATATTGTTCTAATGGTGCATCCCAAGGAATACCTTTCAAAAATGCCCAATCAAGATTACCTATGATACCAGTAGTAGAAGGTCCAAATGATAGACTAAATCCAAAAACAAACCACATTACACTAAGTAATGACATTCCGAAAAATATTTGCATAAAAATTGAAACTACATTTTTCTTTCTCAATAAACCAGATTCAAACAAGCCAAGGGCTGGAATCATTAACAGTACCAAACATCCAGCAATTAGCATCCATGCTGTATCACCTGTATCTATGGGCATAATGAAATTTGGCTATGTTTTTTCATTTAACAGTTTTCCAATTTGATTATCAATGATAATCAAAAGATATTCAATTTCTAAATTATTATTTACTTTAACAGGAAAAAATAATCATGTTAAAACTTGAAATCATACTTGCAGAAAATGACGTAATGAATATCAGTGAAGGATTAAAAGAAATTGGAGTTGGCGGATTAACAGTTATCAAAGCTAGAGGAAGAGGTGCAAAAACTGCAGCTGAAATCCACACATCAAAAGGAATGGAAATTTTTGTTCCACATTTTGCAGATAAATTTAGAATAATGGTAGTGATACCAGAATCAAAAGAAGAGAAATCAGTTGAAATAATTAAGAAAAACTCCAGAGGAGGTAAAATTTTTATTTCACAAATTTTACGTGCAATTGATATTACTTCAGGAAATGAAGGCGAAGAGGTAATTTAAAATGAAAATATCATTTGAGAAAATCAGAACTACAAAATTAACTAAAAATGAAAAACTAAGAATTCCAATTATACTAGCAATTATCGCAATTCCACCGCTAATTTTGGCATATTGGTCAATGTGATAGGAGTAAAATGAAATGAGTTTATTATTAATTACAAAAAGAGGAACTGGGAAAAGATTAGTAGATGAAAAAATTAATTATAATTGGGCAGGAAATAAATTTAAAAATTTCCAAGAAGATAGAAAAACAGAAATTCTATTTAAAACAGAAAAAACAGTTATTTCATCTGTAAGAGGAACTCAAAGTAAATTTTTAGAAAAGTCCAAAGAGATCGAATCTAAACCAAAACAAATGTACATTACGGTTAATAGAGGAACAAAGAGAGTTCTAATAGACATAAAATGAAAGTAGAAAAAATAATCCCTCAACTAAGTAAATCAAAAGTGTTTATTGTAAAATTAAGTTTTGCAGCATTAGGTATGACTTTAATTGGATTGTACTTGTTTTCAGATTATATCTAAATTAAATTACTAAAAATTAAACTAGATGAACTACAGTGGAAACTCCACGTCTATCAAATTCAACATCATTTTCAACTTCACTAACAGTAACAGTAAATGAAATCACATCCCGAGGCTTACCATTTTCGGCATGAAGTTTCAAATGAAGATCTAACCCGTCAGATTCTCCAGTGGGCAAATTATTTTCTTCGAAATATGCACCGCATGTAGATTCAATACGAAATCTATCATCTTTGAAATGATAACCAAGTTTCATTTTTCTATTTTTTCTAGGACTTCCCTTAACAATAACATCAATAACTCCAGGTTTTGTTTCAGTGTATCCTGATTTTTGATTTATGAAAACTCCAATTTCAAGAGGCTTGCCCGCAGTTGATTCTGCCATTTTTTGAATTCCATCATTCATGATTACATCTACTGCCTTGATAGATTGTGCAACCTTTGCTAGCCATTCATTTGTTCTACTAATGGTTGCCTTAATTCCTGCACGTCTTCGTTTGTCTTCATCTTCAGGTAATTTGTAATAATCAACCCAAGCCTCATAATCATGAGAAATATCTTCGATAAAATCAATGCATGTACGTTTGTATTCGTTAGGATCATCTGTTCTTTCTGACTCATCACCAGTTCTCGTTCCATCATAACCTTCAGGCATTGCCATACTCTAAAT
>LIAL01000107.1 GCA_001437625.1 Nitrosopumilus sp. BACL13 MAG-121220-bin23
ATCTTGGGCAGCGAGTTTTTTGTAAAGACTGTAAGCCTGCTCAACACTAGAATTACCATGAATAATTGATCTTGCAGCTTGAATCATTGCAACAGGGTGTTCAGATTGCCAAATATTTCTACCCATATCAACACCCACTGCACCAGCTTTAATGGAATTATATGTTAATTGTAATGCATCACGTTCAGGAATTTTTTTCCCACCTGCAACGATAATTGGAACAGGGCAAGATTGAACAACTTTTTCAAAATTATCGCAATAGTATGTTTTAACAATATGTGCACCTTGTTCTGCAGCAACTCTACATGCTAATGAAAGATATCTTGCATCCTTACCTAGTTCTTTTCCAACTGCAGTAACAGCTAACACAGGCATTCCATATTTTTCTGCCTCATTGACTAATTTTCCTAAATTTACAATAGTTTGATATTCATATTTTGAACCAACAAAAATAGACATTGCGACCGCACTTGCATTCAGACGGATTGCTTCTTCAATAGAAACTGTGATGTCTTCTTGAGATAAATCATCACCAATAATACTTGACCCACCAGATACACGCAAAACCATTGGAGTGTCAGAAGTTGGAGATACAGATGTTCTTTGAACCCCTCGGGTAACCATCAAGGAATCACAATATTTTAGAATTGGTGCAATAACTTTTTTAGGATTTTCTAATTTTTCAGTCGGACCAAGGAAATAACCATGATCCACTGCTAACATTAATGCACGATTATTATGAGGTTTGATAATTCTAGATAATCTATTTTTTAATCCCCAATCCATATCTATACGATTTTGAAATTAAAAAAAACCCGTCTTAAGCCTTTGTTATTTAGTAATGATAATTTTCATTGCATTGTCACCACTACGTGCATGATCAAATGCTTTTTGAGAATCAGTGATAGAATATGTATGAGTAATGAGTTGTTTAACATCAATTTGAGAGGATTCGATTAATTCAAGTGCATCTTTAGTATCAGCGTCAGAAGCGGCATAACTAGTTACAAGAGTAATTTCTTTAGAGTAAACCTTACTCATATCCAAATTAATCATAGCGCCTTTTGAAGGCACACCAAACATCATTACAGTTCCCCCTTTTCGAACCATATCAATTGCATCTTCAAGAGCTTTTAGACTACTAGTTGCAACAATTGCAACATCCACACCTAGTCCATCAGTATTGTCAAGAATCTTTTGTTTTCTATTTTCATCCATAGAATTAATGGACTCTGTAATGTGGAATTTTTTTGCAAAGTCTAGTCTAAAATCATTTAGATCAAAACAGAAAATTTTTGAGAAATTTTTTGCATTTGCAAGCATTACGTGCATCATTCCAGTAGGACCAACTCCAAATATTGCAACAGAGTCACCTTCTTGATAAAAACATTTTTTCCAAGATCTAACGCAGCATGCCAATGGTTCAATCATTGCAGCTTCTTCAAAACTTGTAGAATCAGAAATTTTTAAAACACCACCATTAGAAACATTCCATGCAGGTACAACATATTCTTCAGATAAGCCACACGGAGACAAATTAGTTTCAGAGTATTTTTTACACATTGTTTCATTACCGTGATTAC
Organism: Nitrosopumilus sp. BACL13 MAG-121220-bin23; assembly: GCA_001437625.1. Classification (GTDB taxonomy): domain Archaea; phylum Thermoproteota; class Nitrososphaeria; order Nitrososphaerales; family Nitrosopumilaceae; genus Nitrosopumilus. Next base: position 1,584 of record LIAL01000107.1, read on the forward strand.
AAAAACTACAATCATAGCAAGAAACATGATGGTGAGTAAATACCCTATCACCTTTTTTAAAATCAACTACATCAGAAGCAACATCCAAAATTATTCCGGCAGGTTCATGACCAAGACGCATTGAGGGTTGACCGTATTGACCAAATACTTTTTCTAAATCAGAACCACAAATACCACATGCATGCATTTGAACTAAAATATCACCAGAAGTTAAGACAGGTTTTTGAATATCGTCAACAGAGATAACAGACGGAGATTTTACAGAAGCAGATTTCATGGTTGATTATTAAAAAATTGAGTATAAGTAGATTAGATTATACGCCGAGGATCTTTTTTAACATTAATCTATAATTAACTTCAGTTTTTTCACTTCCTGCAGCAGGTAATGCAAAGACAAGGGTGGATTTTTCGGCTCTAAGGGTAGTTAATTCATCATTAATTGATGATGTGATATCATCACTAACTAAAATTAATCCAACATCAGAATCATCAGTTAATTTTGTTATTTCAGCTAAAGCATCATTAGGAGTTTCAGTAATTATACCAGGAATTCCTGCAAATTGGAAACTAGTTACAAAGGATTTACTGCCAACAGTAAATATTTTCATAGTTAAAATTTTCTTTATTCTAATTTAACCCTTTTTGGAGTACAATAGATCAGGAAAGGTTGATTTAGTTTAAAAATTTAGTAATTTCATGACAGAAATCGATACACAAAAAGATTTTTTCCTTTTTCCGCATGGAAATATGGGTCTCAAACAAAAGATAACTGATGTTTTGATTGCAAAAGGATGTTCTGAAGCAAAGATCACCATGGGAGTGGGAACAAAAGTTGGCAATGTAGGAGATTACATGGTTCAATTATGGCCACCAGGACCAACACCAAACCAAATCAAGATTCAACGAATAACTAAAGTTGAAGAAGTAGAGCCTGAAGGCATGGTTGGATTGTGGAAAGGTGTTTCAAAAGAAGATGTTGAATCTATTCCTTTGGAATAAGATCAACTAAATCCAGCACCAAAATCAGTGCCTTGTTTTAACACGTCACTGGATTCTGAACTTTTTAATTTTCTATAAAGTAATGTTTCATAAACAATTTTCATTGCTTCCTCATCCTCAACACTACAATCAGATTTAATTTGATTTTTGTATTTTTCTAATTTTGCAACATCTTGCTCATCAACAGAAACATCATCATGAACCATTAAATTTGCAATTTTTTCAATTTCTAAATTTTGTTTATACTCATCCATATTATTACATATAATTTCTAGTTATTATA
>LIAL01000108.1 GCA_001437625.1 Nitrosopumilus sp. BACL13 MAG-121220-bin23
CATCATATCTATCCGCATTTGTAATTACAATTCCTTTACCTATTTTTTTGGAATTTTTAATTGAATTTAATGTAATTTTTTTAGCAAATTTTAATGATTCTTTAATATTTTTATTTTTTATAATTGCATACAATACTGCTGCTGAATGAATACATCCGCTTCCACGATTTATTTTTAAAATTTTTTTATCTTTAATGTAATATTTTTTATTTTTCTCTAATACAAAGTCTAATACTTCTTTATTTTTAATTTCTACACCTGTAATTACTACGTTTTTTGCTCCCATTACTTGTATTATTTTAGCAATTTTTTCAGGTGTATTTTTTGAATTAATTTTAGTTTTTGCTAAAATTTCTGCCTCAAATTTGTTTGGAGTGATAATTGTTGCAAGTGGTATTATGAATTTTTTAAAGTCATTTATGGCTGATTTTTTTATGAGCATTCCTCCTGTAGTCGACTTGATTACTGGATCTACTACAATTGGTATTTTTAATTTTTTTAAATATTGATACACTGTTTTAATAATTTCTGAATTGTATAACATTCCAATTTTTATCCCATCAATTTTAAAATCTGAAATTATTGATTCAAATTGATTTTCTAACATTTTTTTTGATACTGGTTCCACCATACCAAAATTTGAGGTGTTTTGTCCTGTTATTGCTGTAATTATTGTTAATGTGTGAACGCCAAATGTTGAAAATGTCTTAATGTCACTTTGAATTCCTGCTCCTGATGATGGATCTGAACCTCCTATTGATAATAAATTCACATCATTTACTAATTTCTAACACTAATCTATTTTTCCTTTATTTTTTATTTTTTTAAAAATTATACTATCTATTTTATACTTGAATAACTTTTCTTATTATGTGAGTAAAATTCCCATGGTTGACGATTCTATTCCTGATCAACTACAATGTACTAATTGCTTACTTCCTATGCAATACCAAGAAAAAAAAGATGGTAAATTTCTTTGGCAATGTTTTAAATGTGGAAAAAAATATTTTATTTCTGAAAATATTGATGATAATCTAGAAGAAAGTTGGAGCCCTCCTAGATAATGCTCTCTTCTGAAGATAATCCTTCTCAATCTAAAAACTTTGAATTTAATAATTACAAATCTTTAGTTTCTGCAGAAATTGAATTAATTCAACGTGTTTTTGAGATTAGACATTTTTTTTCAAATTCTCCTGATTCTGAACGTATTGTTCAGCCTATTTTGCAAAGAATTTCTAAAATACAGTCTGAAAAATTAATTTTAGAAAAAAAATTTAATTTAATTTAGTAATTTTAAGTTGAGTTTTATCTAATACAACCATTGGAGTAAAATTCATCTTTCATGGTGTCACATTCTCTTATACGCTGAATATGTTCTCTGATTGCTTTGATAAATAATCTTGTTTTTTAAAAATATACCATTTTATTATTTTATTAATATAGTGCTAATTTACATACGATCCAATTTTCAAATTAATTTCATAATTGTTTAAATCAGGTAACGGAGGTAGATGGTATATGGCAACTCAAATGACTTCTGCTAGACGAGGAGTAGCAACTGATGAAATGAAACGAGTTGCTAAAGATGAGGATGTTTCACTTGATTGGTTGATTCCAAAAATTGCAAAGGGCTCAATAATTATTCCTAGCAATAATGTGCGACCACAAAAAATTCACAATGTTGGAATTGGTAAAGGTCTAAAAACCAAAGTCAATGTAAACATTGGAACTTCTACATTAAATGTTAACATTGAGGAAGAAGTAGAAAAAGCTAAAGTTGCAATAAAATACCATGCAGACACTATAATGGATCTTAGTGACGGTGGTGATGTTAAAAAAATACGCCAAACACTAATGGCTGCTGCACCGATTACATTTGGAACTGTTCCAATTTACGAAGCTTACAACTATGGTGTTGAAGTTCACAAAAATCCTTTGAATTTAACTGAAGATGATTATATCAAAGCATTTGAAAATAATGCAAAAGACGGTGTTGATTACACTACTATTCATTGTGGAATTACTAAAGATATTGCAAAAAGAATTCTTAAAGTTCAACGCTATGGTGGCGTTGTGAGTAAAGGCGGTACAATCACTGCTGCTTGGATGTTAAAACACGACAAAGAAAATCCATACATTACTCATTATGATTACATGATGGAAATTGCCAAAAAATATGATGTCACATTTAGTCTTGGAGATGCATTAAGACCTGGCTCAATTTTAGATTCACATGATGAGTTACAGGTACAGGAAATGATCAATATTTCTAGATTAACGAAAAGGGCACATGAGCATGATATTCAAGTTATGGTTGAGGGTCCTGGACATGTTCCATTAAATGAAGTGGCTGCAAATGTTAGATTAGCTAAATCTCTTATTGGTGATGTGCCTTACTATGTTCTTGGTCCTTTAGTTACTGATGTTGCTTCTGGACATGATCATATTGCAAGTGCTATCGGCGCTGCAGTTTCAGCAAGTGAAGGTGTAGATCTTTTGTGTTATCTAACTCCATCTGAGCATTTAGCATTACCGAATGCTGAGGAAGTTAAAGCTGGGTTGATTGCTTATAGAATTGCAGCTCATGCAGGTGATCTTGTAAAAATGCGTGATAAAGCCATTAAATGGGATATGGCAATGACTGAAGCTAGACGTACATTGGATTGGGAAAAACAACTTGCTTTATCTATTGATCCTGAAGCAGCTGCAAAAATTCACAATAGAACTGGACAACATCTTGGAAATAATGTCCCTTGTACTATGTGTGGTGGTGCCTGTGTTTACATGATGTTGCCTCAACAAAAAAAATATGATAAAGAAAATAACAATTTACGCCAAACTGAATAATA
>LIAL01000109.1 GCA_001437625.1 Nitrosopumilus sp. BACL13 MAG-121220-bin23
GATACCTGGTGCTCCTGGTTTATCTCTAATTTCAAATCCACCATGATATGATGCTAAAACATCTCCTAATCCTGTTTTACATTCTATTTCAACATCATGTGCTATTTGTGCAACTTTAATTTTAGATAATTTACATTCTAATGCATCATTTAATGCAATAGCTAATGATAATGCAACTGCTGCACTTGAACCAAATCCATATCCGACTGGGACGTCAATTTGATGTATAATATTTACAAATTTTTCTTTTGTAGGAAATTTACTGAGAACTACTTCTGAGACCCTCATATCTCCTGATTCAAACCCGTTTACTTTGATTGTAAAATTTGAAATATCATGTTTTGTTTTGTTTCTAATTGTAACTGTAGTTTTGACACCTTTCTGTATGGAAAATCCTGCACCTAACGAACCTAGTTCTTTTGAATTCTCTTTGTCTAATTCGGCTTTGAAAAAACCTGTAATGTGTGCTGGACAAAATGCTGTTGTCATTATGATCAAATTTCATATATTTGGAAAATATTAATACTTGGCTTAAATAATATAAACTAGTATAAATTGACTACATTCACACGACGCCTACAAAAGATTGGAAGCAGTATTCTTGTTTCGCTTCCAAAAGAATGGATTGATGCAAATAATCTGAAGAAAAGCAATCAAGTTGAAATTGAAACAAATCAAAATAACCTATCAATTAGAACGCAACTAAACAAGAGACCCTCAAAAGAAGTTGTAATTTCATATCCGTTATCAAAAGGTGAGGGTATTGTACCAACAATAACTGGAGCATATCTTTTAGGATTTGACATAATTAGGATTGTTGGAAAGTCTTCTATTTCAATTACTGATAGAGAAAGTGTTCGTGGTTCTATGAGGAAATTAGTTGGACTAGAAATTATTGATGAAGATGCAGCAAATATTTCTGTTCAGTTTTTACTTGATGAGACATCAATAAACCCACAAAATATTTTAAAGCGAATGAGTTCAATTGCACTTGGAATGTTTAATGATGTTGTATTAGCTCTAAAAAATGGCGATAAAACAAATCTTGAAGCTGTAGCAAATCGTGATGCTGAAATTAATAGACAATATTTCCTTCTTGTTAGATTAATTCGAAGTACTATAATGGATACTAGATTAGCTGGTATTTTTAATCTAGAAAATATTGATATTCTGGATTATAGAATTGCTGCAAATACACTTGAAATTGCAGGTGATACTGTTGTAGAATTATCTAAATCATTAATTAAATCAAATCTATCTAAAGTGGAATTAAAAAAATTATATGATTTTGCAAAAGATATGGAAGAAATACAAATTAAATCAATTGATTCTTTTATTTCTAATAATAGAATGCTTGCAATTAATGCAATTACATTACAAAAAACTAATTCTATAAAAATCTCTAAAATTCGTTCTTCTTTAGAAAGTGAGAAGCAAATTTCTCTTGCATTATTTGATCTTATCTATATGTTTGAAAAAATTCTACAATCTTGGTCTGATATTAGTGATCTAGTTAAACCAAGTTATCAGTAAGTATTACAATAATTTTTTCTTTGCAGCATAAATCATTACTGCACAAATTGTTTTTGAGTCAATAATTTTTCCAGATTTAATCATTCCAACTAATTTTTTAATGTCCATTTTTACAACCGTGATAAATTCATCATTATCTAATTTCAAGTCAAATTTCTTTTTTGTGCCTGATGCTACAAAAATATTAATTTCTTCTTTATTGTAGCCTACTGACGGGAAATATGATACTAATTTAGTCATTTTTTTGGCCTCATAACCTGTTTCTTCAATAATTTCCCTATATGCACAATCAATTGGTTTTTCTCCTTTTTCCAAAGTACCAGCTGGAATCTCTAGAATATACCCATGTGGGAATCTATGTTGTTTTACTAACAATACTTTACCTTTTTCATCAAATGCCAACATTGCAGCTGCGCCTGGGTGTTCAATAATTTCCCTTCTAACTTTTCTATGCTCAACTTGCATATGATATGCGTTTATTTCAAATAATTTCCCTTTGAAAAGTTTCTCTTTTTTCATATTAACTTTGAAAAGTATTATTATTTAATTTGTTTGATATGTTAAATGTAATTTAGATGATTTTTTAAAATCAGTTATTGTTTTTTCTAACCATTTATTGTAAAATGAAATTTTTTTAGGAATAAATAAATCTGCAGATTTTACATTTTTTATATTTCTAACTTTTTGCGTTAATTCATCCATTTTGTAAATATTATTACTATACATAAATAAAACAATTTGATTTTTTGCAATAAATGGAACTTGTAAGTATGTGTTAGATAATTCCTTGTTCATTTTTTCTAACGTTTCTTTCAAATTACTTTCTACCCATGTCATTATTGCATATGGAATAAATTTTTTCATTTTTTTAGGATCATAACTTACAGTAAATTTAATTCCTTCATTTTTGTGTAATTTTTCAATACATCTTGTTATTGTTTTTGTTGACATTTTTGTATTTTTTGCAATTATTTCAATTTTTTGTCTTGGATCTTTTAGTAATTCTTCTAAAATTTCCAAATCTGTTTTTGTTAAATTCGTATTGAATCCTGGATTTTCTGCTTCAAAAATCGATAAAAGTTTAAAATCTTTCATTAGTTTTTTTGCAAGTTCAATTTTCTGTTCTAAATCTTCTTTTACAATAATACTGCAAACTGTTATTCCGCCAACACATGGTGCTACAAAATGCGGTTCTCCTACTAGACTTACTTGCTCTAAAATTTCTTTCATGTTTTCTCCAGATATTACAAAATACAAAA
>LIAL01000110.1 GCA_001437625.1 Nitrosopumilus sp. BACL13 MAG-121220-bin23
TTGCAAATACAATTTTTATGCAAAATGAAATAATTACCAAATTAGGTTCATCTGAACTTTATTCTAAAGATGGTCATGTTTCTGCATCTCTTGATTCTGATATTTGGAAAGTTGCAGCATTTGATAGAATTCATGGAACGAATAAACATTCTATTGGATTTCTTGAAAATTTTGGTGCTGATATTGGTGCATTTGCTTCAACATGGAGTTTTCATGAAAATAATTTGATTGTACTTGGTTCAAATGATTCTGATATGGCCATAGCATCTAACCATTTAATTAAAAATCAAGGTGGATTAGTTGTAGTAAAATCTGGAAAAATACTTGCTTCACTTCCTTTACAGTTTGGAGGAATTATTTCAACAGATTCTTTTGAAACTGTTTCATCTAATTTTGAAAAGATCAATAACACCATTATGGATTTGGGATGTAAATTCACTCGACCTCATTTGATTCCTTTATTCTTACCATTCTTAGCTTTACCATCTGTTAGAATCCTTGCAGGTGGAATTGTTGATGTTAAAAAGCGATCTTATGTCTCTCCAATTAATTAGGCAATGTTAAAAAGGGGGATTTTGATATCCGATAATGAATCAAAATGGCATCAATTCAACAAGGACCTAATGGACCAGTTTTAGTTCTCAAAGAGAGCGCATTACAAACAAAAGGTAAAGATGCACAACAAAATAATATTGCAGCCGCAAAATTGGTTGCTCAATTAGTAAGAAGTAGTCTCGGACCTCGTGGTTTAGATAAAATGCTAGTTGATTCCTTAGGCGACGTTACAATTACGAATGATGGTGCTACTATTCTTAAAGAAATTGATGTTCAACACCCAGCAGCAAAAATGATCGTTGAAATCTCTAAAACTGTAGATAATGAAGTGGGTGATGGAACAACCTCTTCTGTTGTATTTGCCGGTGCATTATTAGCTAGAGCAGAAGATCTCTTGAAAAAAGATGTTCATTCTTCAACTATCATTGAAGGTTTCCAAGCAGCAGCTGAAAAAACTTTAGAAATCTATTCACAATTATCTAAAAAAATTGAAGCTGATGATAAAGTAACACTTCTTAAAATTGCTTCAACTAGTATGCAATCTAAATTAATTTCTGAAGATAGTATTAATTTATCAAAAATTGTAGTTGATGCAGTTCTTAGTATTGCAACAAAAAAAGGCGACAAGTATTCTGTCGACCTTGAAAATATTAAAGTTGAAAAGAAACCAGGCGGTTCAATCGATGACACACAAATTATACAAGGTATTGTTTTAGATAAAGAAATTGTTCATAGTGGGATGCCTACTAGAATAGAAAATGCAAAAATTGCACTAATTAATTCTGCATTAGAGATTGAAAAAACAGAGATGAGCGCAGAAATTAGAATTACTGATCCAACTCAAATGCAGATGTTCTTAGAAGAAGAGAATAGAATGTTAAAAACAATGGTTGATAAATTACATGATGCTGGTACTAATGTTTTGATTTGTCAAAAAGGAATTGATGATATTGCACAACATTATCTTTCTAAACATGGTATAATGGCAATTCGTCGTGTTAAGGAAAGTGACATGATAAAACTTTCTAAAGCTACAGATGGCCGTGTTATTAGTAATTTAGATGATTTATCTGAAAATGATCTTGGCCATGCTAATTTGGCTCATCAAAAGAAAGTTGAATCTGACAAATGGGTTTTCATTGAAGGTTGTAAACATCCTCAATCTGTTACATTGTTAATTCGTGGAGGAACTCAAAGAGTAATTGATGAAGTAGATCGTTCTATTCATGATTCTTTAATGGTAGTAAAAGATGTAATTGAAAAACCACAAATTGTAGCAGGTGGCGGTGCTCCTGAAGCATTTGCAGCATCACAGCTTAAAACTTGGGCTGATAATTTTGATGGACGAGAACAACTTGCAATTAAAAAATATGCTGAAGCATTGGAAGTAATACCATTAACTATTGCAGAAAATGCAGGAATGGATCCAATTGACACCATGGCTACTTTAAGATCAAAACAAAATCAAGGTCAAAAATGGACTGGAATTGATGCTAAAAATACAAAAATTGCTGATATGATGGCAATTAATGTTTTAGAGCCAATTGTAGTTAAAGAACAAATTATAAAATCCGCAACTGAAGCAGCATGTATGATTCTTAGAATCGATGATGTAATCGCTATATCTGGTGGTCCAGGTGGCGGCGGTATGGGATAAATTTAGTTAAAACTTAATCATACTACTTTTCATAAATTATTGTTGTACAAAATTGGTGTAGATTTAGGTGGTACTAAAACCGAGATTATTGTTCTTGATGAAAATCTAAATGTTTTAGAACGAAAAAGGGTACCCACTCCTCAAAATAATTACAATGAAATTATCAACACTATTACAACTTTAGTTTTTGATGTATCTCAAAATATTTCTGATTTTACATTAGGTATTTGTTGTCCTGGCACAATTTCAAAACAAACTGGATTAATTAAAAATAGTAATACTCAGTGCTTAATCGGTAAATCTCTAAAAATAGATTTAGAAAATAAATTGGAAAAAACTATTTCCATTGAAAATGATGCCAATTGTTTTACAATGGCTGAATCTAAAATGGGTGCTGGGGTTGGATTTGATTTAGTTTTTGGTGTGATAATGGGAACTGGTGTTGGTGGGGGAATTGTAATTAATAATAGTCTTCATTCTGGTAAAAATAATATTGCAGGTGAATGGGGACACCATACTTTACATCGTAATGGAAATCCTTGCTATTGT
>LIAL01000111.1 GCA_001437625.1 Nitrosopumilus sp. BACL13 MAG-121220-bin23
AATTAAATTAATAATATTTTATTTTGAACCCATTCTGCTAGGCTCACCAATCTTTGTGTTGACAAATTGGCCCATTGCTTCTGTATCTGATACTTTTTTAATATCATTTTCTTGTTCGTTAATTATGTTTAATGTCATACTAGATTCAATGTGAGGTAATGCTCGTATGACTTTAGTGATTATATTCTCTAGTATTTTGTTATTTGAGGCTTGTATTTTACAAATCACATCATAAAATCCAAAAATCACATCTGCTTCTTTTACTTCTGAAATATGACTAAGATTTTTTAGCGTTAGGTATTCTTCTCCCTTTTTACAGTGAATTACAACATATGCTTGAGCAAAATCCTGCCCTAAGATCATTTCAATTATTTTTTTAGATGTTTGGAATATTTCTTGAGATTCTGAACGGGTTAAAGTCAAAGTAGACTGAATTTTTGGTATTTTACGAATAACTTTAGTAATAGTCTCTCTGATTTTCTCTTCTGATTCTAGTTCAATTTTTGCAATAATATCATAAAGGCCAAGTATACCATGAACTTCTGTAATACCTTTAATTTTTTTTAGTGATGCGATTACTTCTACTTCAAAACCTGTTTCACCGTTCATCAAGATGTATGATTTAGCCATTTTTAATGCCCATTTTTTTCACGTTTTGGTTTTGAATGTGCTTTGATCATGTGTTTTTTTGTTCTTTCAGGATCAGTAAATTTCATATTGCAAATTTTACATGTATTTGAAAAACTAGTTTCTCTTTTTAGGATGTTTTTTACAATACTTTTGTTAAAAGATAATTTTAATTTCATGTCAAAATTACAAATTTAACATTATAAGGCGTTGCTTAACATTGTTAATCCATCTTGAATTTCCATAATAGTTAAAGTAGTTATATTTTCATGGTGGATATGGCTGATTCTAAAAAATATCGTGAAAGAATCTACATTGTAAAAGATATTATTTTGACACTTTCAGAATATGGTCAGCTCAACCAAACTGCATTGTTTAGTTTTTGTGGATTAAATATTACAAAACACAAACAGATTCTAGATAATTTAGAACATAATGAGATGATACAAAGAGTTGAAACTAAGGAGGGGAAAAGAACCATTACCATTTTTAAAGTCACTTATAATGGAATGAATTTTTGCCATGAAATCTTAGAACCTTTTGAAAAACTATTTCCAAGAAGTGGTATATCTAATTCTGTATTTGATCTGGAGTAATTATTCATCATCTAGATGATATTTTGAGGTTATTTCTTTATCCAAATCATTTCTTTTCTTCAAATACCCACAATACCGCTTATTCCATGAATTAAGAGATTTGAATTGCTGTATGCCTGCTACTAGCCAAATTCCAGAAGTGACTAAAACCACGGCAATCAAAACCATCAATAATATTGCAAATTCACTCTCCTGCTCTACAATCTGAAAAAATTTTGGATGTGAGATTAGATATATTGAAATTCCTATTGCAAGAGGTGCTAAAATTAGTGCTGAAAATGAAACTCCAAGCATAATTCCCCTAAGTTGTTGAATTTTTTCAATAAAAAGATCCATTGAACTTAAAATGTTGTTGGAATTATCTGGCAAATCCATCCTCTATTACATTTGATGAAATTTGTTTTATATGTTCTGGATGGACTAAAATTAAAAAAAGATTATTTTCCAAACCATTCACTCTCATTTGATTATTTTTGTATAGTATATAGCAAATACTTAACATTGTTAATCCAATCTTATTAGAAATTAAATAAAATTATGAATATGAAGAAAAAAGATAAAGAAGACGAAAATCTGTCCATTAAAAAAAATGAAGAAGACGAAAATCTGTCCATTAAAAAAAATGAAGATTGGTGGAGATTAGAAAAGTTTCAAATTGGAAGGAGTCATTTTTCATAGATATGACCTATTGTTGTAGAGGTATATGTGATTCATTAGAGGTAGATAGAGTTCCAACTAGTTTGCGATATAAATCTGGACAAAAAAGATGTTCAATGTGTTCTATTTTTGTAAAAACTACTAATCACCAATGTCCTTGTTGTGGTGCCCTTCTTAGAACAAAACCACGGAAAAAAACATTCTAAAGAATAATTTTTACCATAACAATGTTAAGCAGATTCTAAATATTATTTTTTTAATATACCATTAATGCAGAAGTAAATCTCACTCCAAAAGGAAATGACAATGACTCCGAACTGCTGTTCAAGTCCTAATTTTCGTGTACACCATTTAAGACACTTGATAAATTCCTGATCTTTGTTTCTACATTATTTTTTTTCTAAAATGTAGGTTAACATTGTTAACTCAAGTATATTACATACAAATTTAGAAAAAATTGTAATTGGTAAAACTAGTATGTCGAGATTATGGGTTTGATTGTAATTTTGCAGTAGAAGGGAAAGCAGAAAGTGTTCTTAATGAATTTGGAAAACATACCGATGAAGAACATGGAATAGACTATTCCAAAGAAGCACTAATGCAGTTTATTCTGAGAAAATCATAAACTAACTATGAGATGAGTATGTAATGATTGATTATTTAGATTATAATTTTATCTTATTTTTCCTTGATAATGTATTATTACAAGGAGATGATGGTGGGATTTTTTCATTTATGAGTAAGGGTAGACAGGCATTAGGAAGTGACGATCCAATAGTAAAGGGAGCAATTCTAACTATGTTTGCTGTATCTGGATTTGGTATTTTG
>LIAL01000112.1 GCA_001437625.1 Nitrosopumilus sp. BACL13 MAG-121220-bin23
AAAGTATACATTAAATGATCGTAAATTTTGGGATTAATTTTAAATATTTTTTCAGAATTGGTATAAGAAATTACAACAATACCGTCATGAATTAATTTTGTTGTGTAAGTAGAAACAGTTGAAGGTGCTTTTTTAACTTCTATCACTAAAGAACGAAAAGAATGATTTTTTTGAATTAGTGCAAGAATAATTCTTTGCGGAGTAATTTGTCTGGAACGTCTAAATATTTTTTGAGATAATTCAGATAACGATAGAGGGTAAAAACAACTAACTCTAGGAGTCCGAACCGATTTTATCAATCCACTAGATTCTAGTTGACGTAAATAATGAGAGACAACTCCATTGTTAAAACCCGTCAAACTCTTTAATTCAAGATACCGTATTCCAGGATTTTGATTTATTAGATTAAGAAAAATAGATTCTCTACCAGATAAGGTAGAAAAATCAGGGGAATTTTTTATTTGTGTTTTTTGCATTACTGATTTCAAGACAGACATTATCAACGGAGTGTGATGTATGGGTATCCAGATGTTACAGATGTTTTTCCAATGATATCAAGAGTATCAGATATAGAATTTCTCACACCATTAGGTCCAATTGCAGGTAATGTAGTATCCACATATTCAACATAGAGGGTATCGCCTTCTTGTGCAAACAAGTTATCACCATTTGATTCATCGTGATCTTGTATATAGAAGAAGTATGGTTTCTTGTGTTCCCAATTACCCTCTTGTGTTGCCTCAACTAAAATACCAGCCATATCACTATCCGACCAAACTCTAAAGTTCAAATCAACTTTATCTTTAGGCATGTCGCCCAAATCTTTCTCTATTAGTTGGAACTGTACTTTGTTTCGGTCATCTAACGGATATTCATCTTCTAAGAACTTGATTGTAGCTGTGCTCCAACCATAAGTCATGGATTTAGTAATTACCTTGTTGTTTTCTGGATTGTATTCCCAGTTGACAGTAACTGCACCATCTCTACCAGTTTCAACTTTTGCATATTCATCAAAAGGAGAGTTTTTGCATGAAGTTCCACCAAGGCCGGTTTCTTTAACACCATCATTATTCATATCATGATCCATTGCACTGAGTTTTAGACGTCCGTAAAATACGCCAGTGTTGGGACCTGTTTCAATTAGTCCTTTAGAGTCACTGTCATTACAAACACCTACCTCATTAATTCCAGAACCTGTACGAGATGTAATTGTAAGTGCAGATTCTGCCGTATGTCCTATGGAATCTCTTGCATTAGAATCAGTATTCCAACCAGGAGCATAAATCATGATGGTTACTTTACCATACCAACCTACGTCACCTTTAACTTCTTTTTTTAGGCAAGTCTTTAGATCTTTAGCACTGCCACAAAAGTAAATTTTTGGTTCTGCATTGTAGTTCTTTTTAATGAATGATATTCCATCTTTTGTCGTTGTTTCAGTTCCTACTGGCATAGTAAAATCAACTTGTTGTGTAGATGAGTTAACATCAGTCAACAATAGATTTACTGTTCCAGGAGCGTCAAAGGAAATTGTTTGTGTGATTGTTCCAGTATTTGTTGATGTGCTATCCGTAACTATTCCATCTTTTACGATATCAAAGTTAAATGATGCATCATCAATATTTTTCTGAGTCATACCTTCACGTACCTCAAAATTAAAGAGATATTCAATTCCCGGCTCTATAGGTCCTGCAGGTTGCCAAGTCATACCAATTTCATATTGCCCATCAGATGTAATTTTTCTCAAATCACCATCTTCAACTGTAGCATATGCAGAAAGAGGTAGAAAAGCAACCATTACTGTTGCAAATAAAATCAGTAACGAAGTTTTCCAAGTCATTAAGAATTATAATGTAAATGAGCTATTATACCGCTAAGAACATTTTTCATGTATGTTATGGGGTTCTATAACAGAAACGTATTCTATATAGTTAAAAAAAATCAAAAATTAGTATGAGAGTCAATTCTTTTTTGACTTGGTTTATGTTTTCCAGTGACGATGTAGTTTATTGCGTCACTCATGTAAACAGCATGATCACCAATTCGTTCAAGATATCTCAAAAGTAGTGCTTCTGCAAGTGCACATTTTGTATTATTTGATTCAATTAATTGAGGTAATCTCTCTTTGTAAATTTTATCAATAAATGCTTCATCCTCTTGAATGTTAGTAGCTTTTCTAATATCTAATTCTGCAAAAGATTGCACAGCGTCTTTTATCATATGTTTTACTTTTTTAGTAATTTCAATCAAGGGCTCATTCATGCATTCAGAAATATCTCCAAATAAATCCCGAACTTGTGTGATATCATAAGCATACCTTCCAAATCTTGAAAAAGCATAAGATATTTCAGTTGATGAACGAATTAATCTAAAGTCATCTGCAAGAGGCTGATATTTCAATAACATATCAAAAATCAAATCCTCAACTTCAAAGTATTTTATTCTAATGGAATCAGACAAATCATGAACTTCATTAATAGTATTTTTTCCTTCAAGATAGGAATCAATAGCTAATGAAATACATTCAATCGCAGTATTTCCCATCTCCATCATCATTGATGAAAGTTTTTCCAAAGATGGATCAATAAGTCGAGTCATTTATCCAAATTGCCCCTGAACATATTTTGCAGTTAAATCATTTTTTGGATCAGTAAATAATTTTTTAGTTTTTCTAAATTCAATTAAATCTCCAAGATACATAAATCCAG
>LIAL01000113.1 GCA_001437625.1 Nitrosopumilus sp. BACL13 MAG-121220-bin23
GAATCAAATATACAGGAAATGTTAAATTTTTTCCTTAAACGTTAAAACAATAATGACAAGTTACAAACATGTAAAATAAAAAGCAGTAAAAAATAACCACCACATGAATACATTAGATTATCTCATAAAACAAGATGATCAAATATCCCAATCAATGCCAGAATGCGAAAATATTAGCAAAGATGGTGAAGATGAGAGCAGTTAAACTAAATTATAATAATCAGGTTTTGGTTTGAAAATCATAAATTCTTTAACCATATCAAACAAAAATATTTCACATTCAGATCTAGTTCCAAACATCAAAGGGTATTTTTCCATGAAATTCAATAAAATATCTTTTTGAATAGATATCTCATCATCCCCCCGGATTTCTTTAAAAATATCAATTAATTTTTCTTTTTTATTGTTAACAGGATAAGGGCGACCATAGGCATCTTTTGTTAAAAGACTATGATCAACTTTAGGAACATCAAGTCCAAGAAATTTAAAAGATTGTTTATCTATTCCTTGCTTCAAGATTACCTTACGAATATTATTAGAAAATTCAATTAAATCTTTTTTGCTGTTTAAAGGTAAATTAGATAGTTCAATTAAATCCAATAATTTTTTTCTATCTATCAATGTAACATTCTTGATTTTTGCCAATTGTTTTGCAGAAAAAATAAATTTGTTATTAGTTACAACAATAGCCAATTGTGCATTGTATTTTGTCAATGAATTCAGTGCTCGTTGAACAGATGTAAAATTTAATTCAGATTCAGAGCGCTTAGATTGAACTGCGATTCTACTATCGCCTTGTTGTAGCATCATATCACATCCATAATCTTTTGAACGATTAGTTACAGTTGTAGAATAGCCTAATTTTTCAAATAATTCAACCATGAATATTTCAAATTCACGTCCAGATGTATTATCAAGTATGCCTAAATCGCATGAAATTTCACTCATAATTTTAATTTGAATAGTGGGTATTAATTTCATTTTGACTTATTAATACCAAACAAAGTATCAATGTACATTGACAGAAATCCAATTAGCAGGTTCAGGCGGATGGGTTCACGCAGAACTAACAGATGAACAAGTTACAAAATCAAAATTAGTTCCAAATATGGATAAACATTTTTTGGCCTCACTTGAAAAACTAGATACAGCAAAAATGATAAAACATTTTTGTAAACAATGTAATTCTGAATTTGATGGTCCGACTCAAATACAAATTGAAGAAAAACCTAACGAAGTAGTTGCAGATGGGTTAACTTTGATAGAGAGAGGACAATACACATGTCACAAATGTAATTCAATTATTGGCGAATATCGTGTATTTCAAAAAAGTGAATAATAATAATTTTTAAAATAGCCACATTTTTCTTAAATCAAAGCGTATTCAATAAATACCTCAATTTTTTAGCAATATCATGGCAAATATGAAATGCGTATCATGTGGAATTAGTTTCTTTTCCCCAATGGGATCTGAGAAATGTTCCAAATGTGCAGGTAGTGAAACTCAAGGTAGTGAGGGTCATGATTCTTGCGGCTGTGGACACAGTCATTAACTCTTTTTTCTTGATCAATAATATAACCAATTAAAAAAATAAAAAATATGATAAAAACATCACTAGAAATGAAAAAATTAATTGAAGAATTTATTAAAATAACTAATGTCAAATATGAAGATCAAACTGAGAAAATTAAAGAAAAAAGTAAGTTAGTTGATTGGCAATTTCACGTGGGGACAAACGTAATTGTTAGCAAAAATACAAACAGAGAAGACAGAATACATGTTAATGTCAATATGAGATTCCCTCCAGAAGATGCAAAATTACTAGTTAGTAAAAATCCATCATTTTCAAAAGCAGTTATCGAAATTAGTGAGATTTGTACAATATGCAAGATGGGTCATCAGTGGATTAAAGATGGAGAAAACATTGCAGGCTTAGCCATATTTTCACACATAGATGAGCAGAATTTAGATAGAATTTCATTTCACAATGTTTGGGATAATGTAGCAAGAGTTTCAGGACATGTTCAAAAGATTTTACGTTCAAATTTTAGCGGTTTTACATCAAAAAATAATGTATTAGATGAAACAATGAATAAATCAATGTATGGATGAAAATATGAAAAAAATAGAATTTTTTAAGACATACCAAAATGTACTTAGACTGGGAGAAAATAGGAATAAATGAAATGATTTCTTTTGAACATAGAGTACTAAGTGAATTTAAATTAAAAATAGCTAAAGTAGATACATTAGCTAAATCCATTATGAGTCACAGAGAACCTAAAGGTACTGAAGCCAAGGAAGCATCAGAATTTCTTGACGTGTTAGTAAAGGAGATAGATGAATTCTACAAGGATCACAGTGAAATGTTATCAACTAATGGAAAAAGACCTCATGCACGTTCACGATTACCTGAAACTAAACAATGGCTAGATAATATCGAAAGATTTTATGAATTAAATCCACGTCGAAGACCTAGAAAAAAGAATTAATTTTATTAAAAAATTAAACTGAAAGTAATTCCCAATCATTTTGTCCACATTCACATTGTTTTCCATAAGCATTGATGTAATCCATATATTCTAAATCAGTGCAAGGCCCCTGATCAGGAATAATAATTTTAGAAGTACATTTTCTACATTTAGCAATAAAATTATCTGTCAATATCAAATAGAATTTAAAACTAAAAAATAAAAGTAT
>LIAL01000114.1 GCA_001437625.1 Nitrosopumilus sp. BACL13 MAG-121220-bin23
AGGTTAATTTTAAAATTATATTTTAATTATTTAATACTCTTCTAAAATCCAACCTGTTTTAATAATTTCTTGATCTTCTTGTTCTCCAACCCCTGTGGCATATCTCCAAATACATCTTGCGTTTGTTTGCATACTTTCTTGTATTTTCAATAAAGATTCTGTTTCAAAATTTAAATTTTTATCTGCAGTTCCACATTCTTTACAGAATTTACATTTTTGATCTAAACTAATTGGATTTATTTCAATCAACGGATATGCACTACATGCCAATGGTTTGTCTTTGTAAATTTTACATGGAAATCCACCATGTGTTGATTTTTTACCGCTGTCAGTATCTAAAAAAGGACAAGTGTTACCGTTATCTTCAATTCCCATTAATTGATATGCTAAAACTTTTGTGGGTATCTGATTTTTATTTTTAGAAACCCCTATCCTTGGTAAAATTTTAATTTTAATTTTATTTAATTCTGCTAATTTCTCGATGTTCTCTTTTTCTTCTGGTAGGATTAATACTCCAATTTTTCCAAACTGTTTAGTTGGATAATACTCTCTTTCAACACAACACTGAGAACACTCATCAACACATCTAAATTCCATTAGATCCTTTTGAATGTGATAGATAAAATTTCTTTTGTATTTTTTTTAAAATTTTCTTATAAAAACCTCATCAGTTATATGGTAACATGACTCATCACAATTATGGGTAAGCGCCAAGTAAAAAACGAGAGTGCCTTAAAAGAAATTCGTCTTCCAGAAGAAGGTGAATTATTTGGTAGGGTATTGAAAATGATGGGCGGAGAAAATGTTATGATAAAATGTGATGATAATATAACTAGAAGAGGACGAATTAGAGGAAAATTAAAGAGACGAGTTTGGATTCGAGATAACGATATTGTAATTATTGCCCCATGGGATTTTGATGCTACTGGACGTGGAGATATTGTTTGGAGATTCACAATACCTCAAGTACAATGGCTTAAAGACAATGAGCACATTGCAAAAGATTTCTAATTTTTAGATACCTTAGTTAATATAGTGAATATTCTGTTCCTGAAAGTATGGAACAAGGTACAGTAAAATGGTTCAACCGTACTAAAGGCTTTGGTTTTATCGAAAGAGAAGGTGGCGAAGATATGTTCGTTCACAAATCTGACGTTGATGGATTCATCAATGAAGGCGATAAAGTCGAGTTTGAAGTTGGTGAAGGTCAAAAAGGACCAGCCGCACAAAAAGTCAAAAAAGTAGAATAGACATTTGAATTTTTAAATTAAGATTTCATCTATGTTTTCTTAAGCAGTCTATTTTTTTTATTTACTATTTAAAAAAACTATGGTCCCGCGGGGCGGAATTGAACCACCGACAACCCGGTTTCTGTATGCCTGATGGGCTGTGTTTCGTTTAGCCATCTAAAGCCAACATCTACAGCCAGGAGCTCTACCAGGCTGAGCTACCACGGGACAAAAACAACAACGATTACTACTCTTAAAAACTATGGTACTTTTTTCTAATTTGGATTTAATATATTACTAAATACCCTTAAACATTCTAAATGGTATCTTGTCTACTAAGACCTTGTCTTATTCTGGCTATGCCTGTGCCCCGTATTTACACAATCAGAGTTCTCTTGAATTAAAAGACTCTTGGGTTAGTTCAAAAAATATTGAAAAATTATATTTTGTTACTGGTACATTTTCAAGTGACAGTAAACCCTATTTTTCAACTTCTGCCAATCATTACCTATTAGCTAAATTCAAAAATAATTCAATTATACAAAACGAATTATCTAAACATGTTCAAGATCAAACTTCTTTTATTTTTAATATTAGAGATTATCTTTTTGAAAGGGAAGTTGAGGAAAAAACTAACTTTATTTCAATATATTATCTTGAATATGCAGATAACGATGACGATTTATTAGAAATTGCCAGTTCATTACTAAAAAAAGACAAAATTGAAATTGCAGGATTTGGACATGTATCTACTACTTGCTCTATTCCTTCAAGATTCACATTTCCATATTCTCAGAATATGGTGACACTTGAAGTTGCAAGTGAAAAAAGCCATCAAAGTGTAAAAAAATACTGTGATCAAACTCAGCGTGATATTAATCGAAGAGGGTTCACATTAACTAGTTTTTTGAGCCTTTCAATCCTTGATAATCTAAAATAGAATAGTTAAATATTCGAGGTAAATTACGTTTTTTATGAGTAAACCATCTGATTTAGGCTCTTTAAAAATTGGATCATACATTCTACTTCCACACACTGATCAACCTAGCGGTGAGGCATGTAGAATTATCGAATATGATACATCAAAACCTGGAAAACACGGTGCAGCAAAAGCCCGAATAGTTGGACAAGGCATCTTTGATGGAAAAAATCGACCACATGTTGGCCCTGTGAGTATGCAAATTCACATTCCAATGATTAACAAGAAAGTTGGACAAATTATTTCAATTAACGGTGACACCGTCCAAGTTATGGATGCTGAAACATTTGAAACCATAGATATTGCTATGATTGACGAAGAAGTTAAAGGAAAATTAGAAAATGGACAAAATGTTGATTATTGGGTTGTAATGGAACATACCAAAATTATGTCTATCAAAAGTAGTTAGACTAATAATTTTACAAAAATATTTTCATTTATTTAATTATA
>LIAL01000115.1 GCA_001437625.1 Nitrosopumilus sp. BACL13 MAG-121220-bin23
TTCCATTTTTTACATTAAATCCTGATTCATTGGGACCATTATACTGCATTAAAATATCTACAACAATTTGTTCTTCTTCTGAAATATTCACTAAAAAATCATCAAGACCTTTTTCTGTTAATATTCCATGTGCACTTATGATAATTAATGTAATTCCTGCAAGATATAGTGGTGCTCTTTTTTTAAGGAAAGCTTTAAGATTATTCTTTTTTGGTTTTTCTTCTTTCTTGCTATTTTCTTTACCCATTTTTATCCCTGTAAATAATTAGTATTTTTCAGTTATTATTAACTAATATCCAAATTTTAGATTTTTTCTATGTACGAATTTCAGAATGTTTTTTATATTTTTAAAATGATATTTTTCATTTATTCCAAATTTTTCAATAAAATGTCTTTTTTATATAAAATCAGACATGTACTATAAACATGAATGAAATGGACATTATCCTGCCTGCCATAATTATTCTAGCTGTGGGTCTTGGAGTGGGAACAAGAATTTGGATAATGTTTAGAAAATAAATCATTTAGAAATGAAATAATACATACGCTTAAGTCCGTATAATTTATCAAATTTTTACTTGGCTAGTTTTAAGACAATTACTGCAGATCAGATGAATCAAACACAAAAAAAGATTCGTAATAATGTTTCAAACATGCTAAATTTTCTTGACAAATGTTTAGGTCAACCTGATAAACCAAATCGAGATATGCCCAATATTTACGTCTATGAAATGTATTCTATATTCACTCATGCAGTGGAAGAATATGGAAAACTAGTCTATATGAAATCATTAACTCAAAATGCAGATAATAATTTTGAAGTTAATTATAGATACAAGTTTCGTGATCATACAACAAAGTTTGATCTTGCATTAGAACAATTACCTGAATCAATTAATGCTGTATATGAATCTGGATTCACTAAAATGGCAATGAATGTTTTAAATGTAGATTTAGATAATGATAATAATCCTACAGATGTTACATTTACTTTAGATATTGATACATTAAGAAAATGTGTTTTTGATTTTAGAAATCTTTAGATTTAAATTCTTAATTTATTTTTGCAGTTAGAATTAAAACTTGCCATGGAAATAAAATTTCACCGTTCTTTTTTGTATATTGTTTAGTTTTTTCTTTAACTGATTCTTTGAATTCCTTTCGTTTTGAATATTCCAATTCGTTTAATTTTTCTTTTAGAGGCTTTGCAATGTATTTTATATAATTTTTCCAATAATCTTCAAATTTTCCTGGACTATAATTAAAAATAAATTCTTTAACAACAATATTTGAAAATCCTGCTTTTCTAACTTCTGCTTTTAATGCAGATTGAGTGCCAAATCTATCTAAATTTGGTGTTCCTGCAGGTACATAATCTGGTATGTATTTTATAGCAGAATCTAAAATGCTGTTAAAAAATGGGACATTATCTTTACTTCCGTGAACGGATATTCCTATTTTTCCAGATTTTTTGAGACTGTTTTTCATATTTTTTAATGCTTTTTGTGCATTAGGGAAAAAAAATAATGCATACTGACAAGTTATTATGTCAAATTTTTTTGAAAAGCTAAAATTTTCCGCATCAATATTTACAAAGTCTAAATTTTTATTTTTTTCATTCCATTTTTTTGCAATTTTGATTGCTGTAGTTGATGTATCAATTCCTACTACATATCCTAAATTACCTACTTTTTTTTGGATTTGTTTTGTAACTACTCCAGTTCCACATGCAACATCTAGTACCGTATTATTTTTGTTAATTTTTACTAATTCAATTAATTTTTTTGTACTTTGAAATGGTCCTTTATGTATACTAGCCCATCTTTTATGATATCTAGGAGCAATTTCATTCCATATTTTCATATTTCTTTGCTTATACTCTGAATTAATAATTTTCATTTTAATTTTAATTCAATTTGTTTTCTTATAATTTTTGCAATTTTTTCTTTTTTCATCCAACCTGAAATAATATTCTTTTTTGAATCTACAATTATAATTTGATTATTTTCAGAATTTTTTATATATCTGGATGTTCCAATATCGTTTGCTATAATCATATCTGATGCTGATTCTTTTAATTTCTTTTTAGCTGATTTAATTAATTGAGCGTTTGTAACATTTGTTTCTGCCTTAAAACCAACCAATAGAACATTTTTTTGCATTTTTTTAATTTGATCTATAATTTTAGGGCCTTTTTTGAGACTAATTGAAATATTTGCCTTTGAACTTCTAATTTTTTTCTTACTTGGATTTTTAGGAATATAGTCTGATATTGCTGCAGCCATAATTACAATATCAAATTTATTTTTTAATTCTTTTTTTACTGAATCATACATTTCCTTACTTGATATAACGTTGATAATTTTTGCACCCTTTGGTGGTTTTTCATTACCTGGACCATAAACAAAAGTAACTTTTGCACCCGCAGAAACTAGTTCTTTTGCTAAACTTACTCCTGTTTTACCCGTACTTTGATTTGTAATTGCTCTAATAGGATCTATTTGTTCAACTGTTGGTCCGGCAGTAATTAGAATTTTTTTACCTTGTAATTTAGATGACAATCCAAATTTCTTTAAGACAAAATCAAGGACTTCTTCTGGTTCTGATGCTTTTGCTTTACCTTCTATCATGTTTGGTGATA
>LIAL01000116.1 GCA_001437625.1 Nitrosopumilus sp. BACL13 MAG-121220-bin23
TATTATTTATTTGGATTTTATTATTATTGTTTAAATTCTGTTAATCCACATTTTCCACAGGTGTTTCTATCTTTGTGTTCTGACATAGCTACTCCTTTCCCACATCTTGAACAATTTTTCTTAAGTTTTGTTGTTTTATCTCCGTCAATTTTAAAATATTTGTATACCTTTGGACTAGAACCTTTACTGCCTTTTTTCCCTACAGGCATTATTCTGTTTTCTCCTCTACTACTGGTGCTTCTGTTTTCTCCTCTACTACTGGTGCTTCTGCTGCTGCTTTCTCTGCTGCTGCTTTTTCTATCTCAGCTATTTTTGCTTTAGTTTTTTCTAATCTTGCAAAAATAGTTGGATTAACATGTTTTTTTGCTAATCCTTCATCATCATAAACATAGAAGATTCCTGTTACTTTTGACATTCCAACATGTGTTTTTAGTCTCATTGAAATCACAACTTTTCCATCTAATTTGAATTCCTTTGTGATCATGTCTACTGCTTCCATGGTCTTGAGTTTACCTCCTAATCCTGCAAAATCACAGGTTAGTTCTCTTCTTGATAAGAAAGCGTTATTGACATCTGAAACTGTCTGAATAAGTGACATGTATCCAAAATCTTTTAGATATTTCATATAAACCTAGTTGAATTTACACAAGAAATTTAAGAAAATACTCTCAATACATCATATGGAGCGATATTTAGTACATCTAAAAAATGAAAAGCATATTCCTGTAAATTCTCGTGAAATACTTCATAGATCTAGAGATCTAATATCTGGAATGGATGCACATATCAGACTCGCTAGAGTCGCTACAAACTTTATTGAATTTGATGTTGCAATTGAAACAAAAGATGTAGATACACTTGTTGAAAAATTGATTCCTATTGGAGATTTAGATAACACTCGACATGTAATTGAGGAAGAAATTGAAATAGATCAGGGAATTAAAGATGGTATTTTTTATTTTAACCATGAGCGATTTTGGGAATGTCATGAAGCCTTTGAAGGTGTTTGGAAGCAATGCTTTGGACGTGAAAAAGAATTAGTTCAAGGAATTATTCTTGTAGCCGTTGCATATGCACATGCTCAAGAAAATGAATTACGTATTGGTGTTGCGATGTTAACTCGAGCTTTAGAAAAATTAGGTACCTCTCCATCCATGTATCATTCAATAGATGTAGAGCGAATAAGAAAAAAATCTATTGAAATGCAACAAATAGATGATTTAATTATATTTGAGATCTAATTAATTCTAAAGATTTTCTAATTACTTCTTCACCTTGAAGTAAACCTATGCTGCCTTTCTTTGCTTGTTTTTCTGTCATTCTTGTTGTACCGTCATTTTTAATAAAATCAGCTGAAACTATCACTGGCACTGGATCATCACTGTGTCCTTTGATGATACATGGTGTTGAATGATCTGCTGAAATAATTATTGCAACTTTACTTGAATCAATATTTTCTACAAGTGTTTTAAAAAACCGTTGATCAATTTCTTCTATATTTTTCATTTTACCTATGGCATCTCCATCATGACCAAATTCATCTGGTCCCTTGAGGTGAACATATATTGCATTTTGTGTTTCCATTGCCTTTGCTGCAACTTTTGCTTTTTCTTCATAATCTGTTAAACCTCCTGCTTCAAATGCTTTCATCTTGAGAACTTTTGAAATTCCAACTTCAACTGGCATATCCACTATGCATGAAAATTGCATTTCATGTTTTTCATTAATCAACTGTACATCTGGATATTTGTTACCTGCGTCTCTTAGCAAGATACAACTAAGTTGTTTTTTATTTTGCTCTTTTCGTTTTTTATTTATTTCACTTTCCTTCATAATTTGTATTGCTTGTTCTGAAAATTCATTTACTAATTTTGCTGTAAATTTAGAACTCTCTGTATCGTCTAGCGGTACACATTTTTCAATTTTTGAAAAGTCTCCAACAGCTTTTGCTACTCCCATTCCTCCAATGTTACTATATGCTGGATCCGTGTTTGTTATTCTGGATGATAATTTCTGAGATGATGTTCTGATTCTAATTGTTACTCTGTGTCCTATTGTTGGTGCAACTATTATTTTTGTATCTGGCTCTGAAAATTTTATTTTTTCTTCCAATTCTTTCGCAATTCCATTTGCATCTTCTTTCGCAATTTGTCTACCTGCTCTTCTATCTATGATTATTTCTTCTTCATTTAATGTTGAAAAATTACCTCTTAATGCTAAATCTCCATTTTTAAAATCAATTCCAACTCCTATTGCTTCTATGACTCCTCTGCCCGCATAATCTGCATGCTCAAATTTGTAACCTAACATGTTGAAAACTGCAATATCTGATTCTGGAGCTATACCTTTTCCTACTGAAATTACTTCGCCAATTACTCCATTACTTGCAATTTTGTCTAATGTGGGTGTTTTAGCAGCTTCTAGTGGTGTCTTTCCATCTAAATCTGGATGTGGAAGATCTCCTACCCCATCTAAAAGAACGTAAATTATCTGTACTTTAGAATTATCCATCTAAAACCCTGTTTATCTAAATTTTTGATCTCTATTTTAAATCTTACAATCTATTTGCGATCATTTTATTTTTTTCCAAATTTTAATTCTAAAAAATATATTTAAGAA
>LIAL01000117.1 GCA_001437625.1 Nitrosopumilus sp. BACL13 MAG-121220-bin23
TTTTTGGATGTGGCATTCTTAAATTCGCGCAGTTCATTTACAGAAGAACAAAATGCTATAAGAAAAATTGATGAAATACTTTCAAAGCATAAAACTGAAAGAGGTTTGATTTTGACTTCATCAAAAAAAAGATGTTTTGATATTTTAAGTCAGTTGTCACCTGAGAATAAAAAAAGAATTCGAATATGTCACTCTAGTAATTCTGATGGAACCACTCAAGATGAAAAAATAGCACAGCATCGAGCAACCTCTGCAAGTGTTCTTTTATCCTCATCTTTGTGGGAGGGAGTTGACCTCAAAGACGATGATTCTAGATTTCAAATTATAGCTAAAGCACCATACAAATCATTAGGTGATACAAGAGTGAGGGCAAAAATGAACAAATTTCCGTCTTGGTATAGCTCTGAAACTATGATGAAAATATTGCAAGGTTTTGGAAGATCTATAAGATCTGAGGACGATTGGGCAAGAACATACGTGATTGATTCAACAATTAATAATTTAGTAAAACAAACACGTAACATTATCCCTAAAGCGTACTGGGATGTTTTACAAATTTCATAAACTTATGCCTGATATTTTATTCAAGGGATATTCTAACTAAAAGATCACTTGAATATTTACAATCTATCTTTAAGGGATAATTTTAGAAACATAATAGTTCTAACAATGTATTTGTTAAAATAATCCATCCACAGAAAATTTTTGGAAACAACACACATGGTAAATAAAAAAGAAAAATCAAAAAATGCTTTACAAACTATTGAAGAACAACAAGAGCCTGCTATAGAGATCATTGAAGAACAACAAGAGCCTGCTATAGAGATCATTGAAGAACAACAAGAGCCTGCTTTTGATAATCTACTAAAAAATTATTTACAAACAGTAGAACATGGAAAACAGATCGGAAAAGAATCTATTGCTAAGATAAATAAAATTATTCATAATCCTAAAACATATTCTAAACCCCAAGAATATTTAAAAACATTAAAAATTAATTCGTTAAAGATTATTGAAAAAGATTTAGAACAAAAAAAGATGATAAAAAAGAAAGGGCCAAAATTTTACAAAAAAATCGTTGATGGATTTTTTTACTTTTTTGAATTAATTGTAGGACGAATAAAACTTGGCACTCAATATGGTACATCCAGTCTTGAAATTCTAGAAAAACTAGCCAAACTTAAAAAATCTGGAATTATCACTGAAAAAGAATTTAATGACAAAAAGAAAAAGATTCTAGATAGAATTTAAAAGCATAATTTGATTTAAAATAAATTTACAGATAGACCAACATAACTATTCTACAATTAAACAAATTATTGTACTCAGAACCAAACTCTTGCCTGGGATGTGACAGTTTTAGAGAAAAAGAAAACATTTCTCATATTTCTATGGTCTTGCCTTGTGATTACTCTTCATAAAACTAAGAAATACTGCAAACAGTTTTGCTATCAGGCAGTTTAGTGATGAACCTGTATGGACAAATTATTAATCTATTAGAAAATTATTGAATTACTGTTGGTTCAAACTGATGAAGAGCGTACGGCAAATCAAAAAAAGAATAGAGACAAACCTGAAAGTAAGGAAAATCGTTTAAAAGTTTTACAATATTATTCTAAGCGTCTTTCAAAGAGTAACATTCCCTGCTGTAATTGTTGTGGATTAAATAGTCACATTGAATTTTTAACTGTTGATCATATTGCAGGAAGACAAGAAATGGATTCTGAACCTGAATTAAAGAAATTAAAATACATGTCAAAATTAAGTGGAACTGCTCTAGTCATCTGGATTATAAAAAATAATTTTCCAAAAGGGTTTCAAATTTTATGCCATAATTGTAATCAAACAAAAGGCTACTATGGACAATGCCCTCTTGAAAATAAACCACATTAATCTATTAGAAAATTATTCAATCAATATTGGTTAAGATTTGCTCTATTGATGGATGTGTTGGTATAGCACAGTGTAAAAAATTATGCACTAACCATTATGATAAACTGGTAAGATGGGGTGATCCTTTACAAATTCTAAATTCTAAGGAATCCCAGATAAAACAACCTAACCATCATAGCACACCTAAAATAAAAAAAGTGCTTCAAGATATTCTAAAACAAACTATGAAAAATACTACTAGACCAAATAAAAAAGAGATAGTTCTAGGTCAAATATTAGAAGGAATTGGAATAACCTGCAAGTTTCTTCAATATGTGGATTACAAAACACTTGAAAACAAAACAGCCTCAAAACAAATGGATATTCTATGGAAAAATTCTGCAGGAACTAAAAAAATTATAGAATACAATGGACGTTATCATTTTGACTGTCGTGAACACAAATCTGATGAGATTCATCAAGTTCATGGCAAACCGGCAACACTTCAAGATTTATGGGATGAAGAAAATATGATTTTAAATCAAATAAGAAAGGCGGGATATGAAATTCTAGTGGTTTGGCAATTAGATTTTCTAAATGACTATGAAAATGAAGTAAAAAGAATCAAAGAATTTGCATCAAGTTAAATTATCTCTGTATGGTATTCGCACTAAAACTAAGAACATTTGATGACTAAAACATCCTAAGATAGATGGCAAGAACACCTAAAAT
>LIAL01000118.1 GCA_001437625.1 Nitrosopumilus sp. BACL13 MAG-121220-bin23
AAAGAAACATCCATGCTAAAAGCAATTCTTAAAGAATTACCAAAAGAGATGAGGAAAAATTTCTTTGACACAGTTTTATCTTTTATGAGAATTAGAGAACAAGAAGTAAGTATCCAAGCAGATTATTTGTATGAAAATCTTAAATTAATTCCAACAATAGAAAATCAATTAATTCAAGAAGATGCAGAGTTTGCACAAACGTTGTACAATATATTTTTAGAATTGCCAAAGCCATTACAATTTGGAAAAGAAAATTTTAAAGAATCAATAAAAAATCCAAAAACAATAATCAACACACTCAGATTAAATAATAACAAAGGGGAGATAGTAGGATTTGCCAAAGGAGGTCCACTAGAATCATATCAATTACGTGAAGAGATAAGAGATGAAAATTATGGTTTAAAAAATACAGTATTTTTAGAACCGTTGGCCTTGAAAATGGGATATTGGGGATTGCGAGGAGGTAGTGAAATGAGACACATGTTCGTAATGCAGGCACATTCTATGAAATACAAGTACATGACAAGTTTTGCTTTACGTGATGTAATTAGAGCAAGAATAGATAAAGAAGAAGCAGAGTTTGTTCAAGTATTTGATCCTGAAAGATGGGATTATTATCGAGTTAAACTTTAAGGAAAAAAATCCACTACGAAAAAAATAGTTATGGAATATAAAAAATAAGATCAGATCTTTGCCTATTAGTAAAAAAAGTTCGACAAGATCTCGCTAATAGAACAAAGAGCCTAACTAAATTATGACAATAGGATATTGTGTAAAGTGTAGAGACAAACGAGAAATCGGTAGTCCGGCACCATACACCATGAAAAATGGAAAACCTGCAATCAAAGGCACATGCCCTGCATGTAGTACAGCCATTTTTAGAATTGGTAGAGGATAAAAAATTTATCTCGGCCAATCATCAGCAAGGCCATGCCATAGCGAAAGCAATGGCGATGGATCTTTTTCTATTTCTTGTGTGATTCTATTCTTCAATACAAAAGAAAAATTTTCTAAAGCATCAGATCCGCCATCAGCATAAATTTCACCACCAATTGCAATGATTCTAGCATGATTATCAGAAACATCTGAAGAGTCAGGGTTTTGTAGACAAAAAGTCATTAAATCAATTAATTCTTCCTCAAGCATCATATCCATGAAAATTTTAGAGTAGTATTCTTAATGAATCTTTTTTGGAATTAAAGAAAAATAATCCCAAAAGCTTGTGCAACAATTGCAATTACTGTAGCAATTACGATTTTTTTGCCAAGACTTAATTTTTTTAAGGATTCAAAGTTCAGATTGCCAAAAGTTATAAAAAATTTCATTAATATGTTGTCATCAGGATAATTCATAAAAACGATTACCTACATAATCCCAATTAATAATATTCCACCAAGCGTCAATATAATCAGCTTTTTTATTTTGATATTTTAAATAATATGCGTGCTCCCACATGTCTAATCCAAGTAGCGGTGTTCTGTTAATAGTCCATGGACTATCCTGATTAGGAGTTGTAATAATTTCAATTTTATGGTACAATGCATTAAAAACTAACCAACACCATCCACTACCCTGAATAGAAAGGGCTGTTTCTGAAAATACTTTTTTAAAATTATTAAAGTTATCAAAATAAACATCGATTTGATCTTCCAGTGTTCCACCAGGAGTTTTATCACCATTTGGAATCAACGTCTCCCAAAATAATCGGTGATTTTCAAATCCACCGCCAAAAAAATTGATTGCAGATCTTCCAGATTCAGGAATTGAAGTTAATTCAGATAAAATTGCAGAAATATATTTTGGGTGAGATTCAGCTCTTATTTCAATGAGGGATTTATTCAATCCATCAACATATGACTGATGATGTTTTGTGTGATGTATTTTCATAGTTTCAGCATCAAAAAATGGTTCCAATTCATCATATCCATAAGATAATTTTGGAAGTTGGTAAAGTACCATGTACTATACAAACATAATCCACATATATTCTCCAAGCTGAAATAAAAATGTGAGAAAATTAGGAACAATAGATTTAGAAATACTACATCTTGCAATTAAAGAAAAAGGTACGTTTAATGAAAATAGTTTAGAAAATTCAGAATTAAAAAGACACGGTGTTGGAAAAATATTAGATACGCTAGCATCATTAAAAGATAGAAAATTCATTTCATTGAATAAAAATGGATCATTTTCAATTACAGAGTTAGCTCGAGAAATTCTTTGGAGTTCAAACATTCCAACATGGGCAAAGATATTAAGATTATTACAAATAAAATCATGCAACCTAAATCAAATTATAGAGATTATTGGAATGTCAGAAAAGGAAATCACTGCAGAGATAGAAAAACTAAGAAAAAATGAATTTTTGTTAATGTCTCCTCAGAGACAAGAAAATAAACTGATTAAAGTTTATGAAATATTGCCAGACGGAATTAATGAAGTAGATAAAACAGAGACAGAAGGATTCAACAAAATAAAATTTGGGGAAATAAAATCAAATGGAGGTATTTTAGAAATCATAGATGAAATTAAAAAAGACATACAAAATACATCTAATTCTGAGA
>LIAL01000119.1 GCA_001437625.1 Nitrosopumilus sp. BACL13 MAG-121220-bin23
TTGTTGATCCATATGGAAAAATTTTACTTGATATGAAAAAGAAACAAGGAATTGGTTTTGTTGATATTGATTTAAAGAAAGTAAAAGAAATCCGTAAAGTTTTACCATTATTAAAAAGTAGAAGAATTGACGCTTACTCTACTTTGAAGCCTTAGTTATTCTACTCTCACAATTAAAATTTGCACATTGATGAGTCCATTTTTGATTTCGTGAATAACGAAAAATTATGATTGGCCATTTACATACATCACATGGTTTCTTTGTAGCTCGCATTCTTGCTTTTTGTAATAATGGTGATGATGCTTTACACCCATCATAAAAATTAGAACAACCCATGAAACGTTTTCGTGTGGCTCTTGATCTGATTACCATTAATTCGCCGACTTTGCATTCTGGACATTTCACTAATCCTTTTTTTGGAGAATTTGTTCCAAGAATAAGATATTTTCTTTCTTTTGATGACCATGAAAGAAATCCATTATTATCTAAATATTGAGTGATCTCTTTTTTGAAAATTTCAATTTTAGATTTTGTAATTTTAACTATATCTCGATCAGTAATTTTTTTAATTTGAACTGTTTTTACTCTTCTTTTCTTCTTTAACATTTTCTGATGTTGAATTTACTAAAACAATTTTTATAGGGAATTTGGTCAGTGAGATTTATGGAAAAGGTTTGTGTTCTTGGCGCTGGTAGTACCAAATATGGAAAATTAGCTGATAGCATAGGTGATATTACTACTCAGGCATCAGTTGCAGCCATAGATAGCGCAGGAATTGATCCAAAAGATATCAAAGCAGCCTACATTTCTAATGTTTTTGGAGTAGCTGACAAACAGGTACATCTTGGTCCTGTTTTAATGAGTAATTTAGGAATTTCAGATAAACCGTCATTATCAATAGAATCAGCATGTGGAAGTGGTTCTGTTGCCTTTAGAGAGGCATTTGCAAATGTAGCTGCAGGATTTTATGACTGTCTTATTGTTTCTGGTGTTGAAAAAGTAACTCACACTGGAACTGATTGGACAACAACTTACTTTGCATATTGTTCAGACTTTTTTTATGAAGGTCAAGCCGGTGCATCATTTCCGGGACTTTTTGCATCTATGGCAAGGGCTTACTTGACCGAATTTGATGCAACTGAAGAAGACTTTGCAAAAGTTGCAGTAAAAAACCATCAAAATGGATTGCTAAATCCTAAAGCTCACTTACAAAAAAGTATTACAATTGATGATGTAATGAACTCTGCAGTTGTCGCAAGTCCGTTAAAACTTTATGATTGCTGTCCTTTTTCTGATGGTGCAAGTTCTGTAGTCCTTTGCTCTGAAAAGTTTGCTAAAGCACACGGTGGTGATTATGTAGAAGTAATTGGTTCTGGTAGAGGTGGCTCACCAGCTGCATTACAAGGACGTGAACATATGACGACAATACCAAGTACAAAAATTGCAGCAAAAGCTGCATACGACATGGCTGGTATCACTGCAAGAGATATAGATTTTGCAGAAGTACATGATTGTTTTACAATTGCAGAAGTTGTTGATACTGAAGATTTAGGATTCTTTGCTAAAGGACAAGGAATTCAAGCTATTCGTGAAGATAGAACAAAATTAAATTCTGACATTTCAATTAATCCCTCAGGTGGTCTTAAATCAAAAGGACATCCAATTGGTGCAACAGGTGTTGGTCAAGTAGTAGAAGTCTTTGATCAACTAACTGGAAAAGCAGGTGCAAGAACTGTTAAAGATGCAAAAATTGGTTTAACTCATAATTTTGGTGCAACTGGTGCAAGTTGTGCAGTTCATATATTTCAAAGTGTGTAAAATGTCTGTTAAAGAACAATTTATTGAAAATGTAAAGGAAGGCAAGGTTTTAACTCACAAATGTACTAGTTGTGGATTACTTCACCTCTCAAATGTCTATTATTGTGAAAAATGTGGTAGTAAGGGATTTGAAGATTCTATTTTAGCTGGTGTAGGCTCAATTGCAACCTATACTATAATCACAGTGGCTCCTGCAGGCTTTGAGAAATATACTCCATATGCCTTTGTTATACTTCAATTAGATGATACAAATTTGAGAATTTCTGGATTTATGAGTGGAATTACCACCCCTGCAGATTTACCTGTTGGTACAAGAGCTAAAATTGTTGATTTTGATGAACGCGGAATTATTATTGAAAAACAGTAAAATAATTTATTTCAATTATTAAAAAAAATCAGAACTATTTCTTAATTATTTTGTAAATCTCATTATTTTATGTCTGTAGAAATAACATGTGGCAAATGTGGTGAAAAGATAGTTACTATGAAAATGTTAAAATCATTAAAAGATGTCTTGAATCCTTCTAATGGTAAGTGTCCGTCTTGTGGACAAAAACTTTCTACATCTGAATTTTCATTAGACGTTCAAGAAAAATGATCCTAGCAAGATCTTTTTATTAAATTTTTTATTATTTTGTTCAAAAAAATTGCTCTAGTCACAAGTCTTATTTACTCCTTAAGTTAGTTTTAGTCATGACAATGAGTGAAGATGAATTGACAATGGATTTAGATTCTGATGATGATGTA
>LIAL01000120.1 GCA_001437625.1 Nitrosopumilus sp. BACL13 MAG-121220-bin23
CTTTACTCCATTTGCTTAAGGATCTGTATTTTCCTGAAATTGCAGCATATGCATTTGCAGCAGCTTCAATAGCTCTACTATCTTGTCCTACAGCATTGGCAACAGATATGATTCCATTCATAATTCCTTTGTTATGAGTAACTGCACGGTAAACATCATTGTCTGCAAACTCAAATGCTAAGATGATATTATCAACTACATCTTCTCCGCCAACAGATTCTTTTTCAAAAATAGCTTTTGCTTTTACCATACGTCTTGTAGAATAATTTGATAAAATTCTAAGTAGTGCTCTCCCTCCAGTAATTTTTTCTATAAGTGGTGAGACAGCTTCACACATTGTGTTTGTAATATTTGCACCCATTGCATCACCAACATCAATTAATAATTCCACGATTAGCATATTACCAGAAGGCGTATCAATTTCCCTACATGTAATTTCTTTAGCACCTTTATTCATCTTAGAAAGAGTATTACTTTTTGAGTTTGCTAATTCTAAAATTTCAGAAGTAGAATCTTGAATTTTTTTAATAGCTAAATTTGCATCAACATTTAAAATTTGAATTTGACCGATACTGTATGATTCATCAGCAGTTACTTCAAATCCACCTTTAATTCGTGCAATTTTAGCACCCTTTGATGCAGCTGCAATTACAGAAGGCTCTTCAATAACCATTGGAACCACGTAATCTTTGCCATTAATTTTAAAATTTGTTGCAACACCTAGAGGTAGCGAAAAAGTTCCAATTGCATTTTCTATCATTTTATCTGCTTTATCAAAAGAAATTCCACCGTCAGTATTTTCTAAAATATCTAGTTCATCTTTAGAAAGATTTGCAAATGTTGCAATTATATTCAATCTTTCTTTTCGAGATTTTTCAAAAAATTTAGAAATGGATGAATCAGGCATTCTATTTCATTATCCTCAATAATCTATCATCCAATCTATCTGGAAAACCTTTTCCATCAGTATTTGAAGTAATTACGTAGAGACTTCCATCAGATCCCTCCACCACATCACGAATTCTACCATTTCCACTAAGAATTGATTTTTGTGAGCTTAATCCATCTTCAAAATCAACTTGATAAAGATTAGAGGCTCGCATTGAAGCCATTATGAATTTAGATTCAAAATTAATTCTATCACCAGAGTAAAATAATATTCCTCCAGGCTCTATACTTGGATCATAGCAAATAACTGGATCCTCAAAATCAAGATTTCCAAAACATTGCTGTTCAGGCCATCCATAATTTTTTCCGGCTTTAATTAAATTAATTTCATCATTTTTTTCAGGTCCAAATTCGGCTACAAACAAATTATCATTATCATCCCAAGTCATCCCTTGCGTATGTCTATGTCCTAAAGAATAAACAAATGAATTTGGAAATGGGTTATCATCAGGTATTGTACCATCATCATTTAATCTTAAAATTTTTCCAGATAGAGAATTGATATCTTGGGGTAAATGAGATTCATCTGAAACGGTACCAGTACCAACATATAATTTTCCATCAGGTCCGAATTTTAGAAAACCACCGTTAGTAAAAGAGGAACCTGGAATTTTATCTAAAATTATTTCAACATTTTTTAATTTATTATTTTCTTCAGTAATTTGTAAAATTTTATTCCATAAATTTCCATTTTCTTCATAAGTCAAAAAAACATACAAAAGATGATTATCTGAAAAATTTGGATGAAGTGTAATTCCCAATAATCCACCATCAAAAACATTTACAGTACGAAATGTAGCTAATGGTGACTCCAATAATACATTATTTTCAATAACTCTAATGTAGCCATCTTTTTCTGTAACAAAAACTCTATTATCAGAAACAGCAATCCCTCTAGGTTTATCAAGATTTTCAGCTAAAATAAGTACAGAATCATTTTCAGAATATGAATTTGGTTGAGGTAATGGAATTGAGGTTTTGTCAGGAGAAGTCAAAATAAATATTGAAAATGCTATGGCACATGCAATTGCAATAATTTGAATTTTTTTATTCATCAAAAAATAATCTTATCAAATCCTATTAATTACTTTCAAAGATTTGATAAAGCGTATATACCGTTGAACTTTATTTATGTTCAGCGGGGTGGGGAAGCCAGGTCATCCCGGCGGGCTCATAACCCGCAGTTCAGTAGTTCAAATCTACTCCCCGCTACTTATGTTCTATAAACACAAAACCAAGAAAGTGTTTTATCAAATTTTGAAGCCTTGTTAATTAATCCAGTTCGCTGAAGTGGTCGTGTTAAATGTCGGTGAGCCGAAATTTTAGGAATATACAGTTGTTTTTTGAGTTGTCTTGGAATTTCCACAGTTATTTTTTTAGAGTTCTTTTTTCCACACATTACACACTGAAATCCTTGATTTTGACCTTTAGATTTCATTTTTTTATTACATTTTTTACAAAGGGGATTAGATTTTGACAGATTTTTTTTAAGATTTAGAATTTTAATAAATTCAAGATTAATTATTCGTGGAAAATTTTTAGAGGCTTTTCTAACGCCTCC
>LIAL01000121.1 GCA_001437625.1 Nitrosopumilus sp. BACL13 MAG-121220-bin23
CCCAGTGCAATAGATTCCATACAAAGAATTGCTTATGGTTTTTACATTACAATGATTGTTGCGTTGGGAGGAATTGCTTTTGGTATGCATAAATATCAAAAAGATAAAGTTGAGAAACAAGGCAAAGATGTACTAACAACAATTGCAATAGTAACATCAAATTTAAAATCACGTAAAATTTTTATCACGGTGTTTATTACTTATGGAATATTTTTTTCGTTGGTTTCAGGAACATTAGTCTATCAACCAGAAATTAATTTTGTGACGCATTACGGTGCAACAATTCCTTCAGGATTTATTGCGCCATGTTGTGATGGTCCAGGATATATGCCAAAAATCATAATATATCTTACTGAACACATAGGGTTACAAATAATTCCAATAAATTTTGTACTGCAAATTATTGTTTCATACCTAGTTGCAATAAATGCATCAATTGCAATTAGTGCATATACACTTTCTAAAAAAGGGCGAAGCATTAGTAGTGTGGGGGCAGTTACAGGATTATTTATTGCGTGTCCAACTTGTGCAGGTACTTTTCTTTCGATATTTATTGGAACTGCAAGCGGAATAGGATTATCCATATTACTTACACAACTGCAAACACTGTTTATTGCATTATCAATACCAGTGCTCATACTTACACCATACATTATGGCAAAAAAATTGCAAAATTCAGACGGAAGTTGTAAAATAAATTTTAAGGGTTAAATGGCTTGACTTCAGGAATTTTATGATTGCCAATATCATATCCATCTCTTCGAAGAAATTTTAAAGTTAATTTGTAAATTAATTCATCATGATCAACTTTTTCTAGAATTTCAGTCCACAAAATTTTATTATTTTCAATAATTTGATTTTTAAAATAAGGATTCATAGATTCAGCAATTTCTTTGCATTCATCAAATGTTTTTCCATTTTTATAAGCACGAACACGCCTATCACAACTATCCATAGTTAATTTAAGTAAAAATTGTAAATAAACCTAGTTTGTAGGTACTTCAAACAAATAGTAGAGAAATAAAAATAAAGAATGGTAATAAAAACAACTGAAGAATATGTGGAATTTTTTATAAATCTGAACATGGGTAAAGAAGTCAGTTTGCTAAGCTTTGTCAATAACGAAAGAATGGTACTAAAACAAAAATTACAAAATAAAATAAATGAAAAAGAACCAATAAAAAAAGGAATTATAATTTTAGAGGGTCTAATAAAAGAAATTAGTGAAAATAAAGAATTAGCAGTTTTAGAAAAATATCAAAATAAAGGATGAAGAGGTATGGACAAGAATTCAGATATTATTAAAATTGAAATAATTAGAATTCTTAATGAAAATGGAAAAATTAGAGGTACAGAACTAGCTAAAAGAGTGATAAAAAAAGTAGGTAATGAAAAAATAGTCTACAGAGAAATTAGTGCCCTTGTGGAATCAGGGGAAATAGAGAAAAAAATTCACAGCAGATCTCACATAGAATATGAATTAATTAATTTGTATGAATCAGTAAATAATCAACTTAAAGATCTTCATAAAGAAATCAGTATTACATTTGAAGAATTAGGTGACTTTGAAAACATAAGTAAGGAAGGAAAATTTTCAAGTCATGAAAGATTAAGAACCATGATACATCTAATACACATCGTACAATCCACAGATGGAATAATGAAATTATTATCGTATTACCCTACATTCAAAAAAGATAAAATGTTCCCACAAATTAAAAGAAAGATGGATGATTGCTGGGAATTAATAATGAAAAATATAGCAGAACAACCAGAAGAAGATTTCTTAAATAAAATTCTTGAAAATCTAAGAATAACTCAAATTGATTCGAAAAATGTAAATTAAGAACTTTTTAATTTTTCTAAAACAATTTTAAAAATGGAATTGTTATCAAGTAACACATATGGTAAATTATTCTCTTCACATGCCTGACCACTTTCAGTATCACGAGTAACAAGAATCATATTATTTTCTTTAGCATAATTAATTACAGAATAATCTGTTCTTAATTTATGCCCATCAACACGTAATTTTTTAACACTATATGCATCAAAACCTAATTCTTTAAGTTTTTCATCCCAACCATCATCCATTTCATCGATAAGTATTTTCATATAATTTAGTAAATAATTTTCAATATTAGTGTAGTATCATAATTTTTAAATAAAATTGAGCCTAAATCAGAATTTAAAAAAATAATTTCCAGCTAAAGAACATAAAAAAATTTACACTCGGTTAATAATAATAAATTTTTAATTTTAGATAATGTCAAAAATAGAAGCATATGATGTCAAAGCACGAAAAAAAGTAACCATGAAAAATCCACAACCGTATTTAATGAAAAACGGTTCATGGGCATTAAAAGGAACTAGCGCAGAAACCGGGATATCCCTATTTAGAATAGTAGGTAGAAATAAACCAATAATTTCTCAATCTCGATTTGAATCATTCAAAAATTTGTTTTCAAACAGACAATG
>LIAL01000122.1 GCA_001437625.1 Nitrosopumilus sp. BACL13 MAG-121220-bin23
TTCCTGTTGAAGTTGTTTCTGAAGAAGTTCCTGTTGAAGTTGTTTCTGAAGAAGTTCCTGTTGAAGTTGTTTCTGAAGAAGTTCCTGTTGAAGTTGTTTCTGAAGAAGTTCCTGTTGAAACTAATTTTGACAATACAATTGAAAATAATGATTCTTCTAAAACATCTGAACAAACAGTTGAAGAGTTATCACAATCATTGGATTTAGAAAAACAAAAAGCATTTCAATTTGAAGAAAAATTAAAACATGCATTAGCAGATTTTCAAAATCTTAGTAGAAAAACACAATCTGATATTGAACATGGTATTAATTCTAAAATTAATGAATTTATGTTAGATTTTATCAAAATTTATGATGACTTTATACTAGCTAAAGATGTACTCTCTGAAAGTAAAATTAATGCAGATGGTTTAAATTCAATTTTAAAAAACATGGAATCATTAATGCAAAAATATAACGTTACGGCTATTGAGGCATTAGGTGAAATTTTTAATCCAAATTTTCATGAAGCTATTTCCATAGTTACTGATCCAACATTAGATGATAATACCATCATTAAAGAGATCAGGAAGGGATATATCTCTCATCAGAGAACTATAAGACCTACGTTAGTAGAAATTTCAAAAAAGGATTATGATAAAAAATGACTAAAATAATTGGTATTGACTTGGGAACAAGCAACTCTGCGGCTGCAGTTATGATGGGTGGAAAACCAACTATTATTCCAGCTGCTGAAGGGGCAACTGTTGGCGGTAAAGCTTTTCCATCAGTTGTTGCGTTTACCAAGGATGGTGAACTTTTAGTTGGTGAGCCTGCACGAAGACAATCTGTAACCAACCCTGATAATACTATTTTTGCTGCTAAAAGAAAAATGGGTTCAGATGAAACTTTTAAAATTTTAGACAAACAATACAAACCTCAGCAAATCTCTGCATTCATTCTTCAAAAAATTAAAAAAGATGCAGAAGCATTTGTTGGAGAGCCAATTGAAAAAGTAGTAATTACCGTTCCTGCATATTTTGATGATAATCAACGTCAAGCTACTAAAGATGCTGGAACTATTGCTGGTCTTGACGTTGTTAGAATTATTAATGAACCAACTGCAGCAGCATTAGCATTTGGATTAGATAAAGCTAAACAAGATATGAAAATACTTGTTTTTGATTTTGGTGGTGGTACATTAGATGTTACTATAATGGAAATGGGTGGTGGTGTCTTTGAAGTACTTAGCACATCTGGAGATACTAAATTAGGTGGTACAGATATGGATAAACTTCTAATTGATTATGTTGTAGATGAATTTAAGAAAAAAGAAGGTGTTGATCTAAGTTCTGATTCAACTGCAATGACAAGAATTAGAGAAGCCTGTGAAAAAGCAAAAATTGAATTATCAACAGTAATGGAAACTGATATCAATTTACCTTTTATTTCACATGATCCTTCTGCAGGTGCTAAAAATCTTGAATTAAGAATTACAAGAGCTAAACTAGATGAATTAATTGGACCAATTGTTGAGAGATGTAAGCCTTCAATACTCCAAGCATTAGAAGATGCAAAATTATCTAACTCTGATATTAATAAAATTGTCATGGTAGGTGGACCAACAAGAATCCCACTAGTCAAAAAATTTGTTAGTAAAGTTGTTGGACAAGAAAC
Source organism: Nitrosopumilus sp. BACL13 MAG-121220-bin23 (assembly GCA_001437625.1). Classification (GTDB taxonomy): domain Archaea; phylum Thermoproteota; class Nitrososphaeria; order Nitrososphaerales; family Nitrosopumilaceae; genus Nitrosopumilus. The sequence goes on from LIAL01000122.1 coordinate 1,657, forward strand.
TGAATCTGGTGTTGATCCAATGGAGGCAGTAGCAATGGGAGCTGCAATTCAGGCAGGAATTATTGCAGGTGATGTAACAAGTGATATTGTTTTACTTGATGTAACACCACTAACATTAGGAATTGAAACATTAGGTGGTGTAAGAGAACCACTAATTGAAAGAAATACTACTATCCCAACTTCTAAAGCTAAAGTTTTTACAACAGCTGCTGATCATCAAACAGCTGTAACTATCCATGTTGTTCAAGGAGAAAGACCGATGGCAACTGATAATGTTTCTTTAGGAAGCTTTAATCTTACTGATTTACCACCAGCACCAAGAGGAGTTCCACAAATTGAAGTTAAATTTGATATTGATGCAAATGGAATTATCAATGTTACAGCAAAAGATCTTGGTACACAAAAAGAAGCAAAAATTACTATTGAATCTAATTCAAAATTATCTCCAGAAGAAATTGAAAAATTAAAAGAAGATGCTGAAAAGTTCTCTGATGAAGATAAATTAAAGAAAGCAAAAATTGAACTTAAAAATGAGGCAGAGAGTTATATCTATACTACTGAAAAATTAGTAAATGTTGATTTAAAAGACAAGATTTCACAAGAACAAGGAATTAGAATTACTGATGCAGTAAAAGAAGTAAAAGAAGTTTTAGATAAAGAAGCAATTGAATTGAAACCTAAACTTGAAGCACTTCAATCTTTAGTTAATGAAGTGACCACTGAACTTTACAAGAATGCTACTCCACCTCCAGGTCCTGATGGACAACAAGGTCCTGATGGACAACAA
>LIAL01000123.1 GCA_001437625.1 Nitrosopumilus sp. BACL13 MAG-121220-bin23
GTTGCAAATACAAGTAACATGCCAGTGGCAGCAAGAGAGGCAAGTATCTACACTGGAGTAACAATTGCAGAATATTATAGAGATATGGGTAAAGATGTTGTTCTTGTAGCAGATTCTACAAGTAGATGGGCTGAAGCACTCAGAGAAATGAGTGGTAGATTAGAAGAGATGCCTGCAGAAGAAGGTTATCCATCATATCTTGCATCAAGATTAGCAGAATTTTATGAAAGGGCAGGACGTGTTAGAGCATCTGGAAGTCCAGACCGTGACGGTTCAGTTACTTTGATTGGCGCTGTATCTCCATCAGGTGGTGACTTTACAGAACCTGTAACAACACACACAATGAGATTTATCAAAACTTTCTGGGCATTAGATGCAAAACTTGCATACTCTAGACACTACCCATCAATCAACTGGATGAACAGCTATTCTGGTTACCTTGCTGATATTGCAAAATGGTGGAGTGAAAATATTAGTGAAGATTGGTTTGCAATTAGAAATGAAGCTTATGGAATTTTACAAAGAGAAGATACTCTAAAAGAAATTGTAAAACTCTTAGGTCCTGATGCATTACCTGATGAAGAAAAACTTATCTTAGAAATTGCAAGAATGATAAAGATTGGTTTACTCCAACAAAATTCATTTGATGATGTTGATACATACTGTAGTCCAGAGAAACAATTCAAATTATTGAAACTAATTGTAGATTTCTACAAACTAGGTCAACAATCACTTAAAGAAGGTACACAACTATCTGCAATTCGTGAATTATCTGTTGTTACATCAATACTAAAAGCACGAATGGATGTCAAAGATGATGAGATGCCTAAACTTGATAAATTAGAAACTGATATGAAAGAACAATTTAAAAATATTTCAGGAGTGAAAGTAACAAATTGACCGACAAAGGTGGAATCCAATACAGTAACATTGCTGAAATTAAAGGACCTCTAGTTGTTGTTGATGATGTTGATAATGCAGCATTTGATGAACTTGTAGAAATTGAAACTGTTGAGGGTGAAAGAAGATTAGGTAAAGTTCTCGAAGTAGGTAATGGTAAAGCAATTGTCCAAGTCTTTGAAGGAACTACTGGATTATCTATCTCTGGAACTAGCGCTAAATTTGTTGGTAAAGTTATGGAAATGCCAGTATCTAAAGATGTACTTGGTAGAGTATTTGATGGATTAGGAAGACCAAAAGATGGATTACCTGATCCAATTGCTGATAAATTTATTGATATTAACGGTGAACCAATGAATCCAGAACAACGTGAATATCCAAAAGATTTCATTCAAACTGGTGTATCTGTAATTGATGGATTGATTACCCTAGTAAGAGGACAAAAACTTCCAATCTTTTCAGGTTCTGGTATGTCTCACAATCTTTTAGCAGCACAAATTGCAAGACAAGCATCAGTAGTTGGTACTAATGATGATTTTGCTGTGGTCTTTGCAGCAATTGGTGTGCAATACAGTGAAGCAGAATATTTCAGAAAAAGTCTAGAAGAATCTGGTGCACTAAAAAGAAGTGTTCTATTTTTGAATACTGCAGATGATCCTGCAATTGAAAGAATTATCACTCCACGTGTAGCATTAACTGTCGCTGAATATTTGGCATTTGACTTAGGAATGCACGTTTTAGTTATTCTTACTGATATGACAAACTATGCTGAAGCATTAAGAGAAATTAGTGCAGCAAGAGAAGAAGTCCCTGGAAGAAAAGGATATCCTGGTTATCTTTACACTGACCTTTCAACAATTTATGAAAGAGCAGGAAAACTTAATGGACGAAAAGGAAGTGTTACACAAATTCCAATTTTATCAATGCCATCTGATGATATCACTCACCCAATCCCTGACCTTACTGGTTACATTACTGAGGGACAAATCGTAGTTGGTAGAGATTTATTCAGACAAGGTGTTTATCCGCCAATTAATATTTTGATGAGTCTTAGTAGACTGATGAAAGATGGAATTGGTGAAGGAAGTACAAGAGAAGATCATGCTGAAGTTGCTAACCAAGTTTATGATGCATATTCTAGAGCACAAGAAGTAAGAGCATTAGCAGGTATTGTAGGTAAAGCCGGATTAACTGAAATTGATTTGAAATACATGGATGTTGGAGATGTCTTTGAAAAAGAATTCCTTACTCAAGCAACTGATGAAAATAGAACAATTGAAGAAACACTTGCTATCTTGTGGAAGATTGTATCAAAATTACCAAAGAATGAAATTACTAAAATTAAAGATAAGTTTGTAGACAAATACTATCAGGGAGAATAACCGAAATGTCATTTGGACAAAATGTAGCTGCTACAAAGATTGAACTTTTCAAATATAAAAAATCAAGTCAAGTTGCTACAATGGTACAAGGAATTTT
>LIAL01000124.1 GCA_001437625.1 Nitrosopumilus sp. BACL13 MAG-121220-bin23
CTATTAGAAAAATCATGGACTAAAGTTAATAGAAAAAGTAGAACATACCGTGTTTATCTTGATGATCCAAGTATTGTAGTCAAAATGTTACGTCCACAGGAAATCCCTACTCTTGTATCTGAAGGGCTGTATGATGTTGGTATTACTGGTAAAGATTGGGTTGAGGAAACTAATTCTGATGTTGAATCAATTCTTGATTTAGAATATGGAAAAATTAGACTTGTAATTGCAGTTCCTGATAAATATACTTACAAAAATCTTGATGCAATGATTGCTGATTATGGAAAAAAGAAAAAAACCCTCCGTATTTCTTCTGAATATTTAAGAACTGCATCCAAATTTATCAAAGGTTTAAAATCATATCAAAAGTATTATGGTAAAAAAGATCCACTAATTGTAACTCCATGGATGAGATTGGGAGATAATAAAGATGTTCAAATTCATTTATCCTTTGGAGCCACTGAAGCAAAACCTCCAGATGATGTTGATGCAATCATGGATGTTACTGAAACTGGAACAACTTTAAAACAAAATAAATTAAAAATTGTTGATGAAGTTCTAACTTCAACTGCACATTTAATTATTAATAAAAAATCATTAAAGGATCCCAAAAAACGTGAAAAGATTTTTGATATGATTACATTAATTCGAGGTGCAGTTAACGGAAGAAAATATTTACATATTTATCTTAATGTCGAAGAAAAAAATCTGAAAAAACTTTTGTCACAAATGCCTTCTTTAAAGAGACCTACAATTAGTCCTCTTAGTGAGGCTGGTTGGTTTGGTGTAAACACTGTGATCAAAAAAGAAGAATTTCACAAACTTATTCCTAAATTAAGAAAAATTGCACAAGGACTTGTAGTTCATGAACCGCGTCAAATATTGGAACTAGAAGAGATTAAACGCGACGAAGAAAATTGATGAAAATCCATAAAGTAATCAATATTGAACAATTTGTTGCAAAAATTATTCCAAAACAGGCTCAAAAAAACAAGTCTATTGTTGAATCTATTTTAAAAAATGTTCAAAAAAATGGTGATTCTGCAGTAAGAAAGTATGAAAAAAAGTTTACCGGTGCTAGTATTTCCACTTTACGTATTTCTAAAGCAGAAATTAAAAATGCATATTCTAAAGTTTCAAAAAATGAACTCATTGCATTACGTTTAGCAAAAAGTCGAGTTGAAAAAACAGAAGTTGCAGTTAAATCTATTTTTAAAGATACAAAAATTAATCATGATGGTATACAGATAACAAAAAAATTCATACCAATTCAAAGTACTGGATGCTATATCCCTGGTGGCTTGGCAAAATATCCTAGTTCTGTTATCATGTCTGTAATTCCTGCAAAAGTTGCTGGAGTAAAACGAATAGTAGTTGTATCTCCTCCAAACTCTGATGGAAAAATTGATCCATTAACAATTGTTGCTGCCGATATTTGTGGTGCAACTGAGATTTATAAAACTGGAGGTGCACAAGCAATAGCTGCATTATCTTATGGAACTAAATCTATTTCAAAAGTTGATAAAATTGTTGGACCTGGAGGTGCATTTGTCACTTTAGCTAAATCATTAGTTAATGATAATACTGGAATTGATATGCTTGCTGGACCTACTGAATTAGGAATTATTGCAGATAATTCTGTTAATCCTGAATTTATAGCACTTGATTTAATTTCTCAAGCAGAACATAGCAGTGATACTTTTTGTTATTTAATTACAAATTCAGAAAAAATTGCAAAACTTGTTAATCAAATAATCTCAAAATTATTGCCAACAATTCAAAGAACAGAATTAGTTAAGTCAAGTTTATTTAAAAATGGATTTATTGCAGTGTGTAAAAATAATTCTGATATGATAAATCTGGCAAATTCTCTAGCTCCTGAACACCTACAAATCATGACAAAAAATCCAAAATTAATTTCATCAAAAATAACTACTGCAGGACTAGTTTTACTAGGAAATTATTCCCCATCATCTGCTAGTGACTATATTTTAGGCACAAATCATATTCTTCCTACTAATGGATTTGGAAAAACCCGTGGTTCTCTTTCAGTAATTGATTTCATTAAGATAAACACTGAAGTTACAGCCTCAAAATTGTCTTTATCAAAAATTTCAAAACATCTTGATACATTAACTGCATCTGAAGGATTACCAAATCACTATGAGGCAGTTAGGGGTAGATTATAATGAAAAAAAATTGGTTTGATTCAAAAGTTAAAGAATTTTCTTTAATTGGTGGATATGAAAAACCTCCATTAAATGAAAATTCTGTTAAATTAGATTCAAATGAAAATTATGTTCTTTCTAAACAATTTCAAAATGATATTGTATCTGAAGCTAGAAAAAATTCTG
>LIAL01000125.1 GCA_001437625.1 Nitrosopumilus sp. BACL13 MAG-121220-bin23
CAACTTCTATTCCACCAATAATAGAAAGTATTGACGGATGTACACCCTCAATGCTACAAGTTGGCATTGTATCCTCATCAAGTGCTGGAAACATGCAATAGTAGCATGCAGATTCATTTGGTAAAATTGTAAATGCTTGTCCGGATGTTCCAACTGCAGCTCCTGTAACAAACGGAATTCCAAATTTAACACAGGCTTTGTTTAATGCATATCTTGCGTTCACTGAATCAAGGGCATCAATTACAACATCACATCCTTCTACAACTTCAAGTGCAGTGTAATCATTTACAGAAACAGTTAGTGCTTCAATGTTACATTCAGAATTTAATTTCTTTAATTTTTTTGCAGCCACTTCAACTTTTACTTGTCCAACATCATCCTCATCAAACAATGTTTGTCGATGTAGATTAGATAATTCAATTACATCCCTGTCAACAATTCTTAATGTACCAATACCCATTGCAGTTAATCTTGTAATGATTGGATGTCCCAATCCACCAGTTCCAACAACACAAACTTTAGAATTTTTTAATTTTAGTTGTCCATTGTAACCAATTTCTTCAAGCATAACTTGACGTGAGTATCTATCAAGTTCTTTTGAAGAAAGATCTTCTGAACCTCCAGCAACTGCTGGTAAAATGTATATTTCATCTCCATCTTTTAGAGGAGTTTCCATACCACTAGAAAATTTTGCATTTTTTCCATTAATGTAAATATTAATCAAAGAACGAGGCGTGTTATCAGCCTCCAATACTCTACGCTTAAAATCATCACCTAAAAGTTCAGATATTTTTAGAAATGAATCCTGTATAGAATCAGCAGAGATTTCAATTTTTTTCTCACCGCCTCCAGAATTTAGTACTGAAGGAATTGTAAATGTAATACTTGCCATGTTACTGAACCACCGCTGAGATTTCATTAATGTTTGGCTTGTAAACAGTTGGTTGTGGTAGTACTTGCATAATTGATTCAGTTGATTTTAGACCATTACCAGTAACGTAACATACTACTTTGTCATTTTTATCAATTTTACCTTGCTCAACCATTTTTTGCAATACAGAAATTGCTACACCGCCAGCAGGTTCTGTAAATATTCCCTCAGTTTTAGCTAAAAGAAGTATAGCATCTAAAATTTCTTTATTGTTACATTCTTCTGCAAATCCATTATACTGTTGTAATCTTTTCAAAACATATCGTCCATCGCCAGGATCACCTATTGCCAAACTCTTAGCAACGGTGTCAGGATTTTCAACAGGAATGACTTCTTTGGAATTTTTCTTAAAAGCCTCAACTATTGGTGCGCATCCATGTGGTTGTGCGGCAACCATGTGCATGTTAGATACATCATCAAGCAATGAAACAGTTTGTAATTCTTCAAATCCTTTACAAATTGCATTAAGCATTGCACCACTTCCAACAGGAACTATTAATTGATCAGGTACTTCCCAACCAAGTTGCTCTGCAACTTCATAAGAAAATGTTTTAGAACCTTCAACGTAATGTGAACGTAGGTTAATGTTTACTATGCCAATTCCTTTACTATCACCAATTTGTGCTGCAATTCTATTTGCATCATCATAAGTTCCATCAACTGCGATGTAATTTGCACCATAAGATAATGCTTGAGCAATTTTTGGCATCTCAATATTACTTGGTGCAAATACATGACATGGGAGTCCAGCTTTAGCTGCATGTGCTGCAGTTGCAGATGCTAAATTACCAGTTGATGCACAACCAACTGCAGTTAATCCAAGTTCTTTTGCTTTTGATATTGCAACTCCAGCTGGTCTATCTTTAAATGAAAATGTAGGATTTACAGAATCATTTTTTATGTAAAGATTGTTTAGTCCTAATTTTTTTCCAAGATTATCAGCTTTGATGAGAGGAGTCATTCCAGCTCCAATACTAACAATGTTTGATTTATTCTCTATTGGAAGTAATTCAAAATATCGCCAATAGGTATTCTCACGATTAGCAAAAGTGTTTTTTGTTAAAGTAGGAAAGTCATATTTTACATCTAGTGGACCAAAACAGTCATCGCAAACATACTTGAAAGCAGTTTCATACTCTTTTTTACACTCCCTACACTGTAATGATGTTCTAGCCAAGATCAATAATTTACATAATAAGACAGATAAAAAATTCTAATATTGAATTAAGTATTACTTAATTTTAATCTAGAAAAATATAATGAATACTAATCATTATAAGGTGAGTCGTAGGAAACATAACAAAAAAATCAATTAGGAGGAAGGTTTTTAGATATTTCAAAAAAAATAGTATCATGATAAATCTTAAAATTATAATTGCAATAATTGTCGGAATAGGAATTATCGGAATAATAATTGC
>LIAL01000126.1 GCA_001437625.1 Nitrosopumilus sp. BACL13 MAG-121220-bin23
AACCCAAAATGACACTGTTCCATTACCTGCATCTAATGATGTTGTTATTCAATCTGAAGATAAATTTCTAGTTTATACAACATTTTACCCATTATACCAATTTACCCAAGGCGTTGCAGGAGATGCTGCTGATGTACGAATATTGATTCCATCAAACGGGGATCCTCATTCATTTGAGTTAGGACCAAAAACTATTGTTGATTTGACTAAAGCAGATATGCTGATCTACAATGGTGCTGACTTTGAACCATACATTGACGAAATAATGTCTTCCTCTGATTTTGATCACATCGTATTTGTTGATTCATCTGAGGGAATTAGCTTAATGAAAGGTGAAGCACATGATCATAGTTCACATGGAAGTAATGGCGATGAAAAACACGATGAACATGCAGAAGAATTTTACGAAGAGATTGCACATGTCATAGAAGAATTTGAAGCAGGCGAAATAACACAATCACAGTCTATTGAAGAAATTGAAGAGATACTAAGTGAACATGAGGGAGACGGACATGGACATGAAGGTGCAATTGAAGATATTCAAAATTTAATCCATGAAATTGAAGATGGACATATGGAAGGTGCAGAAGGACTAGAAGAGATTCATCATTTAGTTTCTGGCGAGGATGTACACGATGACCATGCAAAAGAAGATGGACACGATGAACATGCAGAAGAAGACATGGACCATACTTACGACCCACACATTTGGCTTGACCCAATTTTGGCAAAATCTCAGGTAATGACGATTGCAGACCACTTGAAAGAATCTGATCCTGAACATGCAGAGATCTACCATGATAACTCTATTTCATATGCCAACCAGTTAGACCTATTGGATCAAGAAATCCGCAGTGATGTATCCTCTTGTGCAAAAGACACGTTCGTGCCATTCCACAATGCATTTTCGTATTTTGCAGAAAGATATGACCTAAACACCTTGGCAGTCATACAGGAGTTCAGTCCTGAAACTCCTGTAACTGCTAAGGATATTGAGGAACTGATACACTTTGCAGAAGATAATGACATAAAGTATTTCTTTACTGAAGAAAACAGAAATCCGAGAATAGCTGATAGATTGGCAACTGAATTAGGAGGAGATATTTTGACGTTCAGTCCATTAGAGTCCCTTGCAGCAGAAGATGATCCAGATACAACATACTTTGATAAAATGAGACAAAATGTAGATAACCTGCAAATAGCATTAGAGTGCTCCTCTTGACAACATATATTCCAAAGTTTGACGATTGGAAAAGTCTTGGAATGGTTAACAATAATTTAACTTGGCTTGCAATAAAACCTGAAGCTCAAGTGTTGCTCTTTAGAAATCACGAACATTATGAAACATACTATTTTGAAAAATGTTCTAGAATTTTTTTTAGTTGTGTTGAGAATAAAGAAGAAATACACATAGTTCCAGAAAATGCAATGATAAAACGAGTAGCAGTTGCATGATACTTGATTCATTATTAAAACAAGCAATTAATAATTTTGAGAAAAAAAAGTTTGAAAAATCTATTGAACTTTTTGAAAAGATTTTAGAGAAGGAACCAAACAATTCAGAAATAATAACAAACAAAGCTACTTGCCTTGCAGAACTAGGAAGATATGAAGAGTCTATTGAACAATTAGAAAAAGTTCTAAATAAAAATCCTGATGATTTTGATGGATGGTATAACAAAGCAACTACATTATATGATATGGGAAAATATGAAGATGCATTAAATGGATTTAATCTTGCATTAAAAATAAGTCCCAAAGATACAAGTGCACTTTGTAACAAAGCAAATGTTTTTGTGGCATTAGGTAGGCATGATGATGCAATTTCTATTTACAAATATGCATTGGCGATAAATCCAGGCGATATTGAGATTTTAAATAATATTGGAATTGTTTATGCAGGAGAAAAGCAACATTATACCGCCATTGAATATTTTGAATCGGCACTAAATAAGAAAAAAAATGATATTGATTCATTATGTAATCTTGGAAACTCTCTTTTAGAAATTGAAAAATTTCAACTATCTTACGAATGTTTTAAACAAGCAGTCAAACATGATCCTAATGATTTTGATGCCATATTTCGTTTAGGCATAGCATGTAATAATTTGAAGAAAACAGAAGAGGCATTAATGCATTTTAATAAAATATTACGTAAAGAAAAAAACAATACAGATGCTATTATCAATAAAGGATACTCTTTAGATTTAATGAAAAAATACAAGCAAGCGATTTTATGTTTTGACAAAATTCTTAAAGAAAATCCTGAAGAGATGAATTCATTATATTTAAAGGCAAAATCCACTGTAAAACAACTAAACAATAAGAAAGCA
>LIAL01000127.1 GCA_001437625.1 Nitrosopumilus sp. BACL13 MAG-121220-bin23
CTTTTTTTGATTCAATAAATAATCATAATAGAAATTAAAACTAAATGGCACAAGTAAACACGTATTAATTTCACCAGGGGTATCTATGACGACATATCATAGTATCGTGAAATAAAAATTCAATTTTAAAAAAATGATTAAATCTTTATTTTACAATTAATTTTTAATTAACTAAAGTTTAGAATCTAAGAATTATCCTTTATGGATTGTTTTAGTTCAGACAAAGATTCCAAATATTGTTTTTTCTCTAAATTTTTAGGGATTGTTTTATTGTTCTTATTTTTTTTGGGTGATTTTGATTTGTTTGATGTTTTAGTCACGTACTGATTAACATACTTGATGAACTTAAACATGTCATAGTGTAGAATCTTAGTGGTAGTGTATTTTATTATCTTTTAGTGTCTTATCTAGAGGCGCAGTGATTATTCTATCTGAGCCTTTACACTGATTTTTTCCCTTGTAATGCTTGTGAATTTTGATTTTAGCCATCATGATGCTGTCTATTCCATAACTTCCATGATGATCTGTAATTTCTTGGCTAATGATATGACAAGTTTTAGAAACATTACACCATTTACACATGATTATCATTTTCTTCTCACCCGTCATGAACTTTCTACAAAAATTATCAACTTAAGTTTACTGTAAAAATTTTAAAATTTCTTAAAAGAAGAATAGGTAAATAATTAAAATTATTTTGATCTTTTTCTAATTTGCTGAACAACCATTGGCAAAAAGGCCCCCACATCAGAAACAATTCCTAGTGCTTGCCATGTGCCTCTATCCATTAATTTAGTAACTGTTGGTTGACTGATATCTACAACAATTACCTTAACAGTAGATGGTAGCATATTTCCAGTTGCAATAGAATGAAGCATTGTTGAAATCATTATGACCATATCTGCACCTTTGAGAACTTTTTTGTATTCTCTTTGAGCTTCTGCAACATCTGTAATTACATCCGGTAATGGACCATCATCTCTAATGGAGCCTGCCAATACAAACGGAATTTTATTTTTTATACACTCATACATTATTCCTTTTGTTAATTTTTTACTTTTAACCATATTAGCGATGGATCCTGCTTTGAATACAGCATTAATGGTATCCATGTGATTTCTGTGTCCATGATAAGCTAAAGTTCCATCTCTAACATTCATACCCAAAGATGTTCCAAGTGTTGCATATTCTATATCGTGTACAGCCAGTGCATTTCCAGCCAATAATCCGTCAACATACCCTGATCTAATTAATTCAGATATTGAATCATCAGCACCAGTATGTACAATTGCCGGACCGCCAACAATGATAATTTTTCCGCCCTTCTTTTTAGTGTTAAATATATCGTCAGCTACTTGTTTGGCAATATGTTGAGTTGGCCTTTCACTAGAGCTTGAACTGCCCATAAATTCAAAAACATTAACTCCTTCACGTGGACGTTCTGGAGGTGTAATTTTGACTCCATCATCCCCGACAATAATCTGATCATCTTTTTTTACATCCCTAACTGGGACACAGTATGCTTTGTTTCCTTTTACAACAATGCATTTGTCCATCATCATATTTCCAACAACAATCCATTTTTCATTTAAGAAAACTTGAGTGTGATTATTTGTTGTACTGTAAAAATTATCAGGCATTACAAAATTTTTTGGTGATTTTTTTAATTTGATTTCTTTTTGAATTTTAGATGTAGCCCCTTCCCTGTAAATTGTTTTTAATATTTCATCTAAGTGTAATTGATTATTTCCAGTAATTGTTAATCTTGCATAGGAATAGTCCTTCTTCTTACTACCAATGTCTATCTCTTCAACATTAAATTCACCTTTTAGATCCATAATTTTATCAAAAATTTTAGTTAAAATTGATGAATCTATTAGATGTCCACTAACTTCAATTTCTTGTGAAAATTTACTCATTTTCATACTTACACATTATGATAACTAAAGGTTTTGTGTCAACTTTTTTAAATAAACTCAGTCTCAGGTTACGTTTTTACGGTAATTTACCAAATATTATTCTAATTTTAAAAAACAGCTTTTCTAATTCCAACAATTACTATGGCTGGAACTCCCAGATACATTCCAAGGTTTAGGGCAATTACAGATAATCCAAGTCCTAAAATTTTGGATTCAGAATTTTGCATTAGTGATAATTAGACACATTACATTTACAGCATTTTATGATGTTAGTCTGTCAATGTCCCACACTTTTTTACACGTGTACCATACCAGTTGGATAAATCGTAACTGTGATGATTGGGTTTTAGTTAATGTGATTTATTTTTCATGTGACATTTGGTTTTT
>LIAL01000128.1 GCA_001437625.1 Nitrosopumilus sp. BACL13 MAG-121220-bin23
AATAGATACAATGCAAAAATTGGTGCAAATAGACCAATTAGTATTTTAGAGTATAAACAACTTTGTGGTAGAGCTGGAAGACCACAATACGATGATTACGGTGAATCTATTATTGTTGGAAATGGTAACACTGAAGATTTAACTGAATATTATATTCATGGTGAACCAGAACCTATAGTTTCAAAAATTACTGAGGATAAATCTCTTAGAACACATATTCTAAGTGTAATTGTTATACATCCTGGAATAAAAAAAGAAGAACTCCTTGAATTCTTTTTACAAACATTGGGTGGATTACAATCTTCAAAAGCTACGCTAAGTTTTGCAATTAACATTTCTTTACGTTTTCTTTCTTCTCAACAATTAATAATTAAAAAAGGTGATCGGTATGCTGGAACTGCATTTGGAAAAAAGACCTCAATGCTTTACATTGATCCACTCACTGCAACATACTTTAGAGATGCAATAGATAATGTATCTAACCAACGAAAACATACTTTTGGATTTTTACATTTAATGATAAATTGTGAAGAATTTTTTCCTAAATTTTCACTTCGAAATAAAGACTATGAATCAACTAGTCTGATGATTGAAAATCATTCTTCAGAATTAATTGAACCTATTTCTGAATATGATTGCTCTAGAAGTCTTTTGGCTTTACAAATGTGGATCACTGAATCTAGTGAACTTTCTCTATCTGATACTCTTGGAATTGAGGCTGGAGATATGCATAGAATGGTAGAAAATGCAAATTGGCTATCCTATTGTTTAAGAGAGATTGCTAAGCATATTGATAGACCTGATTTACTTGAAGAATTAAATGATTTAAGAAAAAGAGTAGTTTATGGGATTAGAGAGGAATTACTAGATTTGGTACGTGTAAAAGGAATTGGAAGGGTTAGAGCCCGTGTATTGTTTAAACATAACATAAAAAATCTCGATGATTTAGAAAAAATTCCTACCCATAAATTGGGAGAAATTGATAAAATTGGTTTAACCGTTGCCAATAACATAAAAGCTGAATTAAAGAAGGTCAGATATTGATTGAATTAATTATTCCTGCAATAATTTCTTGCATACTTGCATTTTCTGTAGTTTATTTCACTACTCCGCCATTGATCAAAATTTTAGTAAAAAATAATTTTACCGTAAAAGATATGAATAAAAAAGAAAGTATAATGGTTGCAAGACCTGGTGGAATATCTATAATATTGGGAATTATTGTTTCAGAGATTGTTCTTTATGGATTTTTTCAACTTAATGAAATTCTTGCAATAATAATTACAACTACTGCAGCATTTCTAATTGGTTATGTTGATGATAGAAAAGTAATGGGTGGTTGGTTTAAACCTGTAACTCTTGTAATTGCAGCACTTCCAATTATTTTTCTGGGTGCATATGATTCATCCCTTACATTTCCATTATTTGGTAATGTAGAAATTCCATTATTGTATATTGGATTAATAATTTTTATGATTCCTATAACTGGAAATACAATTAATTCTATTGATGTTCTAAATGGTGTTGCTAGTGGATTTATGGTCATTGCAAGTTTCACCTTGTCTATCTGTTTATTTATTTTAGAAAATTATGAAATTGCTATTGTTAGTTTACCTTTAGGCTTTGTTTCATTAGCATTTTATAAATATCATAAAATACCTAGCAAGATTTTTCCTGGAGATTCTGGAGCATTAACATTTGGTGCTATGTATGGCGTAATTGCAATTATTGGAGGTGTTGAAATTATTGCAGCCATTATACTCTTACCTGCTATAATCAATTCCTTTTTGTTTTTATCAAGCGTAAAACGAATAGTTGAACATAGACAAATCACAGGTAAACCTGTAGAACATACTGATGATTTTAAACTAAAAGCAACTAATGATAAAACAGCTCCCGTAACTCTAGTAAGATTAATTCTTGCAGGTGGCCCTTTATCTGAAAAACAAGTTGGATTTGAAATTTTCAAACTTGCAATATTTTCAGGAATTTTAGCTATCATTACTGCATTTATGATGGGTGTTTCTCTTTGAAATCTGGAATTTATGGTTTCTTATTTGCAATGTGGGCTTTGATAATTCTTGGAGGTGGAATAATAGTTGTTTTGTTGGGTCCATTTACTATTCAACAATTTGGTAATTTTCATTGGATAATTACATCAGGAATTAAAGTAACTATTGCTTTATTATTAGTTATAATCTGGATTTTAATTTTATCTAAATTAAAAAATTATATT
>LIAL01000129.1 GCA_001437625.1 Nitrosopumilus sp. BACL13 MAG-121220-bin23
ACCAAACATCATCTACTTCATCAAGTTCCTTGTATTCTTTTTCAGCTTCACGTTTCATGAGTTTTAATCGTGAAATATCTCTATCAAAGAACAAATCTATTATCCAATCAAGTAATACACGTATTTTCTTATCAAATGTTGGAATTTTTGATAAATACACATTTCTCCAAATTAACCAAGCTACAAACCCTGAAATATTTACTCCCAAAAATGTTGCAATTCCAGATCTTTTTCCAATAGTTGCCATTTGTCCTTTAGAACGATAAACAAATTTTTCTTGATCAGAATTTTTAATTAATGAAATTAAATTTTTTGCAGCAATTTTTGCTTGAGCTTCTGCAATTTGTGCTGTTGGAGGAAATGCTCTATTAGTTATTGGGTCTACAAATAAAGCACAATCACCTATTGCAAACACACCTGCAAATTTTTGAACTTCAAGAAAATCATTTACTATTAATTTTCCTTTTTCAGTTTTAAACATTGATCTTTTGATTGTATTAACTGGAGTGACTCCTGCAGTCCAAATCAAAGTTTTTGTAATAATTGAATTTATTTCAGATTGATCAATAGAATCTTTTGAGGTTTCATCTAATGTTTTTATTGTAACCTCATTTCCATCAAAACTTGTAACAACTTTTTTTAATTGAATATCAATTCCTCTTTCCACTAATTTCTTTTTTGCAAAGTCTGCTAATTTTTTATTAAATCCAGGTAAAATTTCTCCCATTGCTTCTAATACGATTACTTTAAGATCCTCTTTGTAAATAGTAGGATAATATTTCCGTGCATCTAAAAGTAAATCCATTATTTCTCCTGCAGTTTCTATTCCTGCAAAACCCCCGCCAACTACAACAAAATTCAAAAAACTTTTTCTAAGAATTGGATTTGTTTCATTTTCTGCTTGTTCAAGCATATCAATTACTCTATTTCTTAACATTACAGCATCGTTGAGTGTTTTCATAGTGTAAGCATTTTTTTCAACATCAGCCATACCAAAAAAATTAGTTTCACTACCAAGTGCAACTACTAAAAAATCATAATGTATTGAAATACTTCTTTTATCTCCAGTTCCCCATAATGTTACTAATTTTCCATATGGATCAATATTTTTAATTCTACCTTCATAGAATTTTGTTTTTTTACAAATTGTTCTAATAGGGAAAACTATGTGCCTAGTTTCAATCATTCCTGAGGCTACTTGTGGTAACATTGGGGTAAATAATAGAAAATTATCTTCCCCAATCATTATCAATTCAACTTCAGGATCTTTTCCAAATTTTGATTCTAATTGTCTAGCACACTCTACAGCTGCAAATCCACTACCTAAAATTAAAATTTTTTTTATTTTTTTGATCA
Organism: Nitrosopumilus sp. BACL13 MAG-121220-bin23; assembly: GCA_001437625.1. Taxonomy (GTDB): domain Archaea; phylum Thermoproteota; class Nitrososphaeria; order Nitrososphaerales; family Nitrosopumilaceae; genus Nitrosopumilus. The sequence goes on from LIAL01000129.1 coordinate 1,357, forward strand.
ATTGTATCTAATCCATATATTGATTGAATATATGCTATAAGAATAATTTTAAGAAAAACCACTAGTTTTCTTATGTTCTCATAATATCTGAATGTAAAATTTCATAAGCCCTTGATGAATCTCTTTCATTTAAAATAATGGTAATGTTATCTTGACTAAAAAATGCATTAACTAATTCTACACCATTCACATGTAATACTTCTGCAACATATGATACTACATCTGATTGATTATGGGAATAAGGTATTGAAATTCTAATTTTTGCAAGACCCGTACTAAACATATCTTTTCTTTCTGAAACACTATTGAAAATTTGTCTAATATCTTCCATATCTTCTGTAAGAAATCTAAATGAATCAGAGAGTCTAAAAAATTCATAATTATTAGTTACCTTAGAAAATTTATCTAAAATTGACATAGGATCCATTTGATTTGAATCCTTAACAGAAAACCTAACGTCCATTATTCCGTCTGTTAAAGATAATCTTGCATTTTTTAAAACTGACTCTTCTTTCATTTCTTCTTTAATTTCAAATGAATCTGCATATCTTTTGATTGCAACTACAACTGTATTGAGATTAACAGAATTTCCTAAAATTTTTTCTATTTCTGGTTGAATTTTTACTGCTAATGCAGTATAATTTATCAAATCCATTTTCATGCAATCATAAATTGAGCGATTTCTTGTTACGATTTCTCTTACAACTTCAGGTATGGACATCATTGATCTCATTAAAATTATTATATTATGTCAGTTATAATAGGATTATGTAATAATATATGAAATTATACTATA
>LIAL01000130.1 GCA_001437625.1 Nitrosopumilus sp. BACL13 MAG-121220-bin23
CAAAGAGGGGTTTACCAAGGACGGGTTTAATCAGTATGAACTTGACAAAGACGGATACAATAAAGACGGATTCAATAAAGATACTGGATTTAACAAACATACTCAAAGTAATTTTGGTAAAGATGGGTATGACGTGGACGGGTATAGTAAAAACGGGTACAACAAGGACGGGTTTAACAAAGATGGGTACCAGAAAGACGGGTATAACGTGGACGGGTTTAACAAAAATAAACTTTATAAAAAAACTGGAAAAAAGTACAACGACTGTGGTTTTGACATAGATAGACTACATGAAAAAACTGGAAAAAAGTACAATGAATTTGGTTTTGATATTGATGGTAACCCCGAAGATGGTTCTGTATTTACACTAGGGTAGAGAATTATTCATTGCATCATAATTTTATTTTTTATTTACTTTTATTTACATGAAAATAAATCCGTCTTGCAAGGAATTGGCAAACGTACATTGTTTGTGGATAAGAACAGGTTATAGTATATCACAGTTACAAATCCCATATCAAAACTATTAAGAAAATTTATGAGTCGCTGTAAAAATGGGAGAAAAATTATGCCAATGGCGCTAACAGGATTGTTATCAATAATATGTTAAAATTAATTAATTGTAAATTAAGCGTCCTGAAAAGATATGACGTATCGACGTTCTTTATCTCACCAAGACTGTATACTCTAGTTTGTACTCCTATTTGTAGATCGCGAATCAATGGTTTTTTTATGAAATTGATGATAATTCCTGACTCATACAGTGATGATTAGGGTGCTTTTTGTATGGAGTGCAGTGAATTATCACCTTGACTATGCATGATAATTGATCGTGAGTTTAAGAGGTGAGGGTTATTTCAGAATGAAAAGTCATACATATGATTCTTAATTTGATGGGGAGTTTTTGTACTCAAAATACTCTTGAATATCCTCAGATAATTTTTTAATCAAATCTTTGTCATCAAAATCTATTTTTTTTAACTCGTCCCATGTGTCCTCAATGCCTTGTTTTAATACAAATAATGTTCTCTTGTCGTCACAATGCATGTTTTGATTATGTGTATATGGAATTTATTTTCTTCTGATTTGTAAATATTTTCTATTTCAGATAATCTAAAAAGATTGGGTGGATAAGCGGATTTTTAGACAAATAATCATACATTCCAAGATTTATTGTTTTAAACATTTCAGAAAATAATTTCCCGTTTGCAATCCCAGCGGTAAACATTAGCGGGATTAAAATCGCGCACTCATCTATTGATTTTTTTAAATTAATTGCATCATGTGACTTGTTCATCTGCACCATTGCACCCCACTGTTGTTTTGTTTCAAGCTCTTTGTTTTCAAGAAATTTAACTCCAGCATCAGTTAGTTCAGACAAGTCATGGGGCTTTAATCCCAATTTAGAATAAATATTTCTGATTCTATCCTTGTCGTTTACACTTAGCGTTTGAGACGTATTTTTGGTATACTGCTTGTACTCTATGGAGTTTAGCCAGTTTTGTATTTTTAATTTTAATTGCGGCGATGGTTCCTGGTTCATTTTTTTCATAAACTCACAATCAAAGAATTTTTCACAACTTACCACCAAGTCCAGGGGATTAATCCTGATCATTGCTTTCAAATCTGTATAGTGCATGCATGAGAGAACCACGTAATCAAGGGAGGTAAAATTTGAAATAATTTCTTTAGAATTTATTTTTTCCATTTTATGTAGAATTATTGTGCGTTTGAAGAACTGTGTGCAGATGTGACATACTTGAAAACCTCATCAATTAGCTCCACACTCAACTCTGATTTAATATCTGCAGGAATTACCTTGAGGACAAAGTCATACATTGTTGTATTTTTAGGCAATTCGTCTCTTTCTTGTAATAGTGAGAATACGGCAATTCCGTTGGAGATTATTGAAATTATTTTCTCTCTGTTGTTTAGTGTCATGATTGTTATCAAAAATTCTATCTAATTAATCTAAAAGTGTCTAATTATCAGATAATCTTTGAGGGATGAAATATGTGCCTACGAAAAGATAATTTTTAGGTATGATCTATTTCTAACTAAATTTATAATTC
>LIAL01000131.1 GCA_001437625.1 Nitrosopumilus sp. BACL13 MAG-121220-bin23
GCTGCTGCAAGACCCATTGGATCTTTACCTGCTGATTCTTCGTGTTCTTGTGCATCTCTTAATACTTTAATTCCATAACGTTTTGTTTTCTCTGATATCTGTAATTTACTTGCAATTTTTGCAACGCACTGTGTAGGATCTACTACTGGCATTTTTAATTCTAATTCTCTATGTAATAATCTATAACATCTTGCAATGTCTTTTTTCTTAATGTTTCCTGCATCTGCAACATCTTTCAATGTTCTTGGGGTTTCAGTATCTCTGCAGGCTGCATATAATGCAGATGCAATTAATGCTGAAATAGAACGACCTTTTACTAGTCCTTTTTCTAATGCTTTTCTGTAAATGTAAGCTGCTTTTTCAATAACTGAATCTGAAAGTGAAAGTTTGTCTTTTAATGTGGCTAGTTCACTTAATGCTTGTCTCAAATTTTTATCCGCTGATGCATTAACTTTACTTCTGCTATCCCAAGTTCTAAGACGTTCAATTGTACTTTTCATTGTTGTTGATAATGGTTTTCCAGATGCATCTTTGTTTAGTGGATTGATGATGGTTGCAAGTCCTCTATCGTGCATTGTTAATGATGTTGGTGCCCCCGTTCTTGTTGGGTCTGCTCCGCCTTCTTTTGAAAATGATCTCCATTCAGGTCCTGCATCTTGTAATGTTTCAGAAATTACAAAACCACATTTTCCACAGAATCTTTCTCCTGTGACATTATCTGTTAACATTCCATTTTTTCCACAACGTCCACACATAGTGTCAGTGTTAGCAATTTCTTGAACCAAAATAATACAGCATCTCCCTGTATTGTTAGTATATAATCTATATCAAATTCTTATAAAAAATTCACTTTTAGGGTAAAATTGTACTAATTTCTGGTTTTTAGGGTCTCTATTATCCTCTCTATTACCCTCTCTTGTTTTGGTTATATTTCCCAAATGTTATTACAAAAGTAATTTTACTAGTTTTCATGACTAGTTATGACGAATTATCTGAAATTTCTTCTTCTGAATGGCTGTCCTTGAATCAATTTTTACAAGAATTAAAAAAAATCAACACTCCTTGTATTTCTGTATATTATCCGTACGGGAAAGGACAAGATACAATTCAATTATTACAAGAAACAAACCGTTCTGAATCATTTAAAAAAATTGAATCAAAAATTGAAAAAAAAATATTAGAACTAAAAAAGAATCCTGTATCTGCTGGAAAAATTGCTAAAACATTATGTATTTTTGGTTGGATTAAAAATAAAAAAATTGAGATTAAGGTGATTGGAACATCTCAAAAATTACCCTATATCTATATGGAAAATAAAAAACCATATGTTAAGCCCTTTTCAGATATTTTAAAAACAAATCATAATGTTTTACTGGTAACTGTTGATCAAAAAACTGCAAAAATACAAAAATTCCAAGGCAGTCAAATTATTCAAGAATCTAAATTAAAAATTGATTTACAAGGAAGACACAAGAAAGGCGGACAAAGTCAAGGTCGATTTTTACGTGCAAGACAAACAAAAATTCATGTCTTTTTCAAAAATGTTGCAAATAAAGTTAGATTGATGGATGTGGATTCTGAATTGATACTTTTAGGTGGAAATGGTAATGGGAAAACAGAATTTTATGATGAATTAAATTCTGAATTAACTTCTAAATGTAGATTTGTTGAAGGTCTATCTTTCACGACTTCAATTAATAATATTCATGAAATAATTATTCATCATTTGTATGAATATAGAAAAAAACACATGGAAGAATTAATCCAAAAATATGAAAATTTAGTAAAGGATGGATTAACTGCAAAAAGAAATAATGTCATTTATCGTGCTTTAAAAATGAGTGCTGTTGAAACCCTGATTGTTTCTACAAACTATCACACCAATTCTCAATTTAAGAATATACTCCAGATGCTAGAACTTGCTAAAAAAACATCTTGTAAAATTGAGTTTGCTACTTCTTCAAAAATAATTAAAAAATTGGAAATTGATGACTCTGTATTGGCTATTTTACGCTATAAAATAAAATAATTATCAATAATTCAAATATTTTTTTTACAT
>LIAL01000132.1 GCA_001437625.1 Nitrosopumilus sp. BACL13 MAG-121220-bin23
ATCTATCCCAAGGAAAAACAACGTATGAACTATCAAATGTTTTTTCACCATAAATTAATTGTTTAGGATATGTCATTCCACGTCTAGCGTATAAAGTAGCAAAAATGAATTTAGAGCCATCATCCACTCGTAAAAGAACATCGTTGAATGTTTTACCGCTATCAAAAATGTCATCAACAAACAAAGAATCAGAGGAAATTTTATTCTGATCAACATAAATTTTTTTAATATTTAGCACATCAGCAATTAATCTAGAAGGAATTAAGCCACCACGGCTCACAGTACTAATACTAGAAAAAGTTTGATTTAATTCTAAAACACGTTTAGAAAGTTTTTTAATTATTTCTTCAATATCAGTCCAGTTAACTTCCTGCATTTCAATCATAGAATGTATTAGAAAATAACAGGAATTAAGTTATTGGAATTAAAATGATTCAACAAGATTTTTTTTAATGCATTCAATAAGTTTTAAAATTTTAAAGATAGTATTATCAAAGTGTGTGTATTTTTTACTAGAAACTAGTATCGTTAATTATTGCTCAATTTAACAATTACAAGAATTATTTTATTTTCATGTGAAAAGGATGAATGAAATACGAGTAATAGCATTGTATTTTAAGATCGAAAATAACATAATTTTGTGATACAAAAGAAAATTTCAAAAATTTTAGTTCCATTAGATGGATCAAAAAATTCTGTACGTGGTCTTGAAACTGCAATCACATTAGCAAGAAGTTGTGATGCAACAATTACAGGCATTCACTCAATTTACGCACCACCTCATTCAGAATTTAGAGGAGTAGGTTCTGTAGAGGAGGCATATAATATTAATATGAAAAAATTCATTGATGAAGCTAAAACTTTGGCAGCAAAAAATGGAATTGGATTTACAGATAAAATAGTACGTGGAGAAATAGGGTACAATATAATTAAAATGGCTCATGGAAAATCAAAATTTGATATGATTGTGATAGGGTCAAGAGGTAGAAGTTCTACAAAAGAAATGTTCTTTGGAAGTGTATCAAACTATGTCATACACACGTCAAAAATCCCAGTTGTTATTGTAAAATAATTAATTTAAAATCCCTGTTTTTTAAAATATTTTTGATGATATTCTTCTGCTTTGTAGAATTTAGGTGCAGGTATAATTTGAGTTACTATAGGATCATCAAATGATTTAGAAGAATCAAGAGACTGTTTAGATTTTTCAGCAATTTCTTTTTGTACTTCATCATGATAGAAAATTGCAGAACGATATTGATTTCCAACATCAGGTCCTTGTCGATTTAATGTTGTAGGGTTATGATTATGCCAAAAAATATCTAATAATGCTTCATAAGTTATCTCGTCAGGGTTAAATTCTACCTCTACAGCTTCTGCATGTCCAGTTTGAGCACTACATACTTCCTCATATGTTGGATTTGGTAATTGTCCTCCAATATATCCAACTGCAGTTGAAGTTACACCTTTAGTTTTACTAAGTAAATCTTCAACATGCCAAAAACATCCTGCACCAAATGTTGCTTTCAATTCAATAGATATTTCACAATACCAAATTAAAAGGATGTGGTTAAATTTGAAAAATTATTTTACGTCAGTAAAAATTTCAACTACTTTTTTAGCCAAATTATCAATGTTTGAACTAGGTTCAGCAGAAATTAATAATAGTATTTGTGTGACAGGAAAAGGAAAACTAACTAAAACGGCCTTGTCACGTCTTGCTGCAAGATAGTTAATTGGACCTAAACTTTCATCATACTCAGTTCTAATAGATACATTTGAAACAAATTCCAAAAAGGATTGTAATCGAACGTCATCACTTTCATGAGGAACCAATCCAGCCTTAAATCCACCAGCAATCAACTTTCCATCTTTGTCAATAATTCCAGCAAACCGAATTTCAGATTCGTGAAGTAATTGTGTACATTTTTCATCATGTAGTTTGGATGGGGTTGATCCAGTCATCATAACAAGTATATCAACATCAAGATAAAAACCTATACAGAATTAAAAATTATAAATTTAA
>LIAL01000133.1 GCA_001437625.1 Nitrosopumilus sp. BACL13 MAG-121220-bin23
TTGAAGATAAAATAAAAGTAGAATATCCTGATGAGAAAATTTTTGACAATAGAAATACCAGAGTAAAATTAGATGTAACAGAGATTAATTTAGAAAAGTATCAAGTAATATTAAATTTTAAAGGACATAAGGGAGAAATAATTTTTGATTGGAATGTAAATATAGATTCTAAAGAAATTGAATCAAATAATCCAATTTCTAAAAATATTATAAATCTAGTAGACTTTTATGATTAATCTTAGACAAAAGTTCCTGTTAATTTTGATTCTGCAATAATATGACCTTTCATTGCATCCTCTAATTCTTGTTTAGAATAACCTTCTTTGAGATCAAGTATAGTATCAAGTGCATATCCTTTGAAGATGTATGTATGACGTCCATTAGGTGGTGCAGGTCCACCATAACCAATCTCATCAAAATCAGTTTTTCCTTTTAGATAATCTATTTGATCATCCTCTTCTCCTTCTTCTAATGTTTTCATGGGTGTTTCTCCAGTCAAAATTGCGACAGTTTGTGGTGAAAGATTGGATAATAACCAGTGAACCCAAACTCTCCCTACAGCAGCCATTGCATCTGGATCATCCATTATAATAGATAATGATTTTGTATTTTGAGGAATATTATCAAATTCAATTGTAGGATGAGTATTTTCGAATTTATAGCCAAATTTCTTTGGAATTTCTTCTCCTTCGTTAAAATCGGAACTAGTTATAGAAAAATTAGACATACTATTAGAATAAATTATTTTAAAAATAAAGTTTGCTAACTTTCAAGAATGATCTTATCATTGTGTATAGATAAAATAGAACTTCCTAATTGTTTAATCTTATTTTTAAGTTTTCTATCCATTGTTGCAATAATACTTCGAGTGTTTTTAACATGATTAATCAGTTCTTGATCTGCATAATTTCCACTAATAGGAATTATTTTGAAATTTTTTATAAAATTTAATGTTGTAGTTATTTCTTGGGTCTTTTCTGGAACTTGTTGTAATTTTACTAATTCATTTTTAACAACGTCAGGAACAATAAAAGAAATTGAACCTATTTCCATATCTAAATTATCAATATTTTTGATTCGTCTAGTTGCTAAATGAATTAAAAAATTAGTATCACAGATTACTTCAACCAACGATGCCTGCACCAATTAATCGCCATCTTTCAGCAATTTTTCTACTTATTGCTACACGTCCATTTTCAAATATACAAGCAGGCCTTCTAAGCTCAATTTCAATATTAGATGATTTTACCTTAGTAACTTTACCTAATACGGGAGCAGTTCCAATGTTTAATCGAAGTAATTCACCTGTTTGAATTGGTTTAACTTGAAGATCTGTACTAGAGTCCACAGTAGAACCTACAGTAGAACCTACAGCAGAGTCAAACAAATTAACATCAAGTTTTAGCAAAGTAGAATTATCAGGAAGGGTTCCAGGCTTTCCAATTACTGAACCAATAAATGAATCACTTCTAGTCATAGATGGATCTAACTTTGTACCAATTGCAACTAATCCTCCAGGTTTTACAGATTCAACTATTCCTGCAGCAGTTCCTAATGAAGTAATTTCAGTAAGAATGGGTTCATAAGATTTATTTTTTTCATTCATAATACCAGGTTTAATTTCAATTTCATCACCAATGTTAAAAATTCCCTGAGTTAAACTACCTCCAATTACACCACCCTTGATATCTTTTAATTTTATACCAGGTTTGTTTACATCAAAGGAACGTAAAACGTGCATTATAGTATCTGCTTTTTCATCTCGTTCAGGTGTTTTAATGGTGGATTCTATAGCACCAATTAATGCATCTATATTTAATCCAGATTGAGCAGAAATTGGAATAATAGGAGAATTTGCGGCATTAGTTCCCTTAACAAATTTTGTAATGTCTTTATAATTTGCTAATACTTCATCATAAGAAAGTAAATCTACTTTATTTTGAAGTACAACTATTTGTTGAATTTCAAGAGTTTGAAGAGCTAAAAGATGTTCTTGTGTTTGTGG
>LIAL01000134.1 GCA_001437625.1 Nitrosopumilus sp. BACL13 MAG-121220-bin23
GCAAATGATTGCAATCAATACGTGTTTGTTAAGTATAATTTTAAGAATATTGGTGTATGACAACAATTTCACACACAAAACAAAATTCAATATCTGTTAATACTTTAAAGCAAAAGATTGACAATGAACAAGATTTAGTAATTTTTGATGTACGTTCTAAAAAATCTTTTGAAAAATCACACATACCCAATGCAGTTTATGCCGTATGTGATGCAAATTCACAACAAAATATTATGCCTAAACTTCCAAAAAATTTAGAATATGTTTTAGTTGGAGATGGAAAATCTGGAGATAAAAATGACACGTATGTTTCACATATGTCTCGTATGATGAAAGAGATGGGATTTAAAATTTCATTTCTTGAAAACGGAATGGAAAACTGGTCTGGGAATACAGTTTCAGGGATTTCACAAGACATTGATTCTCAAAATTTAAAAAAGATGATAGATGGAAATGAAAAATTTGTTTTAGTTGATGTGCGAGAACCTCAAGAATATGAAGAATGGAACATAGACAATAGTATCAATATTCCTTTATCTCAGATTTCAGAAAAAATTTCAGAAATTTCAGAAAATAAAAAAATCATCACAGTTTGTACATCTGGAAATAGATCAACTATTGCAAAATATATTTTGTCCAGTCATGGACTTGAGTCAAGTACTCTTACTGGAGGAATGGATAGTTGGAGTACTTCATTTGAGAAAGGAGAAATAAATGTAGAAACAAAGGATGGCCACATAAACATCACACAAGTTCGTAGAATAGGCAAAGGTTGTATGTCGTATATTGTTTCATCAGAAAATGAATCAATAGTTATTGATCCAGTATATCCAATTGAAGAATATATCAAAATAGCACAAGATAAGAATACCCTCATTGTAGCAGTTTATGATACTCATCAACATGCAGATCATATTTCAGCTGCAAAGAAATTAGCAGATACGGTAAATGCAACTTTACATCTTAGTGGTTATGAATCATATGACATTCAAAGTAGCAAAGTGTTTCATGAAGACTCTCAAAAATTTGGCACTACATCACTTAATGTAATTCATACACCTGGACACACACTTGGAAGTCTTTCATTTTTAGTAGCAGGGAAATTTCTCTTTTCTGGAGATACGATATTTGTAGACAGTGTTGGTAGACCTGATCTTAGAGACAATGGTAAAGAATATGCTGAAATTTTATACCATACAATACATAAAAAAATTATGACATTAAATGATGATGTCATGATTCTTCCAACTCACTTTGAGAAACCATCACCTTCAGGAAGTATGATTACTGTAAGTGTATCCAAAGCAAAAAAAATCATCGATATTCTCAAAAAATCAAATGATGAATTTGTAGAAACCATAGGAAACATATCTATTCCAACACCTCCAAACTATCAAAAAATCATAGAATACAACAAAACATCAATGGACAAACCTCAAGAAGAACTAATGGCTTTAGAATATGGTCCAAATAGATGTGCGGTGACTATGTAACAAAATGGGTCCTCCATTATTTTTTTTGGAATTTTTAAATAATGTAGATCCTATTGTGTTGATTCTTGCAATAATTGGAGGAATTACAGTTGGGTTCTCATTAGGATTATTTGGTTCGGGAGGATCAATTTTAGCAGTTCCATTTTTACTATATGTTGTAGGAATTGAAGATCCTCATGTAGCTATTGGAACTTCAGCATTATCTGTGGCATCCATTGCAGTTATTACTTTAGTATTCAATGTAAAGAAAACAAAAATCCACTATAAAGAAGGAATTCAATTTGTATTGCCCGGGATTGGGGGAGCAATTATTGGTTCAAATTTAGGATTAGCAACACCTTCAGAATATTTAATGATGATATTTGCCGGTTTAATGATATGTATTGCAATAATTATGTTAAGAAATAAAGATAATTCTAAAAATATCACATCTGGAAATAATTCGCTAGTATTATCTCATAAAAAGAAAATTTTGTTGACAGGGTTATTGGCAGG
>LIAL01000135.1 GCA_001437625.1 Nitrosopumilus sp. BACL13 MAG-121220-bin23
TTCATCATCAGAAATTTTTTCATCATACCACCAACCAACAATAGTTTTAGTCCATGTGGGAATTTTCCATTCACTTTCAGGAGACATTTCTAATAGAGGAATCAAAATAATTTGTTTTTCAACGAGGAAATTTATTCCTTCAAGAAATTCAGAGTTATCAATTTGATTAGTTGACCACCAGTCCCCGCTTTGCTTTATCCAAATTGGGATTTTTGGCGTATCAGGAGGCAATCCTTTTTCAAATCCTGAAATTTTCCAAGTTCCTTGTGTTAAAGGATCTACAATGAAAGCAACATGCCAAGAACCCATGTCATCCATACTTTGTATGAATTTAACAGGCTCATTATCCAAGGTAACATCAAATTTTTCATTTCCTGAAATTGGAGTAAATTCAAAATTTGCATATCCCTCTAGTGGAAAACTATTGTAACCAATAATGCTCATTGTTGTATCTGCATTATCAAAAATTGGATCATGATACCATGTTCCTGGAGAATCGTATCTAAAATCAAAACTTCCACCAGCTTTTTTTGCAGTAACTGGAACTACAGTAGTATCCATAGTTCCAAAGCAACTATAGTAAAAAACTTCATCAGTGATTGAAGGATCAGGATGCATTGAAAAATTTATAATTTCACCAGGATCAATTTTTTCAATAAATTCCATGTTTTGTCCAATATCTAAAACTTGATCATACCCATGAATTACTGCAAAAACTTTAGGATTGTAAATTGTTGTGTTACCATTATTTTGAATTCTACCAGTTAGATGTCCATCGTCATATGTAACCAAAGTTTCATCATAAAGAATTGCAATTGGAAGTTCTTGCTGAGAAGTTTTTTCAAAAGATAATTCTGCAGGAAGCAAAATCGGATCATCTAAGACTTCAAAGAATTTAATCTTAAATGGAATTTCATTGCCAGAAGCTAGCGGTACATGCTGAATGGTTTGAGAAAATATTTGAGAATTATTTTCTACTGAAACAGTTATTGTTGGAATAATTGCATACTCAAGATCATTTTTTACATTACCAACTACAGTATAGACTCCATTGGAATCAAAATATGAAACATACTCGTGTTCTGGAATGGAAACTTCAGCAAAAGAAAATTGTGGAATGGCTATTAAACATACAAACAGTCCTAGTGCCAGTAGCAAATAATTTAGTTTTAAAATTTTAGAAGGAGTTGATAATATCTTCAAATCCAGATGTAGATTTTTCGAGTGATCCTGGCCTATGTTCTTCAACTAACTTGTCTACAAGCCCTCTTACTTTAATATGATATCTTTTTTTCAATTCAACGACTTTGATTTCGACTAACCCATCAGCAACAATTTTTGAAAGATAAAGTGAAACAGTTGATGGGGATTTTTTAACTTCTTTCACTAATTCAGTAAATTCCAACCCATCATCTTTGATTAGTGCAAGTAACAAATCACGTGGAGTTTCTTTTCTAAGAGCTTTGATAACAATTGATTCTTCTTCTGTAATGTTTGGAGAATAATATCTAACTTGCCTTGGACCACGAACAACTTTAACAACACCGTTGTCTTCTAACTTTTTTAGATAATGAGATAGTACGCCATTTTTTAATCCAGATGAACGCATAATTTCACGGAATTGAATTCCAGGATTGCCATCAATTAGTTCCTGTAATTTTTGAGTTCTGTCAATCATTTCTAAATACTCCCATTGCCAATAATCCCAACGTAATAAATGTCAACAAGTGTCCAACCTCATTTAGTGGCATCAATCCAATATCAAAAATATTTGGCCATGTGCTGTCAAGAAGCAAAGCAGATTCAGCCCCAATGAAAGCAGTGAATGCAATTGCACTAAGTAAAAGTCGTTTTGTTCTTAATCTAAAATAAGCAGATATTGCAAGTGTTGCAATAAAGACTGCAAGTGTAATTCCACCAATATGCAAAAAGATGTGAGCCAAATGATAACCGTGTAACATGTG
>LIAL01000136.1 GCA_001437625.1 Nitrosopumilus sp. BACL13 MAG-121220-bin23
GCGTCATAGGTAATTTTTGATACAGCCTTAATCAGGAGTATGAATTAAAAAATTGTTTTGATGCATTAAAATTAAAACATTATTCCGCAGAATTGGAATCTGAATTTTTTTGATGATTTTCTGTAAACCCTAAAACAATTGAATTGATACTTGCCAATTCCCCATACAGTTCACCTATGCTCAAGGATAGTTCAGTCCCATCTGGCTCCTCATATGTAAATTCAAAATTATTGTTTATCCACCAAGAGTCATTTGTTAAAACATTTCTTAAATCTACATTGAAAAATGTTCTAAGACCTGCTTTATGAAATACAGGTATTTCATTATTTTTGTAATCCCCTAAATGATCAATCATTTCATTGTATCCCGGATCATCTTTTACTATTCCAAGTTTTTTAAAATCTAAAGAAAATTTTAAACATGATTTGTATATCTCAAAATATGATAATGTTCCCTGAGCAAACATACTGATTAAATCAAACATTATGGATTTATCAAAATCTTCAACTTTATTCCCATCTGACATGTGCTGTTTTAAAAGAAATATTTTACTTTCAATTGATTTTTTTTGCAGTTCTATTCTATCAATTCTTTTCTGAAAAGAATGATACACCAGTCCAGTTTTTTTATGAATTAGTTCATGAGACACAAGTAACGGAAAAATTTCTTTATCAAATTTTTCTCGATATTCCTGTAAAAGATCAACATACGAACTCATTACAAATCAAAGTTATCCGTCCTGATAAAAAAATTGCTTGGTTCTAGGGGGACAACTGGTGTGAGGTATGATGGAATCATGTGTCAAATTACCCATTTTCTTACAAATTAGATGTATTTGTAACTCAAACAGTTGTTTAATTGTTCTAATTTTTAAAAAAAGATGTTTTTTTTACCATATGTGAATTCTGAATATGGTGTCTTTTTTTACCAGTAATGACATACTATAGTTATGGAAAACGATTGGCGTCAAGATGGTGAAAGTGGAAAAAGTAGATGGTGTAACCGAATAGAAGAAGTTTCAAAAGATGAAAACAATGACGGAGATCCTCTAGAGTATGTTTAGAGTTGTATTCTGATTGAAATAAAAATATCACTTCTTTTGGACATAATCCATATTTTGTAATGTATAGATTACGGGGTTAATTTATCAACAGTCACATATTTGCAGCACAATTACCCTGCCTATGTGATAAAATTACTAGTGAAGAAATTATTTAAAAAAAATCATAATACCGCAAGTGGTCTATTTACTCATGGTATTTGTAATTTTTAGTAGTGCTTTGTATCCCATTAGTTGGGATTGAATTGCAATTTTTTGTATTTCTCTATTGATTCCAATCATGCTCATGAGTTTAACTTGTTAAATTATGATCTAAAGTGGAATGTTATTATTTTTTGATTCTTTACGCACTTCATATCGATCAGTCATGAGCGTACAAATTCCAAATAGATTTTTTTAGTTGTGGAAAAATATTGAATGTCTTTTTTAGTGTGATATCTATGTGATTGTCATGGGATTACTTGGAAAGAAGAAAGAAAAATGTGAAGCATGCAACAAATCTTTTGAGGTTCATGAAGAATATGAGGAACATAAAAAAATTCACCCTCCAACTAAACCATGTACAAAATGTTCAGGACTGATGCAATGGGAACGACAGCAAGCTCCTCTTTTCTGGAATCTAATCTATGTGTGTCGAGAATGTGATTTTATTGGTGAAATGTGGAAATATCATCACTAGTCTTTTTTTGTACTAACATAACCACACTGTTTGCATTCATAACGAATATCCCCCTCTTTCAAATCATTTTTTCTTATCATGACAACCACTGATTCATGGCATTGTTTACAAACTCCATTAGGAAAATTACTATCGTCCATGAATTTGTTTTTCACTCATCAAATATAACCAAAACTTGTGTGTGCTGTCTTTTTTAGATTCTCTTTC
>LIAL01000137.1 GCA_001437625.1 Nitrosopumilus sp. BACL13 MAG-121220-bin23
AAAAGTTTGGTTTGTGGAACAGGAAGGAAACAAAATTGGAACAGTAAATGCTATAGAAATTCCAGTAGATGTTTCACAAGTTAAAACAATAGATAGTTCTGAGATGAAATATACTGAAATTGCATCACCTTTAATTGCATTAGGGATTATTGTAACAGCATTATTTTATGTAAAAGGCATATACGATAAGAGAAGATTAAATGATTTAATTAATTCCTAGATAGTAATCCTGCAGATTTAATTCCCATAGTTACAGCAAGTACTCCAATTGCAAATAAAACAATTGTTCCAGCTGGAGTAATGTCAAAGATATATGAAATTAAAATTCCTGCAATAACAGAAGATACTGCAATAGCCATAGAAATAAACATAGTTTGTTTAAAACCTCTACCGTACATTATTGCTGTAACATTTGGAATTACAAATAATGCTGAAATTAATAATACACCAACAAGTTGAACTGCCGTAACAACAGTTACTCCTGCTAAAATTATAATTAAATAATTAATTTTGTCTACTGGAACTCCACTAACTTTAGCTTGACGTTCATTAAATGTAGAATAAAGAATTTGTCTGTACAGTAACAAAATTATCATTAAAATTACTCCAGTTAACGCTACAATTGCGACTGTATCCTCAACACTAACAAGAAGGATGCTACCAAATAGAAAACTAAAGATATCAAGGGAAAATCCACCTGAAAAACTAATAATTACAAGCCCAACTGCTATGCCTGAGGATAAAAGTACTGCAATTGATGCATCCCCAGATATGTTGTATTTTTCTTTAATTTTTGTAATAAGTAATGCACTGATTATTGATACACCATAGGCTGTCCACAATGGATAAATTCCTGCAAAGAGACCCAGTGCAATTCCACCAAATGATGAATGTGCAAGGGCATCACCAAATAAAGAATAACGCCTTAAAACTAAAAACAAGCCCATAACAGAGCATAAAATTGCTATTGCACTTCCAGCAATTAAGGCTCTATGCATAAATGCATAGGTTAGAATTTCAAAGGACATGATTAATGATGGTGCATATGTTCCTGCATTGATGCTTCAGAATATTGTTTAACAAGTTTATCATCAGAAAAGAATGTTTCAGATTTGCCATGAAAAAATAATGTTCGATTTAAGCATGCAACATGGTTTGCTAATTTATTTACGGCATCCAAATCATGAGATGACCAAATGATTGTAATTCCTTGTTTAGAATTTAATTCTTTAAGAATACTAAAAAACAAATCTATACTTTGTTGATCAACTCCCGTACTAGGCTCATCTAAAATCAAAATTTTTGGATCGTTGACCAATGCTTTTGCAATAAATACACGTTGTAGTTGTCCACCAGATAATTCACCTATTCTTCTATTACGAAGTTCATGTATCCATAATTGTTGTAAAATTTCATCAACTTTTTTATCATCAGATTTTTTTCTTAATCCCATTCTTACAACTTCACTAACTGTTGCAGGAAAGTTATTCTCAAATTCAGGTTTTTGTGGAACATAACCAATTTCTTTGCGATATGTTTTTGATTTTTTAATATCCTCATCAAAAAATTTGATTGTTCCAGAATAGTTTGTATTTAGACCCAACATTGAATCAAAAAGAGTAGATTTACCTGCACCGTTAGGTCCTATGATACCTAAAAAATCGCCTTGTTTAATTGCAAAACTGACATCATCTAATGCTGTTACATCTGGATATTTGACTGTAAGATTTGATATTTCAACAGCATTTAGCATAACCCTTCTCCATTTGTCAAATCTCCAACTTTCTTAATTTTTGGATTTTTAGCTATCTGTCTTGCTTCTAGAGCTCGTTTCATAGCTATTTTTGATAATTCTTCTGGATTTATTTCACATTTACCGTCTGTAATTCTTACTGAAATATTGTGATTGTATGAATTTGAA
>LIAL01000138.1 GCA_001437625.1 Nitrosopumilus sp. BACL13 MAG-121220-bin23
TTTCTACAACTTTTTCAATTCCAGGTCTTTTTACTTTAATTACAATTTGTTGACCAGAAATAGATCCTCGATAAACTTGTCCTAATGATGCACCAGCAATAGAAACAGGATCTATATGATCAAATTTTTCATTAATCAGCCCAATATCTTTTTCAATTATTGGTTTAACTTGATCAAATGGTGCAGCGGGAACATTGTCTTGAAGTTTTGATAATTCTTGTAAATAGGGCTGGGGTAAAATATCAGCTCTAGAAGAAAGCCATTGTCCTAACTTGATGTAAACAGGTCCTAATGAAATAAAAGTTGCAAGTATTTTATGGGCATTTTTTTTGAATTGATTTAAATCAATTTCATCTTTATTTTGATTAATCCATTTTTTTCTATCTTTACGTAATGCCAAAATAGATGGTAAAAGTTTGATTAATATTTTTACAGTTCTGATGGTATGCATAAAATCACTCTAAATATTTTTTGATTTTTTTAGTTGCTATGTATCCCAGATATCCAGAGATTAATGAAGATGATAAAAGATTAGCTAAAGATATTTTTTTTGGATTTTTATGAGAAAACTTTTTTGCAGAAATGACGCCTGTAAATATTCCACATGCAATACCAATTAAAACTTCAGGAGCATCATGTACCAAATGACCAATTGGATTAACTCTAGGATCAACTTTGTCAGTATGAACTAAAAATTTATCATCGTATTCTCTAATATGCAAATTACCATAACGATATTGTTTTTGCGCCCCATTCTTTTGTCCAAGAATAGTTTCTTCTGCATCTTCAAGCATGAATTCACGTAATTCCTTTGGAACTTCAATTTCATCGCCAGGCATACTATCAATATCTGATAATTGCTTATAATCCTAGATCTAAATTGTATTTGAGCCTAATTATTTATGGTATTAATTTTTTAAATTATCCTTGGTAAATATAAAAAAACTAGCAGCAAATGAAATTAGCATTAAAATTCCTGAAACATATGCATAATTAAATCCAATATCAGGATGGTACTCTTGATGATAGTAGTTAATCAAAAAAGTTATGATTAACAAAATAACTCCGATAAAAGTTAATTTTCGATGATTTAACAACAATAATCTCATTACAAATTACTATATGAATTTAGAAAAAAATAAAATATTTTCATAATTTAAGGATTAGATTCAATTTGAGATAATTTAGTAAGTATTTCTTCCAGTTCTAACTTATTTTCATTAATCACTTTATTGATTACATCAATCTCATCATTTATTTGAGAAATATTAACATCATCAGAATTTTTAATTTGATATTCTAAATCTTTTAAAATTTCTTGATTATATTGATTAATTTTTTCTAATTCATTTTTATATTTTTGTAAATTTTCATATGAATTTGAAATGGTTGGAATTTCCACATATTTTGAATCAGAAATAAAACCAGTTACAACAACTATACTACCTATAGTTAATGCAACAATTAAAATTATAATAGTTAATCTTAATTTCATTTTATTTCATTCATATTTTTTAGATTTAAAACTAATACCTAACTATTCTGTTTTTTACGCCTACGAATTATGAAAATCATGATGCCTATAACCAAAATTATTGGAATAGCAATCATTGTAGGATCAAAAGCGTCTTCCTCAAGTTCAGATATTTTATTTACTAAAATTGTGGTTTCATAAGGTAAGAAAATTTCATCTCTTACACTATCTTTGTATCTTACAGTAATTGTAACATCATGTTCACCATATTTTGGTTCCCCATCAAATTCAATTGGAATGTTAAATGGGACAGGTGCGTCAGTTTCAATTTCATCAATGAATTGAGTATTTGATTTAATATTAGAATCTCCATTAGCG
>LIAL01000139.1 GCA_001437625.1 Nitrosopumilus sp. BACL13 MAG-121220-bin23
AAGAAAATGATGCTAGTGGCATTTTATGCCAGTCCACCCAACAACATTCTACATGTTGTAATTTCTTTTTGTCTTTCTTGTTGTGCCAATTGGCTTAATTCGGTATTGTAATTGTGTGCATCATTGAACTTTTGTAGTGCTTCATGTCTTTTGATTAGTTCAGCACCTACCTGTTTTTTCTTAGAATATCTAATGTGTTTAATGATGGACATTTAACATTGATCCTCCATCATTATCCACGATAATCCTTGAAATTCTTTCCAAGAATATCCTAGAACTTTGTTTGTTAGTGAAAGTTTTTGTCCTTCTTCTACTGGCGTGCTTGCAACCAGGTTTGTTTTAGACTCGGATTGTCCAACATTTGTAAGGCATTGTGATGTACTCATAAAAGAACAAATCACATTTTTGGTATTAAGCCAATTTTTTTTTGATTAAAATCATCTCTTAGATATATAGATATTCTGATAAAGAAAAAGGTCATCTAGTTGTCTTAATAGGCATAAATAGTCAAATAGATAAATTCAGTTATGGGAATTTCAACTTACAATATTAGAGCGCTTAGAGTTTTTACTCCCGTATCGATATTGGATAGAACTTTGGAATTCTTTGAATTTTTTCGATATGAAACAAAATCCATTAGAAACAATCCTGTTTTATTAAAAGAAGAAATCTTTAATATAATTTCAAAAAGCACAAAAATAAAACAAGTGTCTAAAATAAAAAAATCAGAAATTCAAAAATTATTTGAAACATTTTTCCAAAAGTTAGACAAGATATTGTTTGTTAAAAATTCCAAGGATGAAATATCAGACATTAAGTGGAATCAAATAGATGATTTTTGTAGTCTACTTCGATTAATTGAAAGAAGCGATGAAAGAAAAATTAGATGGGCTTTATATTATTTCTTTGAAAAAGGAAATTTGGAAATTTCTAAAAATACCATAAATGAATTATTAATTGATTTTAAAATTAAAAATATAGATGGCCTTTTAAATAAAATAATCAAAGTCGAAACTTTATCGGGTTTAGATGCTCAGTATGATGGAAATCTATTCGTAATCAATCATAAATTAGATGATAAATTAGTGCCACACTATTTGTCTGATGCTATTGAGGAACCTTCTAGGCGCTCACGTGGTGAATTAGAAAAAGAAATTTTAGAATTAATTGATGAAGGTTCTTATTCCAACCAAGAAATTTCTCAAGTTCTGTTAATTGATGAAGGACTAGTTTCTAGAACAATATCTAAACTTAGAGAAAAGAATAAAATTATTCTTTCAAGTTTTGGACAAAGAGGAGCCCGATATTTTACAACAAATTGTGATAATTGCCCTTTTGGAACTACAAAGGCTTCTTGTAGAAAAGAAGCTATATCATTTATTACAACTACGTTCATGGGAGATTTTTCTTTGAATCTTTCTGCAAGTGATTTTGATTTGGTTGAGACCAACCAAGCATTGCTTAAAATCAAAAGAATTGTGATGATGGCAAGAAAGGAAAAAAATACACAACTTGAAAAAAACATAGGAGTGAATCTTGAGAGACTTCTCTCAAAAGTAGTTGATCAGTTCATAGAAGTTGAATCTCCTGATTCAAAAAACGTAAAAATCCCTGAATTTAATGTATTAATAAATAAAAATTTGGCTAATTTGCCTATGTTGTACCAATTAGGACTAAAAAAAGGTGCACAAGGAGGAATTCATCTTATGGATGAAATGTTACGCTTAGCATCAAAATCTATCAAAAAAGAGGATAGAATAAAAATCAAAAAACATGCTCTTTCTGAGACAAACAAATTTCTCAAAAATATCGGCTTAGATGAATAACTGATTTACTTT
>LIAL01000140.1 GCA_001437625.1 Nitrosopumilus sp. BACL13 MAG-121220-bin23
GACATTAGAGGAAATTGCAACAATATGCAATATTTCAAAAAGTGTCGCATCAAAAAGATTGCAAATTTTGGATTCACTAGATGTTATTAAAAAAATTAAAGTAGAAAAGAAAATCAAATTTTGTAAAAAATAATTTAACTTAAAATTAAACTAATTAGAGTTAGAATCAGAATCTATTTTAAATTTAAATTTTAATGATTCGTCAACTTCTCCCATGTTTGAAAAAACTACTTCAATCAAATCTGTATCCGTAAGAGACACATTAAATGCGTCATCGCCATCATAGATGCTTTCTTGATTAATTAAGGAATTACCATTTGAGGATACATTGAGTGTGTAGGATACATCACTAACAGGTTTCTCACTTAGACCCTCAACAATTGAAATATTTAATGTATTATCTGCTTGCGATGAAGGTTGATTAGTCCACCAATCCCATTGATTCCACCAAACAGAAACTAGGTATTCACCATTACTGGTGTATTTGGTAAATGCAAATTGTTTAGTATGACTATCATCTTTTACTTCAACAATTTCTATTGCTAATGGAAGAGATTTCACTTCAACAATTTTAGCAATAGTTGTAATTTTTAATTTATCTTCAGTAGAATATCGTTTACCATCAGGTGCGACTGCAGGTAATGTGTAATCAAAATATTCAGCATAGATATTATCTCCAGGAACTGCTTTAATTTCAACTCTAGAACCATCAACACCGCCAAACAGATTACTGTTAGATGTTGATTCTCTATTACTAGGATCAATAAAGGAAACATTTACAGGATATTCTCCTTTCATTTGCGGGGTTCCTCTATAGTTTGCTTTCCAAAACGCATCTATCATAACGCCAGCTTGATCTGTATCAGAGTATATGTGAATTGGAAATGCCGTTCTTTTATCAAATGGATATTTTAAAGAATCCAAATCACTCATAGTTAATTTTCCTTTATCACTCATCTCATATTCTTCTGCATCAAAAAACAATTCAGCTATGCGCCAAGTGTGTGTTGCAGTTTTAAACATTGTATCAGATTTATCATCAGTGTATTGAAATGACATTGTAATAGCACCGTCTTGTTTTGCTTCGGCTCTTAATACACCATCGTCAAGTGTCCCTTGGGAACTTTCACATCTATTTCCACCGTAATTTATCAATCCATTATCATTAATTGTTGTCCTATATCCAGATAGTTTGATTGAACCATAAAAAAGTCCATGATCAATTCCTGTTTCAATAAATTTATTGCAACTATTTTTTTGAGCTATGGTTGATGTGCCCTCTCTAGTATTAATTTGAATTAAACCATTTGAGCCCGTAGCATCCCCGCCTAATTCGTCAAGTCTTTTATCATCTGCATTAAACCCTGGAGCCCAAAGCAAGACATAGATTCTACTGCCCCAAGAAAAACCCTCAGTTCTTTCCTTACATTTTGACATATAATCTTGAGGCGTCATATGAGATTTGTTATAATCTTGCTTCGCAATTGGATTATTTTCACAGAAAAATATTTTGTTTCCGTTACTTTTTACCTGCGCATCAGCCGTTGGCAATATACCTCCATCATTGTTTGCATTTAATGAAAAACCGGAAGTAAACAAAACCAACATAAAGAAAAATGCAAAATATTTAGCTTTAACTAATTCCAATCTAAAATTTTAATCGCGTATTTTTTTAATATAAGATCTGGTACATGTATTGGATGAGTTAGAAAAAAAATTAAAGTTGATTTCCTGCTAGAAACCAATTTTCTTTAGGATTATCTTCAAAAACAACGATAACGTGACTTTCTTTTGTTTTCAGAATTTCTACGGCGGATTTTGTAA
>LIAL01000141.1 GCA_001437625.1 Nitrosopumilus sp. BACL13 MAG-121220-bin23
CCAATTTCTAACAGTCATTCTTTAGTAGGTGGAATAATGGGTGCGGGAATTGCAGGATTAGGATTTGAAAAATTAGTTTATGGTGGATTATCAAAAGTTTTTGCAGGAATTGTAATTGCTCCAATTGGAGGACTAATTGTTGGTCTTTTGCTAACTGGCTTAATAATAACAATATTTGCAAATCGTAAACCTGCGCCTGTAAACAAAACATTTGGTAGATTGCAAATTATTTCTTCAGCATGGTTTGCTTTAACTCATGGTGCAAATGACGGCCAAAAAACTATGGGTATTATTGCTTTAATTTTATTTTCTACAGGAATGATTCCTGAACTTGACATACCTCTTTGGGTAATTTTTGCTGCAGCAGCTGCCATGGGACTTGGTACTTTCTTTGGTGGATACAAAGTAATCAAAACATTGGGAGTTAAAATTACTAAACTTAAACCATATCAAGGATTTGCAGCAGAAACAGGTGGCGGTATAATGTTGGCAGCTTTTGCAGTATTGGGAATACCTGCCAGTACCACTCATGCTATTACAGGAACAATTATGGGATCTGGTGCTGCTAGACGAAAACGAGCTGTAAGATGGAAAGTAAGCAGACAAATTATTTTCTCATGGATAATTACTATCCCTGGTGCAGCTGGATTGGGAATTGGATTTACTTATCTGATTCATCTCTTTGTATAGTTTACATTGATTTTTATTTCAGCAATTTTTTCCACAAACATTACTAATGGATATTTTACAACTAATCCAATCGAATCTTCTTACTCCGATAGTTCTATTTTTTCTATTTGGAATAATTGCAGCAAGAATAAAATCTGATTTAAAAATTCCACAGGCGATATCTGAATTTTTACCAATCTATCTTCTTGCGGCAATTGGACTTCACGGTGGAATCCAGATGAGAACTACTGGATTTGAAAATATGCTTGTTCCTATGTTGGTTGCAATTGCACTTTCATTGTTGTTTACGTTAAACCATTATCAAATTTTACGTAAATTAGGAAAATTCAATATTTTTGACTCTTATGCATTGGCATCTACTTATGGTGCAGTGGGCGCTGTAACCTTTTCAGTTGGATTATCTTTTCTTAAAAATCAGGGAGTGACATCTGAGGGTTATCTTGCAGCAGTTTTGGCAGTTTTAGAACCTGTTGCGTTTATCTTGGCAATATTTTTGACAAATATGGCAGTATCTAAACAGATTAATGCTAAAAAACAATCTTTCACTACTGGTTCTAAATCTGATATTGATGTTGGATTAAACGAAACAAAAGTAAAACTTTCCAAAATACTACGTGAATCCGTTACTGGTAAAGCTATAGTTATTTTACTTGGTAGTATTGTGATTGGATATATTATTGGTAAGGAAGGGTTTGGTCCTATCAAAATTGTTTTTGATGATTTGTTTACCGGGGCAATTGTGATTTTTATGATTGAAATGGGAATTATTGCAGGTCAGAGATTGGATGATCTCAAAAAAGTTGGCATTTTTCTTATTTCATTTTCTATAATCATGCCTACTTTTAATGGAATTATTGGAGTTGTTGTGGCTACTTTGATAGGTCTTAGTATGGGGGGCTCTGTTATGTTTGGACTTCTTTTAGCCAGTGCTTCATTTATTGCAGCTCCAGCTGTTTTGCGTAATGCGATTCCACAGGCTAATCCTAGTCTTTACATTACATCTGCATTGGGAATTACTTTCCCTTACAACATCATTGTATTATTACCAATCATGTTTGCAGTATCTTCATTATTACATGATCCTGAAGGATCGATAGACTTATTCCGTTA
>LIAL01000142.1 GCA_001437625.1 Nitrosopumilus sp. BACL13 MAG-121220-bin23
AGCATATCATGAACAACTAAAACTTGTCCATCACAATCTTTCCCTGAACCAATTCCTATTGTCGGTACAGTAATTTTTTCTGTTATTATTTTTGCAACTTGACTTGTAACCATCTCTAAAACTATGCTAAATACGCCTGCTTCTGTTATTATTTTTGAATCATTGATCAACTCAATTGCATCTTCTCTTGTTTTTCCTTGTACTGTGTATTTCTCTGCAGTTTGTGGTAATAATCCTAAGTGACCCATAACATGTATTCCTGCTTCTGTTATGGCTGTTATTATTTTTGCAATTTCTTTCCCCCCTTCTAATTTTACTGCATCAGCACCTGCTTGAATTAGTTTTAATGAATTTGCAACTGCATCTTCCTTTGTTTGGTAGGAATTAATTGGCAGATCTGATACAATCAATGAATCTTTCCTTGCATTTTTTACAGCAGTTGTAAATCTAATCATATCTTCCATTGTCACTGAAGTAGTATCTTTGTATCCTAACATTACCATACCTGCACTATCCCCTACAAGAATTACATCAACTTGATCACATAGTGTTACCATTGTAGAATCATATCCTGTTAAAACCGTAATTTTTTCCTTTCCTTTCATTTCTGTAATATCTTTGATAGTTTTATGCATTTTTTGCTCTCTTTTCTAAATTTTTTCTAATTTCTAAAATTGACACTTTAAGATTTTTTTTATTATTATATGTTGAAGATTTTTTTAATTCCTTATTTGATTCAGTTACAAGCAACTTCATAGCACGTGTTACATTATCTACTATTGTAATATCTGCAGTTTTCGCAGTTCTAGATAGTGGATTTAAATCAAATGTAATGATTTTCTTTTTTGCTTTTTTTAAGGCAATTGTTCTATCACCATCTTCTAAAGGAACTAAAACAACATCTGCTGAAAATATTCCATTTTTATCTACAATTCTTCTTGCACTATCAATTCCTAATAATTTTGTGGATGTTTTTTTATTCAATCCAAAAATTTCTTTTGCACCTGATTTCTTTAAAATTTTAGTAATTGCTTTTTTACGTTTTTCACTGGAATAAAATAAATTAACTTCAATTTTTGAATCTGTATTTTTTGCTAATTGAATTATTTCTTTAGGACACAAGGCTGCAAAATTACCATTTACTGAAATTACCGAGTTTTTTGCATTTTTTAGCATAAATGCTGCAGCTTTTATTGCCTGCTTAGCCGATTTTGAGGTTTTTTCACCTATGAGATAATCAAAAGCTTCCCCTCTACCATGAGCCAAAAGCCCCTCTTTAGCAACTAAATTATTATCAAATCCATTAACTAATTTTTCACGAATTAAAAGAGAATTTAATCTTGGATGTGATTTAGGAATTATAGTCATATTTTTTCATTAATTATGAAGAACTCTTGCTCCTATTTCATCTAATTCTGATTTTATAATTATTCCATCAGAGTATTTTTCCAAAATTTCTAAAACCTTATTTTCATTTTCTTTTGGAATCATTGAAAAAATTGTTTCACCAAATAATGCAATTCCACATTTAATATTATTTTTAGATAATTCATTGACTACTTTTTGCATCCTTGGTGTCATAACATCCACATATTTTGCAAATTCTAAAGACATTTCTTGAAAATGTTCATAATTTTTTGATTCTAATAATTTATTTACCATTTTTCCTCCAAGACCATTAATTTGTGGCAATCTTTCTTTGATGAATTTACTTGTTGAAATTGGAGAAAAACATATCATAATTATAGAAATTTTATTTAAAGTAATTTTTTGAACATGTCC
>LIAL01000143.1 GCA_001437625.1 Nitrosopumilus sp. BACL13 MAG-121220-bin23
ATAAAAATAAAGATATTTTGAGTTATAATGTAATTACCTAGTTTACTATATCTAATAATGATTAAAAAAGAAATATGAAATCAAAATCATCGTCGGTAATTATTATGAAACAAGAATTAGCAAAGAAAAATCCCACTAATCATCAAAAAGCTGCAAAAACACGTAGGCAGAGAGGATATCAGTGGGAAGATACCATTGTGAAAAGATTTAGAAAAACAAAAAACTGGAAGGCATTTCGGCTTGGATCACCTAGCATTGCATTACCCGATGTATTGGCAGTAAATACAGAAGAAAGCACAATATTTACAATTGAAGCAAAATCTGGAACTAGTACATCGCTTCCAGTACCAGCAGATCAAATAGAACGATGTCTAGATTGGATTAAAACATTTGATATTTATGAAAACAAAAAAGTTTTACTCGCATTCAAATTCCTTTCAAAAAAGCGCATAGATGTGGGAGTATACCAAAATAGAGAATTAAGAGAATATTTTAAAATTTGGGATGAATCATTAGAAATTACTAATTGTGTGTGCACATATGATGGAAAGATTTTTGCAAAAAATATTAGTTCAAAAAAAGAATTATTTTTAAAGGAATGCAAAATGCCATTTAAAACAAAACAAAGAACTAGTGCCTAAGATTACATTATTTTCAAATCATTATTAAGGATAGAATGATAGTGAGTGATATGTCAGAAGATAATTCAAAAGACGATCAAATGGCTGCAACTACAGAATCATTGTTAGATGCAGATACAGAATCATTGTTAGAAACAGTATCTGATGCAGAAGTGGATTCAAGAATAAGTTTTGAAGAATTTATAGACGAAAGAGCATTGATCAGTCACGATGCATTTGGAAAAAAACAAATGAAAATTAAAGTTTTAGAAGTATCTGATGAAAACCCAGTACTACTATGGAAGTTTGGAGATAGAGTAAAAATCACTAAAATTCTTGTCACTATCAAACATCTTACAACACAACAAGTTGAAGAAGCTGAATTTGATATTGAAGCAATAGAGCTGGAAATGCAAGAAAAAAGACATTTTTCATCTACAAATCGATGGGTGCCTGCAGGAGACATAAAAAATGGCTATGTTGTAGGTCAAATGCATACAAGATTGATTAGTGATGCAGCAGCATTAGATCACATTATGTTTTAATCTTACATTTGCCATATTGTGACAAATTCTTCAAAAACATTATAAACAACAATTTTTGAAAATAAATATGAGTGCAAAAGAATTTGATGTTAATGGAACAGATTACACCATTACAATAACAGAACAAGTTATTGGACATATCAATAATTTAAAAAATCTTTACAATGCAGCATATGAAGATCCAGAAAGTTTTGAAGATGTAAGTGCAGAAATTTCAAGTACAATTACAGAAATTGCCAGCACAGTAGAGCCAGAGGTTGAAGATAGTGATTTAGATGGATTAATTCAAGAAATTATGAAAACAGTGGATAAAAAAGCTGCAGAAATTGAAAAAGAATTATCAGTTAAAGAAAGACCTCCAAAAAAATTAAAATCAAAAAAATAAACCTAGATCGATATCAAATTTAAATAAACTTAAGAGATAAATGCTAATGTAAACAACAGTACTAGGGATATGACTAAAAGTTGTGAATGTGGAATATGTGATCATTATAGTGAGTCAGAATGTATTAAAAAAGAATGTAAATGCTGTTTAAATTTTCATGAAAGATCAGGTCCTAAACTTAAATTATAATTA
>LIAL01000144.1 GCA_001437625.1 Nitrosopumilus sp. BACL13 MAG-121220-bin23
TAAAACCAAACTAAAACCAAAAAAA
Organism: Nitrosopumilus sp. BACL13 MAG-121220-bin23; assembly: GCA_001437625.1. Classification (GTDB taxonomy): domain Archaea; phylum Thermoproteota; class Nitrososphaeria; order Nitrososphaerales; family Nitrosopumilaceae; genus Nitrosopumilus. Next base: position 26 of record LIAL01000144.1, read on the forward strand.
AAAACAACCAATACCAAAACACCAAATCAGAGCATTTTGCGCCTGGTTTGATGCCAAATTGAATAGGATGTCATAAAACCAAAACCAAACCAAAACCTATGTGCGTTTTTTTGTACCAAAAGGTAGCAATAGGTCGCAAAACCAAACCAATACCAAAAAACCAAATGCCACATGAAAAGTATGCAACATTAACCAAAATTCAACCATCACAGTTACGATTCTCTCCAACCGGTATGGTACACGTGTGGAATGGTATGATATATGGCAGATTAACGCCAAAAAACCAATTTTTTTTAAAAAAGTAACAAACTTCCAATTACTCTAATAATTTCATCACTATCGTTAATAGATAATATTGAATCTAAATTTTTAGGATTTGAAATTTCAATAATTAGATTCAACCTTGGAATGTATCTGTGTATTCTAGTTATTATGATGTGATCGTTAGATTTAAAAACAAAAAATATTTTTTTGAACTGTTGAAAAAAATCGAGGCTATAATTAATCGAAAAAATTACCCTGCAATTCGTGAAAAATTAGATGCTTTGGGCATTGATATTATCGATAAACGAAATTTAGAAGATAGTAGATTTACAAGTCAATCAAAAGGATCTAGAGTTGGTGGATCTGTAGTTCGGTCTACTATGCTTGCAAAAATTGAATTGGCAATGTCTGATAAAGTTGCACGAGAAGTTATAGATATAATTTCTAAAAATTCAGGACTTCCAAAATCAATCAAAAGTAAAATTTTTGTCTTTGAAATGCAAGAAACAATTGATCTTAATACTCTAAAAGGAGAATCTGAAGTAGAATCTGAATTAGATTCAGAAAATGAAATTCCTGTAACTCCCAAATTTATCACTAAACGTAATAGATTGGTTCCATTACAAAAAAGAACATTATACAATTTAGAACAATATTATGATAAACATCATGAAGTTTTAGAATCTGATTACCGAATTCGTTCATTTAGTGATTTTGTTAATTACTGCATAATGAAATATTTGCCAACTCTTGATAAACAATTAAAGAACCAGACTATTGTTTACGAAGATATTTTCTAACTAGTATTATTTCATAACCCTTATCTTGGAATTTTTTATTTGTTTTCTGAATTTAATGTAACTTCTATAGCAACTCTTTTTTCGTCAGCTCGTTTCTCTCCTGGATACTTTAACTGAGAAATTTTTTGATTCAGTTTTTCATCTGTAACTAGCGATGCCTTTCCTGTGAATTCTGTGTTATTGTATTGAATTTTCACCTCTGAATTTACCATTGCATTTTGAAACCAATCTCCGTCTGGACGATGTCTTGAAAAATAAATTTTTTCATTATATTTCACTGCCCTTAACCATACTGAATGTGATTTTCCTGTTTTTCTTCCTTTTGTAACTAAAATTGGTCTGAATCTTTCTTCTACTATTTCCATATCTCTAATACTCTGTTAAGTAATTTAACCTCATTGATAGTAATTTCTGATATTTGAAACAATGGATATGTCTGAAAAATTATTGTAGGGATAACTACAAAAAATTTAAAAATATTGGATGATTACCTAATTACCTTTTTCAGTACATTCTACTTTTTTGCACACTTTACACAAATAGGACTTCCATACTCAAGTGTTATC
>LIAL01000145.1 GCA_001437625.1 Nitrosopumilus sp. BACL13 MAG-121220-bin23
TATTGATGATGCTCAAAATTCTTTACATTCTACGGTCAGTCTAACTAAAAACGGCCGGGCAATGCTAGAAAAAATTAGTCTAATTTTAGATAGAATCCAACAACTGTCTTTTTTGATTAATTATTACAAATTGGAAAATAAGATACCATCACATATGATGATATATCTTGAGAATGATACTTCAAAATGTCTAAAAGCATATTTAGAAATTATTAAAAAATTAAAGAATATTGCAGGTAACAAAGAATCTCATCATAATGCCATTGAATTATGCCTATTCAAGCATCAATTTGTTGTAAATCACATGGATCTTTGAATTTATTCTCAGTATTGATTCTGATAAGGAAAGAAAACATTTAGTCTTTTTACCCTTGATCAATTCCTAAATACTAACTGCCTTTCAGGAGTGTATTGAAACACGTGTTGATTATTACAATAATCGCTGTTGCTATGATTGGAATGATAGTTCCATCTTTTGCAAATCATTCAGAAGTTACAATTGTAACTGTAGATGAATCTGGATTCTCACAAGCTTGTGTTAATTCAGGTTGTTACATTCCAGTTACTGCAATAGTTGATGTCGGCGGTGTTGTAACCATGACAAACACAGATCCAACAGGAGTTCACACATTTACATCAGGAACTATTGATGGATTTTCTCCAGCCCCAGATGGTACATTTGACTCAAGTGTACTGAGGTCTGGAAACTCTTTTGAATGGATTCCAACTCAAGCAGGTGAACAACCATACTATTGCATGCTACATACTTGGATGATTGGAACAATCATAGTACAAGAAGCACATGTAGATGAAGAAGTTATAGGAGAAGTAACTCCATTAACAATTAGCAGTTTAGAAATTTATAAAGATGCAGATTACACTAGATATCGCGTAACTGGAGATGCACCTTCATCTACGGATATTACATTTAAAACTACAACACCTGACGGTTCACCTGGAAATTATCCTGGGAGTGTAGATACAAGAAAGCCTGCATACATTGTGGACAATAAAATTGATTCTACTAATAATTTAGTTTATGGAACTTGGACTCTGGAAGTCTGTGCACCTGAATATGATGTGTGTGTACAAGAATCATTTACAATTGATGAAACTGTTACCTTGCCTGATGATGGAGCAACTAAAACTGAAAAAGTAGTTACCAAAGAAAAATCCACTGAAGAAGGTGGTGGTTGCTTTGTAGCTACTGCAGCATACGGTTCTGAAATGGCAACTGAAGTACAACAGTTACGAGAACTACGTGATAATCAATTAATGAATACAGCATCAGGAACTACTTTCATGGGAGCATTCAATGACATTTACTATTCATTCTCACCACTAATTGCAGATTATGAGCGTGAAAATCCACTATTCAAGGAAGCAGTAAAGATTGCAATCACTCCAATGTTATCATCACTATCCCTAATGGAGAGTGCAAATTCTGAATCAGAAGTCATATCACTTGGACTATCTGTAATTGCATTAAACCTTGGAATGTATCTTGGAGTTCCAACTATAGTTGTAGTTGGAATTAAAAGAAGATTCTAAAAATTAGATACGATTTGATACTGTTTTTTGAAATACCGTAGATCATAAAATAACCAAAACACTAAATCAAAAAATAAACCATATCATA
>LIAL01000146.1 GCA_001437625.1 Nitrosopumilus sp. BACL13 MAG-121220-bin23
GGAATAATTACAACTGGAGGGTTATCAGCAGGAGTAATAGATTCAGATACAGATCCTGCAACAATGATAGTGTTAGGATTTTTAATGATTTTTGGAAGACTGGAAATTATTGCAATTATATACATTTTTGTACCTAAACTTAGCTAAAAGTTAGTTGATTATGTCCTAATAATACAAATTCTTTGATTTATGGGTTTGAATACTAGATTTAATAAAATAATGATTTTTAGTTATCTTGAATTATTAACTCATTCAAACCAAAAATCTGTTTCATCGTCACAATCATCTAAATCGTCAACGTGAAATTCTTTTTTAATTTCTGTTTCCATACATTGCATATTCTAAATTTTTACTTATGTTGATTCTGATTAGTTTATGTAGTGTATTGTGTACTATATAGAACTCAAAAGAAATTCTCTAATCTAATCAAGTGAGCCACATGCCAAACACACAAAAATTAATAATAAGAGTCGTGGATGTAACACCAACTCCACCTTTTTTCTGGTAGTTCTACCATGATTGGATGTTTAGTTTTTTTGAAATGTTCTTCGGCATGTTTTCCAGATGATGCCCTATCACATCCAACATGGCCACAGTCAAGACACATTCTCAAAGAGTTCCACGTATTTCCCTCTTTTTCACATTCCTCACAACCTTGAGTTTTTGGAGAAACAGTATTTGTTATTTTCTTAAAATGTTTGCATTGTTTTTTTTTATGAAACACCTTCAATAACTCTTCAGTAAATTTCAGGTTTGGCACAAATATTCTTGCGCCATCATCGGTCATTATAGTAGTCTTTGTCAAACCTAGATAAACAATAATACCTTTTTGATCATTTATTTCAATCATGTCTCCAACATCAATTTCAGGATTCAAATAATTACTAAGACCCGATGAAATATTTTTGAGATGGTTTTGTAATGCTAATAACAAAAACCAAACTGCTCCGCCTACAGCTATGATTGTTTCTATTGCTAATGAAAATATATTAAATGATGTTCCAAGGTATAGTATTTCACCTGCAATTATGCCTATTGAAATAATCCCTGTTAGTTTGGCAGTGCCTTTTAATCCAGAAAAGAATCTTTTTAAAAAATAGTTGACTGCAAAAAAAATACCTAGAGAAATTAATATAGATATTATGGCGTAGAAGATTTTCTCATCAAATTCAAGCATATAATATCATCATCGCATTACTAGGTTTTTGCTTCACTTAGGTATTTGTTTTATATTCAATACGCTCAAATATTTTTTGGAATTATTATGAATGATTAGTAATTAAGAATTGGGCAACAAAAGATGAATGAACTAAACAAAAGGCAAATCCTAAACATCAGATTAGATTCACACATATCTGCGTCTCACTTTATCCCAATTTCTCTCCTTTTGAATAATTCTCACATAACAGGTTTAATGCATGACTATTCTATCAAGGATATAGTTAGCTATCGCCTTAACTCAGTTAAGATAGAATTTAATTCTACAAAACAAATGAAGTTCAGGAAAGAATAACACTGTCAAATACCAATAAAGGAAAAAAGTTAATTGTTTTAGGATTCATATCAATTTCAATATTATTTCTGATGTATACTAGATATCAAAATCCAGAAGTGATTACA
>LIAL01000147.1 GCA_001437625.1 Nitrosopumilus sp. BACL13 MAG-121220-bin23
GGGATAATTACAACTGGAGGGTTATCAGCAGGAGTAATAGATTCAGATACAGATCCTGCAACAATGATAGTGTTAGGATTTTTAATGATTTTTGGAAGACTGGAAATTATTGCAATTATATACATTTTTGTGCCTAAACTTAGCTAAAAGTTAGTGGATTATGTTCTAATAATACAAATTCTTTGATTTATGGGTTTGAATACTAGATTTAATAAAATAATGATTTTTAGTTATCTTGAATTATTAACTCATTCAAACCAAAAATCTGTTTCATCGTCACAATCATCTAAATCGTCAACGTGAAATTCTTTTTTAATTTCTGTTTCCATACATTGCATATTCTAAATTTTTACTTATGTTGATTCTGATTAGTTTATGTAGTGTATTGTGTACTATATAGAACTCAAAAGAAATTCTCTAATCTAATCAAGTGAGCCACATGCCAAACACACAAAAATTAATAATAAGAGTCGTGGATGTAACACCAACTCCACCTTTTTTCTGGTAGTTCTACCATGATTGGATGTTTAGTTTTTTTGAAATGTTCTTCGGCATGTTTTCCAGATGATGCCCTATCACATCCAACATGGCCACAGTCAAGACACATTCTCAAAGAGTTCCACGTATTTCCCTCTTTTTCACATTCCTCACAACCTTGAGTTTTTGGAGAAACAGTATTTGTTATGTTCTTAAAATGTTTGCATTGTTTTTTTTTATGAAACACCTTCAATAACTCTTCAGTAAATTTCAGGTTTGGCACAAATATTCTTGCGCCATCATCGGTCATTATAGTAGTCTTTGTCAAACCTAGATAAACAATAATACCTTTTTGATCATTTATTTCAATCATGTCTCCAACATCAATTTCAGGATTCAAATAATTACTAAGACCCGATGAAATATTTTTGAGATGGTTTTGTAATGCTAATAACAAAAACCAAACTGCTCCGCCTACAGCTATGATTGTTTCTATTGCTAATGAAAATATATTAAATGATGTTCCAAGGTATAGTATTTCACCTGCAATTATGCCTATTGAAATAATCCCTGTTAGTTTGGCAGTGCCTTTTAATCCAGAAAAGAATCTTTTTAAAAAATAGTTGACTGCAAAAAAAATACCTAGAGAAATTAATATAGATATTATGGCGTAGAAGATTTTCTCATCAAATTCAAGCATATAATATCATCATCGCATTACTAGGTTTTTGCTTCACTTAGGTATTTGTTTTATATTCAATATGCTCAAATATTTTTTGGTATAATTATGAATGATTAGTAATTAAGAATTGGGCAACAAAAGATGAATGAACTAAACAAAAGGCAAATCCTAAACATCAGATTAGATTCACACATATCTGCGTCTCACTTTATCCCAATTTCTCTCCTTTTGAATAATTCCCATATAACAGGTTTAATGCCTGACTATTCTATCAAGGATATAGTTAGCTATCGCCTTAACTCAGTTAAGATAGAATTTAATTCTATAAAACAAATGAAGTTCAGGAAAGAATAATACTGTCAAATACCAATAAAGGAAAAAAGTTAATTGTTTTAGGATTCATATCAATTTCAATATTATTTCTGATGTATACTAGATATCAAAATCCAGAAGTGATTACG
>LIAL01000148.1 GCA_001437625.1 Nitrosopumilus sp. BACL13 MAG-121220-bin23
CAAAAGCAAAAACTACCTAATGCACATATAATAAAAACGCATTATGTTGGTTGTCGAAAATGTTGATGGTCAAACAACAAGTGAATGACTATGATTACGATTATGATAATCGAATCAATCGTCACTTAACAAAATGCAAAGAGGTTCTTTCAAAAAATGATTACACATTAGTTGGAAAGTATCACACACAGATGATCATTACATCAATGGCAGTAGCCACACAATCAAAAAATCTTGAGATAATAGCCTCACTTTCAAGCATGATTAATCAAGAATGGACTACTCTAGTAAAAGACGACATCAACAACCTTGTTGCAGTAGTAATGAGAAACTATGCTAAGAACGGTCAGGAAACTCATACAAGTTATGATCACAAGAAGATCCTAAAGTTGTGGTTTAGATTTGTCAAACTTGGAAACAGGTTACACAAGAAAGTTGGAACACCTGATGAACTCTTTGATGTTGAGATGAAAGAAGTTTCAAACAATCTTGTAAGAGAACAACTCATAGACTCAGATGATCTTTTTCAGTTGATTGCAAATTCAATGAACCCAAGGGACAAAGCTATGTGGGCAGTTTCCTATGAAGCTGGTTTAAGAATTGGAGAATTTTGTTCATTGAAACTAAGACACGTTGCATACGACAAACATGGTTTTCTAATTTCCGTAATTGGAAAAACTGGTTCAAGAAAAGTTAGACTTCATTCAAGTCAAGTTGAACTTTCAGCTTGGTTAAACACACACCCTTTCAAAGATGATCCTGAAGCATGGCTTTGGATTAATCTAAACAAGAAGCAATATGGATTAAGAATGAAACCTGATTCAGTTAGAAAACAACTTGGCAAAACTGTAAAGCGTTCCAACATCAAAAAGAGAATTTATCCACATCTCTTTAGACATAGCGAGATAACTCGAATTGTAATTAGGACACCTGATCTTACTATGAAGGAAAGACATGGATTTTCTGCAAACAGTAAGATGATTGCTAGATATTCACATCTAAACCAAGATGACCATGACAAAGCATACCTTGAAGCAATAGGAGTTCCAGTTATCGAGACTGAAACAAAAGAGAGAGTTCCAATAACTTGTAAAATCTGCAATACTCTTAATGCACCTAATTCTGATCTGTGTACTGTATGTGCCAAGCCACTTACAATGCAGAAAGCAATTCAGTTTGATAGTCCGCCTGATTATGACAAGAAATCCATAATTGCTGATTTCATGCCTGTGATGGTTAATGCATTTGTTGAAAGTCTAGGCTTGACGAAAAAACAAAGTAAATCAGATATTGCAAAAATGAGCCAAGAAGAAAAAGATTCTATCATAGAAAAACTACTAAGATAGTTTTTTTATTTTATTTTTTGCGTATACAATGTTTATCTGATATACAAGTGAAATTATTTTTAGAACCTCAAATATTGACAGGTCTAGTAAACGCTAGCAAGTTAACTCAAAATGATCAAAGCACTAAGGGCTAATTTATCACGCACACATTTGCCTCATATTCTAGTAAGGAATTATTATGTGACTAGGTAGGTGGAAAAATAATTTATGAGTTGATTTCTTGAATCGTGACTAATATGCCCTCTATTCAACCATCTAACCA
>LIAL01000149.1 GCA_001437625.1 Nitrosopumilus sp. BACL13 MAG-121220-bin23
TCAAAATATCCCCTTTACACAATTCCTTGATACCTCTACACAACTAGTAGAAATTACTGATACCTCTGATGTCCCCTTGTTTGAGATACCACAAAAATACCATTCCCTTCAAGACAAGTGTGAATCATCCCAAAAACAATTAACCCAAATTAATGCTCAAATCAAAACTCAAGAAAATTCTCTCCAAGATATCGTAAAATCAAAAGGCACCACTACAAAAAAACTAGAGTCATTTTGCAGCGTTACTGATTCTCTACATTCCATGGGAGTTGATGTGAATGATTATGAATCATTACAAAATATACTAAAATCTGCAAAGGCAGAAAATTATGATATCACCAAAGTAATCACACACATGAATCAAGAGGATTTGGCAAATAGTCGTATATCTGAACTCAATCAAAAACAACAGAATCTAAATGACATCATAGCCTCTCAAGATATCCAAATAAACTCAAAGGAATTACAAATTAAAAATTTAGATGATACACATGATAAACTGGTATCACAGCACAAAAATATCCAAAATTCCATACGTGCAATAAAACGATTACAAAAATCAGGAGTTACTTTATCTGATATAGAATCTTGGGATAAATTGCTACATGACATTGATGTATCTAAAATTACAAAATCAATTGATCTGATAAAATCCCTTGATGATAAAAAACAAATTCTAAATTCTGAAATTAATTCATTACGTGGAGTAATCTCTGGGTATAATGGTGATATCACTCAACTAAAATTAAACATTGCAAAACTAGAATCAGCACAAAAAACATTACTCCAACTGGATAAAAAACTAAAAGAAATTATGAGCAGTGCGATAAGTCACTCTTTGATTTCCACTGGTAATTCATTTAGAGAAAATGGCAATAATTTTAAAAATTCTGTATCCTCTTCAATTGAATCCATTGAAGAATTTATTTTATCATTTTCAAAACAAGCTGATAACTTATTGCAATTAAATGAAAAAATCTTGTCTCATACTGTCATATTATCTCAAGCAGAGCAATTCTCAGCACTTTACAAGGTACGAAAAGGATTACCAGTACCTACTGTTGAAGTACTTTTGATATTTTCTGGAATTATCCATGACTTGATTAATTGGTGTATACGAGAAAAAATTTCCCACACTGCATTTGCAAAGTCATTATGTTACATTGATGAGAATATAAAATCGTCATTTCACCCCTCCGGTGCTGCATGAATAGTTTGGAGAAATTATACTGTGATGCAATTGATTTGGTACACTCTGATTCAGTCATCAATGATACACAAAATAAATTAATTATTAATTCCCTAAAGTTTCATTTATCAAAACTAGAGTCCACGTATAGGGTGGAAAAACTATCTTTTGCTCTTGCCAATGTACTTGTACTAAATCACTTAAAGCCATTAATTCAACCCCCTGATACTCTATCCAAAATTGATAAAATCAATTATTACATCAGTATGATTTCTAAACTAAATTCTACCCAAAAGGGTATCATTTTGAGAATGATGTATGAGGGAAAATTAACTGCATGTATCACTGAAATTCAAAAATGTATCAAAAATTACAAAAATAGGCTCTAATTATTTTATAATTACAC
>LIAL01000150.1 GCA_001437625.1 Nitrosopumilus sp. BACL13 MAG-121220-bin23
CCAGAATCCTAACAAACACCTACTGTAAAGTTGGGGTCAATGAAGATTCAAAACGGTAGTAAGTTACAACTGGCATTATGTCATAACTGACCAATCTTTAATTTAAAATAATTTAATCTTTCTTTTCAGACTCTAATGGAATTTGATTGCAGCTGCCGCAGCCGTTCTTTCTTGTGCCAAACCAAATCAGTGCGGACGGCAGCAATATGTAAAGCAGCATTGCATTCTCAAATCCAAATAACTCTTTGTTTTCCAGACCAATTCCTGCAGCTATTACTGCGGCTGATGAAATCAATCCGACTGCTGAAACTTTGTTAATTTTATCCTTTAGTCCCATGATGTCCTATGTGGTAATCTTGTCCAGTTGGTTTTTCTCTGTTGCAATCTTTATCTCCCTTGCGATTCTCTTGCCCATGCTCATGTTCTCGTTGAACAGTAGCGAATAGTACGGGGAGCCGTCCATGTAGATGTTGCTTCCAGCAACGATTCTTGCTGAGAACTCAAATGACGTGAATTTTGCATTCTCGTCGTAAACCCCCTCGATACAAAACGGCCCGTTCATACCTGGTGCAACGATTCTTTTTGCAGCCTCTACAAAATTCTCGCCCATCGTATACACCTCGTCCAGTAATGATTCCCTCAAAACCAGCGGACTGTTTCCAATCACGTTAAAGGACGGAACCTTTGTTGATTTTAATTGCTGTTCTGCTGGAATTCTTCCAAGGCCCTCGATGTCTGACTCGTGTCTTTGATCAGCGCCAAAGAATTCCAATTCGCCTGTTAATGGTGAATAAAAGAATTGCAGGTATGCCAAAACGCCTGCGGCATATTCCTGAATGTATAGTGTTTCATCTTTTGAAAGTATTCCCTCTGATATCAGCTGGTTTCTTTTTGCATTGTAGTCATCCTCGTTTGCTGCCATAAAGTATCCCTTGCCGCCAGCTGCCCCCTGTCTTTTTACGATTACCAACTTTTCAATGTCCTTTGGAGTTGCTATTGGTTTTGGCATCGGAAGTGTTGCCTCTCTCATGAGCTGCTCTTTCATGTTTCTGTCTGACTCCCATCTGAGAATCCACTTGTTTCCAAACACCGGGGTCTTGATTGATTCAATTTCCTCAGAACTCATTTGTGCAATTAGTGTCCCGTGTGGGATTAGAACCGCGTTGCTTTGCTCAAGGATTTTTTGAGTTTTTGCATCAAGAACTTCCTTGAAAGAGTCTACGATAATTAATTCATCAATAAATGGAAATCTGCGATATAATTTTTCACGTTTTTTTTCACAAACCAGGATTGTCTTGAGGCCTTCGTCCTTTGCGCCCTTTAGAACCTGTAAGGAGCAGTGAGAACCCAAAGTTGCAATAGCAGTCATTTTCTTACTCTAAGTATGATTTTGTACTTTATGAACTATTGCCAGATAAAATCCACACGACATTTGTAGACTTGAATTTCACATGGCCAATTGATTACATTGTATCAAGGAGAACAAAACAATTGATTACATTGTATCAAGGAGAACAAAACAATTGATTACATTGTATCAAGGAGAACAAAACAATTGATTACATTGTATCAAGGAGA
>LIAL01000151.1 GCA_001437625.1 Nitrosopumilus sp. BACL13 MAG-121220-bin23
TTATCATAGTTCTAAAAAAACCAATCTTCGCTAGAATTAATGAGTAGTTAGAATTTTCCCAACATGCGTAAGTCAGATTTTTGATAAATCAATATTTATCTCACATTCGCATAATGAAGCAAATATTTGTCTACTAATCACATAATTATAATAGGAATTTTTGAGATAGTAATTAATGATATTTACAGAATTAATTACAGATTTACAAAACGAATTAAAAAAAGAACTTGCGCAAATTAGATTTCTTATTAAAAAGAATCCAGGACTAGGATACAACAGAATAGTGGAAATAGGAAAAGAAGTGGGTAAAATGTACAATATCAAACTAATTGTAAATTTTCCAAAGGAAGGGAGAATAGAAGAATTTGAAATGTATGGAAAAAGGGATTTGAGTTTAATCATAGATTATGAAAGAAAAAGATTTCCGATGGACAGAGAAATCATCAAACAAAAGGCAGTGGAAATGTTAGGTGATGTGAAAACAGAAGACGCATACATGTATGAAAATAAAGAAGGGGTTAGAATTTTTACAGATAATTGGAAAATAGACATCCTACCTCATTCAGTTCACATATGGACAGAATTTGATGAAAAAGTTACAGCATTTTGTAATTGGTTAATGGAAAACGCATACCAAATGAAAAAGAAAGATTAATTCTAAATATTTTCTAATTGTTCAAGTAAAGATTCAGCTTCAGAATTTTTAGGTTCTAATTTTATAATTCGCTTACAGCAATCTATAGCCTCATCTTTTTGTTGTAATGATAAATGAACATTAGTTTTCAGAGTAAGCATCTCAACATCATCAGCATTTAGTTGAAAAGATTTTTCAAAATAAGGTAATGCATTTTTTGCATCATCTACAATAAAATAGATACTTCCCATAATGAACATAAAATCAGAATCATCAGAGTATTCAGATTCTAAATTTTTTCCAAATACAATGGCATCAGTATACTCTCCATCTCTTAGTAATTTCTTTAAACGACGTTTTGGTTGTTTGAAAAGACCTACCATTTGTTATCAAAATATTAATCAAAAATCAACAATTTGAATGTAGGACATTAGGAATTTAGGCTCTAGTTATACCAGGCTGGAGGTTCAGCACCAGAAGAAGTGTTACTCTGATAAGGTTGTGGGACTTTCATAATACCCTCCTTAATCAAGAATTGAAGTCCTTTGATGAATGAACCGTCATCAATATCTCCATTTGCCCACCATCCGGCGTTATTTTTAATCCAAGGCGGAATATCATTAGAACTTCCACCAGTTCCTTGCGTAGTTTTTGGAATTTTCATTATTTTTTCTTTAATTAAGAATTGAATTCCTTGAACGAATGAGTTATCATCTATAGTGCCATCAGCCCACCATCCGGCATTATTTTTAATCCAAGAAGGGATTTTTGCAACAGGTATGCTTCCATCAGAAGCATAAATCGGAACTTCTATTGTGAGAAGATCAGAAGTTACAGAAGGAGCAATGCCCTTAGGAGATAATCCATAAATAATAATTGTATAATTTGCAGTGCCAGGATCCTCCTTAACAACAAAATCAACTAGAGCTTGACCAGAAGG
>LIAL01000152.1 GCA_001437625.1 Nitrosopumilus sp. BACL13 MAG-121220-bin23
AGTGGATTAGCAAACATGATTGTAACTAATAGATGTGATTTAACCTGCTGGTACTGTTTCTTTTATGTAAAGAAAGGTCTTGAAGGCGCTTACATGTACGAACCAGATCATACTCAAGTTAGAGGTATGATGAAAACTCTAAGAGCAGAAAGACCAATTCCAGGAAATTCAATGCAAATTACTGGTGGTGAACCAATGCTTAGAGATGATATTTCTGATGTTATTAAAATAATGAAAGAAGAAGGTGTTGAGCATATTCAAATGAATACCAATGGTATTAGACATGCAATGGATCCAGAAGCAGCAAGAGAAGTAAGACTTGCTGGATGTAACAACTTGTACCTTTCATTTGATGGTGTAACTGCACGAACAAATCCTAAAAATCACTGGGAAATTCCATATGCTCTTGATAGTTGTAGAAAAACAGGTACTACTGTAGTATTTGTCCCAACTGTAATCAAATCAATTAACGACCATGAATTAGGTGGAATTATCAGATATGCACAAAAGAATATGGATATCGTTCACGCTGTTAACTTTCAACCAGTATCATTAACTGGAAGAATGGGAAAAACCGAACGTGAGAAATATAGAATTACAGTTCCTGATTGTGTTCAAAGAATTGAAGAACAAACAAACGGTGAAGTAACTGTTGATGATTGGTTCCCAGTCCCAAGTTGTATGCCATTAACAAATGTAATTGAAGCCTTTTCAAGTAAACCAAAATATGAATTATCTATTCACTTTGCATGTGGTGCAGGAACATACATCTTTGAAGATGCAGATACAAAGAAATTCGTTCCATTAACTAAATTCTGTGATATTCAAGGAATGTTAGAACTCTTTGAAGATAAAGCAGAAGAAATTCGTTCTGGTAAAAATAAATACTTTACAATGCTCGAAGTTGTAAGAAAATTAAAAGGATTTGTTGATTCTAAAAAACAACCAGCAGGATTAGATTTAGCAAAAATGTTTGGTAACATACTCATGAAGAGATCATTTGATTCAGTTGGTTCATGGCACGTCAAAGGATTATTCCTTGGTATGATGCACTTTCAAGATAAATACAATGAAGATTTAGAAAGATTACAAAGATGTGATATTCACTATGTTACTCCAGACCTTAGAATAGTTCCATTCTGTGCATTCAATGTAATTCCAGAATGGTACAGAGACAGAATCCAAAAGAAATACTCTATCACTGTTGAGGAATGGGAAGAGAGAGAAGGTGTAAAACTTGAAGATGGTCTATACAGAGGACTCATGAGACGTGGAGCCGGTGACGAACTCGCTGCTGGCTGTGCAAAAAGTGAAATGTTCCATGCTGCTGAACAAGCAACAATGTAATAGGATTTCATTCAAAAGAGTAATAACACTTTAACAAATAATCATTTTATTGAATTCTCAAACTACACTATTTCAAGCTGGCAGTTTTAATGTCAAATTAAACCATCTTGTTATCATTGGAATATTGGTTTTAGCTTTTTCAATATCTTTTCTAATAAGATCTCAACCTGCTGATTATGGTTATGAGTTGATGGAATTTG
>LIAL01000153.1 GCA_001437625.1 Nitrosopumilus sp. BACL13 MAG-121220-bin23
GTGCTGATAGAATTGTAAAGACAGGACATGTTTTTAACAAAATTGGAACCTACCAAGTCGCAACAATGGCAAAACAACACGGAATTCCATTTTATGTTGCAGCACCACTATCTACTATTGATATGCAAACGAAAGCAGAAGATGTTATCATTGAAATGCGAGACGGATCTGAGGTTACAGGAATTGGTGATAAAAAGACTGCACCTGATGGTATCAATGTGATTAATCCAGCATTTGATATGACTCCTCCTGAACTGATTTCAGGAATTATCACTGAAAAAGGCGTGGCTAGAGCCCCATATGAGGAATCAATCCCAAAATTATTCAAAGCTAATAATTAGAAAGTTTTTATTGATTTTCAAACTGCTGTATATCCTATGAGTACAGTTTCTGCACAAGCAATTGAGGATTCATTAAAACTATGCATGGATCCCGAAGTTCCTCTAAACATTGTAGAAATGGGATTAATCTATGGAATTGATGTTAAAGAGAATAATGATGTTGATATTAAAATGACAATGACCACACAAGGTTGTCCTTTACATGAAACTCTAATTGCAGATGCAACAAGATTTGCCAAAAAAGTTCCTGGAGTAAATAATGTCAATATTGAAATCGTATGGGAACCAGCATGGTCAATGGATAAAATGACTGAAGAAGGAAAACTCAAAATTAAAGAAATGGGTGCTGCTGGTTTAAACACCCCTGCACCAATTAATTATGAAACTGCATTACCACAAGGAGTTGGAAAATTAGTACAACAAGATGATGGTTCTATGGTACTAGCTAATGAACATGAACAAGGATTTATGGTAAATCAAGCAATTGTAGACTTTTGGAAGTCTTGTAATGGGGAGCGTAAAGTTACAGATCTTGTGGAAGTATTTGCACAACAAACAGGATTACAAAGAAGTCAAGTTGAAAAAGAAGTTATGCAATTGTTAAAGCAATTACGTGATGGTGGATTAATTGCTATTGCAGGTCATCCAGATACACCAAATGTTGAATTTAAAAAATAGAATTAGAATTTGCACCATCAAAGTTTATTGTAACACCTGATAGGTATTTTATATTATTTTCAATTATTGCTTTAACAAAATTTCCAATCTCTTCTGGTTCCCCCAATCTTTTCATAGGTAATGTTTTTTCAAATTCCTTAATATTTTCTATTAATTCTTTAGTTCTGTCCGTATTGATTGGTCCTGGTGCAATGTTAACACAGCTGATATTTTTCTTTGCATATTCTTTACTTAACACCTTGAAAACTTCAGCAAATGCCGCACGATATGCTGATGATATGATCAACTTTGCAGTTGGTTCTTTAATTACACTGGAACTTATTAAAAAAATATATCCGCCATCATTGATTTTAATATTTTGTAGTACGGTGACAAATCCTAGAAATAATTGATTGTGATATCTATTCCAATCATCTTCAGTAATAGTTGAGAATTGTTTTGGTTCTGGACCTCCTGTGTTTAAAACTAAAATATCTGTCTGAGTATTTTTCTCTAAAAATCTTCTTACACTATCTAAATCT
>LIAL01000154.1 GCA_001437625.1 Nitrosopumilus sp. BACL13 MAG-121220-bin23
CTGTTTATGGTGGTTCTGAACATGCTAGTGCTCCTGGTGCACTGTTTGTTCAAGGAGCAGAATGTAATGATGATAACTTGGATATTTGTGGAAGACCATCTATGACTGGTCCAATATTTCTTACTGGTGGACTGTATACAATTAAAGTTGACATTGAAGCTGCAACCAGTCCAAGAACTGTATTAGCTGAGAGATTAACTTATGAAACTTTTGTTAGTATTGCACAAGAACAAGATTTCTTTTTGAAAACAGCAAGTGCTGAACAAGTTCCAGTTGTTGTAAAAACATACTATGATGAAGTTGATAATTTTGCATTTGATACATCTGATAATTCTATTTCATTTGATATGCCATTTGATTGGAGTCCAGATTATGTTGATTTAGTACAAGTTGTACATGAAGAGATTAGAGTTCCAAAATCATTTACACCGTATGCCGAGGGACAACAATTCAAAGGATATGTCAATGGTGTAGAACTTGATCAAAGAGCATTACTTAATGATCCTTATTCTTTTGATGACACCAATATCGTTCATTTCTTAGTTTCAAAAAATGAGTTAGTAAGAATTAATGAAATACTGGGTTCAGATAATTATAATAATCCTAAAATGGATTTAAAATTAGTTCCAGTAGATGGAGTTTCAAAAAGTTCAACTGAATTTTATCTTGTAGATACTCAAAATTATGAAAAAACTCTTACAACTGTAAATATTTCATGGGATGGACAGTATGGTGCAAACCAAAAAGTTCCATTTGAATTTACATTTTTTAATGAAAATAGAAATCTCATCAAAGATGTAAGATATTCCTACGTAGCTCTGGATGAATTTGATAACGAAATATCTCGATATGATGGGGATGATTTAGTTAATCCTGGAATAGTTTCAACTGAAGGGATTGATGTTCAAAATATTTACATTCCATCTGAAGGTCAAATTCGTTTTGATATTCTAGTTTATGGGACTGGATTGGATTATGATCCAACTTATTCTGGAATTGGTTCTACTATAATTGAACTTGGTCCAGGTACTCAAGTTAAATCTCAAATTCCTAAGGAATCTGCAATTTTAGAAGCATCTTCAATCCCATCCTGGATTAAAAATAACGCTGGCTGGTGGGCAGATGGAACTATCGATGATACTGCTTTTGTTCAAGGAATTCAATTCTTGATTAAAGAAAATATCTTAAAAATCCCATCTACTGCACAAGGAACTAGTTCTACTGATGAAATCCCATCCTGGATTAAAAATAACGCTGGCTGGTGGGCAGATGGAACTATCGATGATACTGCTTTTGTTCAAGGAATTCAATTCTTGATTAAAGAAGGGATTTTGAGGGTCCAATAATAGATTTTTAAATAAATTTTGAGAGAGATAGATATGAAAGATATCAATGATATTATGCCAAAAGTCCCTAACATGAAATGGGGAGCATTAATGAATAAACCTCCAACAAATGAAAAATTTAAAGAAATGAATAAAATTTTTCCAGATAATGGTAAATGGCATACTGTATTTGAAGAAAATAATTCAATTA
>LIAL01000155.1 GCA_001437625.1 Nitrosopumilus sp. BACL13 MAG-121220-bin23
TCTTTATTTTCATACATGTATGCATCTTCTGTTTTTACATCTCCTAACATTTCTACTGCTTTCTGCTTGATAATTTCTCTATCCATTGGAAATCTTTTTCTTTCATAATCTATAATTAAACTCAAATCTCTTTTTCCATACATCTCAAATTCTTCTATTCTTCCTTCCTTTGGGAAATTTACAATTAGTTTAATGTTGTACATTTTACCTACCTCTTTTCCAATTTCTACTATTCTGTTGTATCCTAAACCTGGATTTTTTTTAATGAGAAATCTAATTTGCGCAAGTTCTTTTTTCAATTCATTTTGTAAATCTGTAATTAATTCTGTAAATATCATTAATTATTATCTAAAAAATTCCTATTATAATTATGTGATTAGTAGAATAAGATTTGACTGCCTACATGGCCATGAGAGAGATGGATGATTTGTCAAAAATTTACTCTGCTTATCGTATCAAAACGTTAACTATTCATGCTATTATTTTTCTAATTTGAAATTCTTTCAAAAGTTCATCGTAATCGCTGTATTGCACTGCATCTATTCCCTCAGAACGTGCAGATTCAATATTTGATTTAAGATCATCTATGAACAGCAGTTCTTCTTTTGGAAATGATATGTTATTAATTACATGATGATATATCTCAGGTTCTGGTTTTAGATGACCAATATTATATGATAGAAATTTGTACTCAAAATGATCTAGCGATGTTAAATTTTCTATTACAGAATAACTAGCAGGCTCTGTGTTTGATAAAATCCCTACAGTTATGTCTTTTTGAGATAATTCTTTAGAAAGATTAATCATAGAATTATTTAACGAACAATGTCTTCGAAATATTTTATCTAATAGAGATTCGTTAAGACTCATTAATTTTTTTGATTCAAGTTCTTTACCAATGGTATGCCAAAATTCTTTTTCATTTATTCGTCCAGTTGAAATTTCTGGAAGATTTTTATAAAATTCTTTCGATAGCTTTTCTTTTTGTAATTGAAATTCATCTGATACGTCTTGTATCAACCATGAATTGTGCCAATTTACAATTACTCCTCCTAGATCAAATAGAACACATGAAATATTTCCCATCATAAAATTTCTATTTTTTGATTATTTCAATACTTTCAAGTAGAATTTGAATCAAAAGTTTTAGGGATTAAAATTTTAGTGATTCTACTTAATTTGGAAATGCGACTATGTGTTCTAGTCATAGTTGTAATTATAATTAAAAAATAAAATATCTGTGCTAAATTAGGTGTAAAATTGGTATAAAACGCCAGTATATATCAGTGAGAATCATTAATCTGTATGTTCAAAAAAATAATTTCAAAATTACGTTTTGGTTCTTCTAAAACTAAAACCACCAAAGACATAGACGCATGTAAAGAATCTGAAACAAAACATGAATCCAAAGATGAATGCTGTTCAACTGAAACAAAACATGAATCCAAAGATGAATGCTGTTCAACTGAAACAAAACATGAATCCAAAGATGAATGCTGTTCAACTGAAACAAAACATGAATCCAAAG
>LIAL01000156.1 GCA_001437625.1 Nitrosopumilus sp. BACL13 MAG-121220-bin23
CACTACTTGATCCTAAACCGTATCCTACTGGAATTTTTATTTCATGTTCAATATCAAAAAATAAATTTGAAAATTTACCTAATTTTAAAAATTCATTTAACACATATTCTGAAATATCAATTTTATCTGACTGATATCCATTTGTAATTATTTTAAAATTTTCTTTATCATTATTTTTTGTATTAATTTTTACCTTAGTTGTAACCCCATGCTTAATTGAAAATCCTGCTCCTGTTGAGCCTAAATTTTCTAAGGCAGTTTCATTTTTTTCAATATGAGCCTTGAAAAAACCTGTAATATGTGCGGGGCAAAATGCTACAGCTTCCATTAATTTGAGTTTAAACTTTACACAAAATATAAGAATATGGCTTAAATTACTTAAACTAGTATAAATTGACTAAATTTATTCGACGCCTGCAAAGAATTGGAAGTAGTATCTTAGTTTCATTACCAAAAGAATGGATTGATGCAAATAATTTGGATAAAGGAATGGAAGTAGAAATTGAAACTGGTAATGATAGTATCTCAATATCCATAAATAAAGAAATACGACCAACAAAGGAACTTGTAATTTCCTATCCTTTACATAAAGAAGAAAATATTGTTGCTGATATTACTGGTGCTTATCTATTAGGTTATGATATTATAGAAATTAATTCAAAATCCACAATATCTGGCGAAGATAGAGAACAAATTCGTAATTCTATGAGAAGATTAGTTGGAATGGAAATAATTGAAGAAGATGCATCACATATCAACATGCAATTTCTTTTAGATTCTACTACATTAAATCCTGAAAAAATTCTTAAAAGAATGAGTTCCATTGCACTTGGCATGTATGATGATGTTACAAATGCATTAATTTCTGATGATAAATCTAATTTGGAATCATTATCAAAACGTGATGTGGAAGTAAATAGACAATATTTCTTACTTGTTCGTTTAATTCGTAGTACTCTAGTTGATAAACGATTAGCTAATGCATTTAATTTAGAAAATATTGATATTCTTGATTATAGGGTTGCAGCAAATATTCTTGAAAATGCAGGTGATTCTATTGTTGAACTTTCAACTTTAATTTTTAATTCATCTTTATCAAAAGAATATGCAATAAGAATCTATGATGTTGTCAGAGATTTTAATTTATTAGCTGAAAAATCTATTGATGCATTTACAAAACCTGATAGGCTCTTAGCTATAGAATCTATTTCATTACATAAAGAATATGAAGAAAAATTATCTTTACTTAGAACTACTTTAGGAAATAAAAAGCAAATTCCAATTGATTTTCTTGATTTAATCTATATGTTTGAAAGAATTACACAATCATGGGGAGATCTTGCAGATCTTGTTCAACCTATCTATAATGAATAACTAAATTAATTTCTTTTTTGCAGCATAAATCATTACTGCACAAATTGTTTTTGAATCAATAATTTTTCCAGATTTAATCATTCCAACTAATTTT
>LIAL01000157.1 GCA_001437625.1 Nitrosopumilus sp. BACL13 MAG-121220-bin23
GATTCAGAGTTTGCATTCTCCATAATTGCTAAACTAGATAACATTGGAGTCAATCCAACTTTTACAATTTCTTTAAAGATTGGACTTTGACGTTCCATATCAGCGATAACTGGTGAGAATGAATAGTAAATGTCATTGAATGTGCTGAGGTAGATTCAAAGAAAGTAACGGATGATTTCTTTAAATGCATATCAAATAGAAATTAGAAAAAAATAACTTCCCATATTTTACCAGTAGGGCACGTGCTCTACACAATCTTGGCGATAATTATCAATCCCAAATCATTTGCACCTGATAAAATATGAGAGCCCTCCTGCAATGGCTACAAACCAAAAATCATTAGGAACATTCCTACTCAAAAAACCCATTAAAAATGGCGGTTATTATGAAATCTTGTTTGATTCTTTTTGATTGGATCTTCCTACTAGGAATAAAAGAGTTCCAATAATTGTAAAGATTACTAATAATAAAACAGAATCATACCAAGTTGCACCACCCATCCAATTCAAGTATGGAACAGTAATTCCAATTATTAGAAACAGTAAACCAAAAATAATTAACAGATTTACAGATCCCTTTTTCATATTCTGCAAAAACAAGGTATACAGATTAAGTTTTGTTTAACTGAAACATCTCATTTTAGTCATAAATTAAAGAAAATATCAATAAAAATTAAAAAAAATAAACATGTGTAAAGAATTACAAAAAATTGTTAAAATAAAACAACTGGCTTTTTAAAACATGGATTATTGTATGCACGATAATAACATTAAAGCCTGTTTTTATTGTAAAATAAATCAAAAGAAAGAAAAGGAAAAATTTCTAGAAAAGAATGAAAGTAATGAAATGTTTGCTTTCACATAGTATTTTATCTAATTAAAAATACATAATTCCTGATTAGCGTATTAAATTACTTAGTGTCTATTTATTGAATCAGATAAATTCACTTTAGAAGTGTAATAATCACTATTGATTTTATAACAGTACTAGATTTTTAATTGGTTGTTGTTTTTTCTATTGTAATTTTAATTTGTAAGTATAGACAATCCATCATATATCTAATAAAAAGATCAAATAATATTGTGGTAATTTTATTTATCATTGTATTTTTAAAAAATAATTAGAAAACAAAAGTTAATCAGTACAGATTTTCTTTATGCGATATGACAAACTCATCATTAGATAACGTAAATGAATTATTACGATTAGAATATGGGGACAAAGGTAGGTTAGAGGACATCAAGCGAAGACTAGGAAACGGCCAGATATTATATAATTCAGATAATAATTATTTACAACAATTACTAAATCGGTATGAAGGGGAAATTCATAAAAAAAATGGTTCGACATACCTCAAATCAACTCCAAAACCAGTATTATCAAAAAAATCAAGTAAAAAGAAAAAAACAGGAATTATTTTTGGAGTAATTATTTTAGGTGTTCTTGCCATCT
>LIAL01000158.1 GCA_001437625.1 Nitrosopumilus sp. BACL13 MAG-121220-bin23
TCCAAATTTTTATTTTTTTCATTCCATTTTTTTGCAATCTTAATTGCGGTAGTTGATGTATCCACTCCTATTGCATGTCCTGCATTTCCCACTTTTTTTTGGATTTGTTTTGTAACCACTCCTGTTCCACACGCAACATCAAGCACCACATCATTTTTGTTAATTTTTACTAACTCAATTAATTTTTTTGTACTTTGAAATGGTCCTTTATTTACACTGGCCCATCTTTTATGATATCTAGGAGCAATTTCATTCCATATTTTCATATTTCTTTGCTTATACTCTGAATTGATGATTTTCATTTTAATTTTAATTCAATTTGTTTTCTTATAATTTTTGCAATTTTTTCTTTTTTTATCCAACCTGAAACAATATTCTTTTTTGAATCTACAATTATGATTTGATTATTTTGAGAATTTTTCTTATATCTGGATGTTCCAATATCATTTGCTATGATGATATCTGATGATGATTCTTTTAATTTCTTTTTAGCTGATTTAATTAATTGAGAATTTGTAACATTTGTTTCTGCTTTAAATCCAACTAGTAGAACATTTTTTTGTATTTTTTTAATTTGATCTATGATTTTAGGAGCTTTTTTGAGGCTAATTGAAATATCTGCATTTGAACTTTTTATTTTTTTCTTACTTGGATTTTTAGGAACATAGTCTGATATTGCTGCAGCCATGATTACAATATCAAATTTATTTTTTAATTCTTTTTTTACTGAATCATACATTTCCTTACTTGATAGAACGTTGATAACTTTTGCACCACTTGGTGCTTTTTCATTACCTGGTCCATAAACAAAAGTAACTTTTGCTCCTGCAGAAACTAATTCTTTTGCTAAACTTACTCCTGTTTTACCCGTACTTTGATTTGTAATTGCTCTAACAGGATCTATTTGTTCAACTGTTGGTCCAGCAGTCATTAGAATTTTTTTACCCTGTAATTTGGATGATAATCCGAATTTATTTAAAACAAAATCAAGAACTTCTTCTGGTTCTGATGCTTTTGCTTTACCTTCTATCATGTTTGGTGATACAAAATCTATCTTATTTTTTAGAAATTTAATATTTTTTTTAACTGCTACATTTTCATACATCGATGCATGCATTGCTAAAGCCATTAGTATTGGTGTTTTTGAACCAAATCCTACAGTAAGTACTGTTGAAATTGGAGTATCATCTATTCCATTTGCAAGTTTTCCTAATGTGTTTGCAGTAGCTGGATACACAATAATTAGATCTGATCTCTTATAATCTGCGATATTGATATGCTCTAATTTACCAGTTAATTTTGTAATAACATCATTTCCTGTTGCCCATTTCATATAATCAGGCTGAATCATTTTTGTTGAAGCGCTACTCATTACACACGTAACTTTTGCTCCATGTCTCATTAGTAATCTTGCAAGTTCAATTGATTTGTATGCTGCAAC
>LIAL01000159.1 GCA_001437625.1 Nitrosopumilus sp. BACL13 MAG-121220-bin23
CAGCTAAAATAATGGAAACGTGTAACGTAAAAGCAGTGGTAGTAGTTGAAAACAATAAATTAATTGGAATAGTTACAGATAGAGACTATACAATAAAAATAGGCTCTCATGCATATCCAATTGATACCCCCATTAGCAGATTAATGAGTTGTCCTTTAATTTCAATTGATCAAGATTGTGAAATAATAATTGCCCTTAATTTAATGAAAAAAAATAAAATTAATAAATTACCTGTGACATCAAATGAAAAGATTGTAGGAATGATTAGCATGGATGATTTTAGGGTCTAATTCAGTAATTATCATGATTGACAATCATATTGTAATATTTAATATTTGATTCAATAAGATTATTTACAAACTTTGTTTTAGCAGCCATGTGAAAATAGGTTTGTAATTTTCCATAAAAATAGGGATTAAAAATCTCTATTTTTTATTTAATGTTAAATTTTTTAAGATAGGGGTTAATATCATCACCTAAATGTATCGAATAATCATTTCTTTCTCAGAGTTGGAATCATCTACTACCAGTGCAAAATGATACAAAGGAAACCTATTTTTGTATTCCCTCATGAAACTCCATGCAACATCATTTGTTTTAAATTCAGTACGTAATCCGTCAATAATGGATTTTTCCCCAAACACATCAAAACAAATTAAATGATAATTTTTTGGAAAATTACGTGGTCGTGCTCGAAGTAACCATGTAACTACAAACAATAATGCAACTACTATTACAAAAATTGTGCCTATTTCTTTAAAAAATGAATAAAATGCATGAGGAAGAATTCTACCAAACAACTCTACCAAAAAATGTGAAAAAGATACAACCATTATTCCAGGAATAATTATTACTTTGAGCATACAGGGAATATTAAATTTGTACATGCTGACTACCATAGATAAAATAGTATTTATTTTTATCCAGATTCTTCTTTGTTTTCATCCAATTCTTCTTTGTTTTCATCCAATTCTGGTTCAACAACTTCTAAAATTTCAACTCTCCAAATTTTATTTTCATTCATGATTATTTTTATTCATGATTATTCATTATTCATGATTATTCATTATTCTCAACGTTGAGAATCACTCCGATGATTTCATCACTAGTCTTAATGGAGAATGGAGAATGCAGAATCTGAAGTCATATCACTTGGACTATCTGTAATTGCATTAAACATTGGAATGTATCTAGTGGTTCCAGTAATTACAATAATTGGAATTAAAAAGAGAATATAATTTCATAAATAACCAACACAGTTGATGATATTATTGAAACCTGTTTTCATTATTACAATAGTGGTTGTTTGTATTTTACCGTTAATTTTACCGGACATACATGCAACATTATACAATAATCCACAGATTGGCTTTTCTGTGTAATATCCTTTAGACTGGAATTTCAACGATTTTTTATTTATTGAAAATAATAAA
>LIAL01000160.1 GCA_001437625.1 Nitrosopumilus sp. BACL13 MAG-121220-bin23
TGATTTATCTATTTTGTCGTGCATAAATTCATCAGACAAAGATGATTAGTTAGTAAAATAATTAGTTGTCAAATTCATGTCATCCAGATATTAGATTATTATGAAAATAATATTATTTTTGATTATCCGTAAGATTCGAATTTAACCTCGTAACTTCCATCTTCACGCTTATTTTTTTCAGTTACAAAATTTTTTGCATTCAAATAATCCATAACCCCATCAATTGTTCCTTGCCAACCACAAACATAGAACATAGTATTATCTTTAGTAATTTTTTCACCAACAAGTTCCTCAAGTGAAGATTTGCCACCATCATTATATCTTAAAAATTGTTCAATTCTGCCCTTATGTCCATGCCATGCACGATTAGTCCATTCTTGTGGCCTGCTGATTGCTGCACGATATTTGAAATTCCATTTATCAGCACCTTTGTCGATACTCTCATTTTCAAGACCTGTTAGCAAATCTTTGTAACTTAATTCATCGACATAACTGGCACCGTGTAAAACAACAATCTCTCGCTTGTCATTGGTGTCGTGAAGATGCTGTGCAAAACTGACAAATGGCGCCAACCCTGTTCCGCCGCCAATGCATACGATTCTTCTTGTATCTTTTTCGCCGTTTGGTAGTGTGTCATTGATTGTAAGACTACCTGCAGGTTTTGCCCAACTAATTTTGTCACCTTCTTTTGCATTAAACAATAAACTAGTCAATCTTCCTGGAAGTGGTTTTCTAACCCATCTAATTACAAATTCAAAAAAATTTTTATTTTCTGGGGATGATGAAATAGAATATGCACGATTGACAATTTGACCATCAAGAGGCAATCCAAGAGTCAAAAATTGACCTGCTTTAAAATCTGGAACTCCGTCATCAGGAGTAACACGAAAAATTCCTAAATCCTCTCTCAATAATTGAGTGTAAGTAATTGTACCATTTTCCATGGCATTATTTTGCCCAATCAGTTAAAACAGAATTAACTTTTTGTATGATTGGATCATAGTGTATTCTTGGTTCAGTACTTACTAGCAATAATTTTCCTTTAAATGGAATTGTAAATAATGTAACATGATCATATTCAGTAAGGGTTAACCTCTCCTTACCTAAACGAAATGTAAAATTTTGTGCCTTTCGCCATCGCTCTAACGTATAATGAATGGACATACCAATTTCGTTTTCAGTTAAAAGAGAGTCAAGATCCTTTCGTTCTACACTGTGTAATATTTTGGATTTATCATTTACAAATCCAGCAAAGCGAATATTCTTATCAGAATTCAATATGTCTGAACAAAGTTGTTCGTAGTTTGGCTGTTGTACTATTTCTTCAGCCATTCCCACTCAGGTCTCTCTTCATAATCTTTGTCATCAGTCATTCAACATCAAGAATTAATTTAATCGTCTTTGTTAGACGGCTGCATGTAGTCATTTGGAG
>LIAL01000161.1 GCA_001437625.1 Nitrosopumilus sp. BACL13 MAG-121220-bin23
GCAACAATTTTTCCTGAATCAATAAATTCTATTTCTGGAAATTCTTTTTTCAATAGTAATTTTAAAAATAATAAATAAGTACTAGATAATGTGACTGTATCAATTTTTTCTAAAATTATAATTTACTCTAAACTTTTTTTAATAATTTTTTTGCAATATTTTTTATTACTAAGACATTTTCCAGATTCTACTAAATTTACAAGATTAGACCCATTTATTTTAAAAATTTTATATGATTTTGCAACATTTTTTTGGATATAATTTACTAATCATTTACTCTCTATTGCAGATTTTGTTGCCAAAATTTCAATTCTTTTTGATTTTTTTTATATTGCTAATTTCGAAGGAGGTTTTACATCAACAAGTTTCTTTGTTGATAAATCTAGCATTAGACTTGGTATATTGGATGCAACAACAATAATGTTAGGTAAAAATTTTTCTTCTAATAGATTAATTGTTTTTTAATTATTATGCTTAATTGAGCCTGTGATTTTACTCCATATGGATAATTTTTTTGATCAGTAAAATAACTAATATCATTTTTACTAATTTTTTGAATTTCTTTAATTATTGAAAGTGAACCTAACCCTGGATCAAAAACAACAATCTTTGCTACTATCTTCAATTTACCCCTCAATCATAATAGTTTGTTAGTTAAATTTACTCAAAAGTTGATCTAAATTTACACTGTTGATTAAGACTTAATTTCTGGATTCAGTATCATGTCAAAATTCGACAGTACATGGGCTCGTCAAGAGACCCAAAGTGTAACTGGCAAACTACAAGATGTATTAAAACCTCAAGGTGCATTGAAACCACGAATTCAAACTGCAGTAAACCAACTACAAGTCCAAATATCAAAAATGGACTCGATGTTAAGTAAATTGCAAGAAAGAGATGCGCAACTCTTTCGAAGAGTCGTGACTGCAATGCAGCAACATGATACTAGTACAAGTAAAGTTTTGTCCAACGAATTAGCTGAAATTCGTAAAGTTACAAAGATGCTTGGTAATGCAAGAATGTCATTAGAACAAGTTCAACTAAGACTGACAACAATTCATGATCTTGGTGATGCTATGGTAGCAATTGGACCTGCGATGAATACAATGAAGGGATTGAAATCATCACTCGGAAAATTCATGCCAGAAGCTGATTCAGAATTGAATAGTATGACCCAGACACTTAATGGACTTATGATGGATTCACTTGCAGGAGACTCATTCAATATGGAGTCTTCTACTTCAAATGAAGAAACCGATAGAATTCTTCAAGAAGCATCTGCAGTAGCCGAGCAACAGATAGGAGAAAAATTCCCATCTGTACCATCTTCAAGTGGACTTTCGTCACAAACCTCTTCTACTTCTTCCTTTGAGTAGCTAGTCGAGATTAGGCGATAGTTATTATTTTTA
>LIAL01000162.1 GCA_001437625.1 Nitrosopumilus sp. BACL13 MAG-121220-bin23
CTACCGATTTTTCCATTTTCTAATTCAACTTTAATTCCATGTGGGTGAAATTGGCTTGAAGTCAGGATTCTCTTTACTTTACCCTCCGTTAAATTCCCTGTACGCTGATCTTGCTTCTGAACTATCTGAACTATGACTCCTATGGATATCTTATCTCTTGATGGTATTTCGTTCAATGATATTCTGACTTTCATTGACATTCTAAATCTTTAGGTGCGTATCTGACCAAAGATTCTTACTTGTGATCATGCTAGTACACAAAGATTATGAGTAAACTATTTCTTATTGTGGGAATAATTATTGGAATTCTGTTTTCTATAGCCTTTCCACAAGTGGCTCAAAATATCAATGATATCATAATGCCTACAGCCCAATCAATAAGTGAACAGATAATTAATTGGATAATTAAATAGAATGTTGATCTAGTTAGTGGACAAAGATTCTTATCTTAAATTTTTAGAAAAATAACATGTCCATAATCAAAGACAAATCTCCTGTCTTATTCTTTTACAATGATTCCAAAAAATGGTTGATGAATATTTCAAAAAAAGAACAACTTCATACTCACATTGGTGTGCTTAAACACGCTGATGCCATTGGGAAAGAATATGGTTCTAGATTGATGACAAACAAAGACAAGTACGTGTACTTGCTTGAGCCAACAATGTATGATTACATAATGAAAATACAACACGGTACTCAAATTGTTTATCCAAAAGATCTTGGATACATTGCTGCACGTGCAGGAATTCAAGATGGACAAAAAATTCTTGAGATAGGAACTGGAAGTGGTTCTATGACTTCATTTGTTGCAAGTATTGTAAAACCTAGAGGTCATGTTTACACATTTGACGTCGATGAGAAGTTTATGAAAATTGCAGAAAAAAATATTCGCAGAGCTGGTGTTTCTAAATATGTCACTCAAACTAATTTAGATCTAAAGACTTCTAAGGAAATTCCAGTTACTGAAATGGATGTTGCATTAATTGATTTAGGTGATCCTTGGACTGTTCTTCCTAAAGTAAGACAGATGCTAAAAGGAAGTGGTTGCATATTTGCAATCTGTCCAACTATGAATCAATTAGAAAAATTAACTATTGCATTAATCGAAAATGAATTTACTGACATTGAATCAACTGAGCATATTATAAGAACAATTGCGGCTAGAGAAGGAAAAACTCGACATTCTTTCCAAGGTATTGGGCATACTACTTACCTCTGTTTTGCAAGAAAAGCATTTTTTGGTAGACAAGCAAAAAAAGTAACTATCTTAGAAACAACTGATAACGTAAAAACAACAACTAGTGTAGATGCTGTAACTAAAGCAAAACCTGTAACTAAAGCAAAACCTGTAACTAAAGC
>LIAL01000163.1 GCA_001437625.1 Nitrosopumilus sp. BACL13 MAG-121220-bin23
CGATAATCTATGTCTTAATGGCATGGGTAGTTATTTTTGTAACTGCAAAAGCTCTAAAATTAGAAAAATATGGTGTTGAAATTAAAGCATACAGCCTTGTTTATAAAAATAAAAGTGTCAATGAGGTTTTAATTCGAATTCTTGGAAGAACAAGACGAAGTGTCAAAGTATTTGCAAATGTCAGTGTAATTGCAGGTGTGATGATGATGGCTTTTGCATTTTACTTTTTGTTAAATAATATTTCAAACTTTTTTGTTGCACCAACAGCATTTAGTGAATTAACGGTACTAATTCCAGGAATTACTTTAACTTCAGCACCAGCTATTACGTTCTTTTTACTTTCAATTCCAATTGTACTTGTAATGCATGAAGGAGGACATGGAATTGTTGCTGCACTTGAAAAAATTAAAATTAAAACAGGTGGATTTGCAATTTTTATTGCAATGTTTGCAGGATTTGTAGAACCAGATGAAGAAGAATTTGAAAAAGCAAAAAAGATTTCTAAATTAAGAGTGATCGGAGCAGGTGCAACATCAAATGTGTTGTTTGCAGTTGTATTAGGGGCCATCATGTTAACAAATCCAGTTTTTGGAATGATGATGGAAGGTATTCCATTATTTGGTGAACCAATCATAAACACATTTTATGAATCATCACAAGGAGTTAAGGTACTTTCAATAATAGAAAATTCAGGAGCTGAACAAGCAGGATTACTTGCAAATGATATAATCACTTCAATTAATGGCATACCCATTGGTAATTCAGGAGCTTTTCCAAGTTTAACTCCAGGTGAAACAGTTACGGTTTCAGTACTTAGAGATGGTCAACCATTAAACTTTGGATTAGAAGTTATGCCAGCACCAGATGATCCTGAAAGGGGATTAATTGGAATTATGAGAGATAATTCAATTGGATATACGCCGGTAATGGATTTTATTGACTGGTCAAATGTAGATGGAAGTATTTCGATGTTCTTGATATGGTTATGGATGATTTCATTTTTCATAGGTATAATCAACATGCTCCCATTACCAATATTGGATGGTGGAAAATTTATTCATATTATTATTGATAAAAGATTTTCAGACAAAGTAGTTAAAACTACAATGTGGACAATTTACGCATTCACATTTGCACTATTTGGTCTCAATATTGCATTATCATATATGAAATCAGGTTGGTTTACAATCTAAAACTAACTAAAGAATAATTAATGAAAAATAATTATTAAAATTATGACATGCGATAGATGTGAAAATCAGGCAGCATATACACGAAAATATTCAGGTGAAAAATTATGTTCTCAATGTTTTTCAAAATCTATCGTACATAAAACTACTAAAACTATTTCAAAATATAA
>LIAL01000164.1 GCA_001437625.1 Nitrosopumilus sp. BACL13 MAG-121220-bin23
ATGGATTACCGTATGAAATTAGCAAAAAGGATGCTATTCAATAAAAGAGGTAGTTTGTATGGTGCAATTTTGGCTGTAACAATTGGAATTTTAGTAATTCATGTAAATTTTGTAATATTTCAGGGTCTTTATGATGCAATAGTTAGAGACATTACTGATTATCGAAACGGCGATGTTCTTGTAACTAATGAGGATGATTACATCGATAAATCTGATTCATCAATAATTAATTGGTTTGAAAGAATTTCATATGTTGAAGCAGCTGCACCGCGGCTTTCATCGACGGCAGAAATGGAAATTATGAAAAATGGTATTTTAATTGAGAAAACTAGAATACCTGTAGTTGGTGTTGATCCATTTAGGGACATTAGAGCATCTACTGTTCATGAAACTGTTAAAGACGGAACTTATGTTTTCACAAGAAATTCTATTGTATTGGGAAATACTGTAGCAAATGATCTTGGAGGAGCTATAGTTGGTGATAATGTCAAAGTCATGATAATTGATAGATGGGGAGAAGAACAAACTAAAAGATTCACTGTTTCTGGAATTGCAAAATCCCCTGGTGGTCAAGGATTTGATTATAGTACCGTTATCCATATTGATACATTACGAGATATGACTGATAGAACAGGTCAAACAGGATCAATTATGGTAAAATTAAACGATCCAAGTAAAGCATTTGAAGTAAAAGAATTTTTCTTATTATCATTTCCAAATGGTGATTTCTTAGCAGAAACAATAGAGGAATCAGCTGAACAACAGCTTGCTGGTTTTAGATCTGGTATAGCAATGATTAACATGATTGGATATTTTGGAATGATGTCTTCTGCATTTGCAGTTGTTACGATTCAAATGA
Source organism: Nitrosopumilus sp. BACL13 MAG-121220-bin23 (assembly GCA_001437625.1). Lineage (GTDB taxonomy): Archaea > Thermoproteota > Nitrososphaeria > Nitrososphaerales > Nitrosopumilaceae > Nitrosopumilus. The sequence goes on from LIAL01000164.1 coordinate 860, forward strand.
TGTTAGTAAATGGAAAAACTAGAGAAATTGGTGTAATGAGAGCAATTGGTGCTAAAAGAAAGGATATTTTGATAATCTTTATTTTTCAAGGTATGTTAATTGGCGCAATTGGTGCTGGAGTTGGAACTGCAACTGGATTAGGGTATACAATTTATGCAAAAGAAACAAAGATGTCATTCAATAATAGTTTGCCACTTGAAGTAACTTACAACGTAGAAAAAATTGTTCAAACTGCTTTGGCCTCGTTTATTTTGGCTATTATTGCATCATTGTATCCATCCTATAGAGCTACAAAATTACTACCTGTGGAGGCGATGAGATCTGGCTAGAGTACTAGAGGTTAATCATTTAACCAAAATTTATGGTGATGGGGATAGCAAAGTGAAAGCTCTTGATGACGTATCTTTTTCAATTGAGCAAGGTGAAGTTGTTTTAATTGTTGGTGCATCAGGTTCAGGAAAATCTACATTATTAAA
>LIAL01000165.1 GCA_001437625.1 Nitrosopumilus sp. BACL13 MAG-121220-bin23
TCTAATTCTACCATTCCACATTGTTGCAACAAAGTTGAAAACGTGCATAGCAGATGCTGGGACAGCTGCTAAAGTTCCAACCATAAAGACTGTTTTTTCAGTAAAAGACATTCCGGTTGCGTACATGTGATGTGCCCATGATGAGAAACCGACAATAGATAACATAACAAATGCAAAGACTCCAGAATTATAACTGTAAATTGGTTTTCTTGAAAATCTTGGAATAATTTCATACATCATTCCAATTGCTGGAATTACCAACACATACACTTCAGGATGGAATGTAAACCAAAACAAGTGTGCATATGCAATTGGATCACCACCCATTGCTGGATTGAAAAATCCACTTACACCAAGTCTATCAGTTAACAGCATTAGCAGGGCTGCAGCAAATGTTGGAATTGCAACTATAATGATTAATGAGGAAGATAAGAAAGCCCAAGCCATTAATGGAATTTGTCCAATGGACATGTCAGGATGTTTACATTTTAGAATTGTAACGACAAAATTTAGAGCGCCCAATACAGAAGAGATACCCAAAATCTTTAATCCAAATATCCACATATCTGCTGCAGGTCCTGGAGCACTAATGATAGAATATGGCGGAGTTGCATACCATGTAAAATCTGCAAATCCTAACCAAATTAGAACGCCAGCAGGAGGAATCATCCAAAAGGCAATTGCATTAAGTTTTGGATATGCCATATCCTTGTATCTTACCATAATTGGAACGTAATAGTTACCAACAGCTGATGCAAATGGAATAATGAATAAGAAGATCAGTGTTGTTCCGTGAACAGTAAAGATTCTATTAAACGTCATAGAATCTGCAATGATTTGAGATCCTGGATAAAATAATTCAGCTCTAATTCCAAGTGCAAGTGAACCACCTAAGAATAAGAAAGTAAGTGAAGTGATTAGGTAAAGTAATCCAACATCAGTATGGTGTGTTGAAAACATAATTTGCCAAATTGGACGTGGCTTTTGTAATTCTAAAGTCATTAGTTAATCTCCTCGACAATAATTTGTGATAAAAGCGTTATCAAGATAATGGCTCCGTAACATAGAGTGTTCCTCTCATGTTATAGTGAATCAATCCACAATACTCCCTACATTGAATATCATGTTCGCCAACTTTATCTGGTGCAAACCATACAGTGTTAACTCTACCAGGAATTGCATCCATTAAAACAACATAATCGTGAATGTTAAAAGAATGATTAACATCTTTTGAAATTACTTCAAATTTGTAAGCTTTACCTACTTCAACATGTAACTCACCAATTTCTTTTGTACCATCTTCATGTTCAAATGACCAGAACCATTGTTGTCC
>LIAL01000166.1 GCA_001437625.1 Nitrosopumilus sp. BACL13 MAG-121220-bin23
AATAACACTTGAGTATGGAAGTCCTATTTGTGTAAAGTGTGCAAAAAAGTAGAATGTACTGAAAAAGGTAATTAGGTAATCATCCAATATTTTTAAATTTTTTGTATTTATCCCTACAATAATTTTTTACATATACCAATCCTTTCAAATATCAGAAATTTCTATCAATGAGGTTAAATTACTTAACAGAGTATTAGAGATATGGAAATAGTAGAAGAGCGATTCAGACCAATTTTAGTTACAAAAGGAAGAAAAACAGGAAAATCACATTCAGTATGGTTAAGGGCAGTAAAATATAATGGAAAAATTTATTTTTCAAGACATCGTCCAGATGGAGATTGGTTTCAAAATGCAATGATAAATTCTGAGGTAAAAATTCAATATAATAACACAGAATTTACAGGAAAGGCATCACTAGTTACAGATGAAAAACTAAATCAAAAAATTTCTCAGTTAAAATATCCCGGAGAAAAACGAGCTGATGAAAAAAGAGTTGCCATAGAAGTTACATTAGATTCAGTAAACAAATAAAAATTTTCAAGATAATAATTATGAAATAATACTAATTAGAAAATATCTTCATAAACAATTGTTTGGTTCTTTAATTGTTTATCAAGAGTTGGCAAATATTTCATTATGCAGTAATTAACAAAATCACTAAATGAACGAATTCGGTAATCAGATTCTAAAACTTCATGATGTTTATCATAATATTGTTCTAAATTGTATAATGTTCTTTTTTGTAATGGAACCAATCTATTACGTTTAGTAATAAATTTTGGAGTTACAGGAATCTCATCTTCAGATTCTACATCCACTTGACCTTCAAGAGTAGATGAATCAATAATCTCATCCATATCAAAAACAAAAATTTTGCTTTTCATAGATTTTGAAAGTCCCGAATTATTAGAAATTATATTCACCACTTCTCGTGCAAGTTTATCAGACATTGCCAATTCAATTTTTGCAAGCATAGTAGATCGAATTGAAGTACCGCCAACTCTAGAACCTTTAGACGCACTTACAAATTTACTATCTTCTAAATTTCTTTTATCAATAATATCTATACCTAAAGCATCTAATTTTTCACGAAGTGCAGGATAATTTTTTCGATTAATGATAGCTTCAATTTTTTTCAATGCTTCAAAAAAATATTTTTTATTTTTAAATCTAACGATCACATCATAATAACTAGAATACATAGATACATTCCAAGGTTGAATCTAATTATTGAAATTTCAAATCCTAAAAATTTAGATTCAATATTATCTATTAACGATAATGATGAAATTACGGGAGTAATTGGAAGTTTGTTACTTTTTTAAAAAA
>LIAL01000167.1 GCA_001437625.1 Nitrosopumilus sp. BACL13 MAG-121220-bin23
TAGATATTTGGCATAAATTCTAAGTGTGTTCCTCTCAATCTTGCAATTCCACAATCTGCCGTATCAATTGCAATTAAAATAAAACTTACTTGATTGTTACTTGATTTTAAAAGTTTTTTTTCACTTGGAGACCATTTTTTCTTTGAAATTGTTATTCCATCATTAAGTTGTAAAATAAATGAATGATGTGAACCATGTGGTACTGATTCATTACTTGATTCTGAAATTATTCCTCCAATTCTTAATTTATCTAAAACTTCATCTAGTGAAATTTTTTCTACAGTTAATGCAATTCTAATTTTAATTCTTTCTCCTTTATCTGGTCTTGCATAATCTTGATCTTTTTTTAGAACCCTCGTTGTATCTCCGATAACTTTGTCATTTTCTTTAATTATGCGTCGTAAATTTAATAGATCTTCTGAATCTTCTGGAATAACTGAAATTAAATTTTCATCTATTGTCTTTGTAATCATGATATTGTTATAAGTTGCAAAAAGTAAAGTGTTTACTTTGTTGTTTCAGTTGTTTTTGATTCCTCTGCTTTTTTCTTTAGATAATTTTCAACCCAATCTAAAGTAATAACTCCAGCTTCTGCCAAGTTTGTTAAAGAATTTGGAGAAGCTTCACCTGTTACTTTACCTTCCATTCTTCTTATTTGACGCCATTTTAGAGATGTGTTTCCAGTTTTTGAATTATAAATTATTCCAAGAACATCTCTTGCATTCATAAATGTAATGTCTCTAATTTTTTTCAAAGTCACTTTATCTGCAGCTTCAACGTATATTGCACCCAAATTATCTTCTCTTTCTGCAAATACTTCTGCATCTCCTAGATAATTTTTTGGAGCATATGATTTACACGTACTAGCGATTACAAATCTTCTAAAACTTTCTAATGTTGCTGGAGTAGTGATTGTAACCATTTTGCTTAACTAACTATTGACCATTTATCAATCTTTTTGAAAGACTCAATAGGAATCTCTCTAAAAATTGGCTTACAGGCTGTGATGATCCCTATCCTTCTGATTAATGATGAGGATCTTGAGTTCTGAGCCTGCCTTATCATTTTAATGTTTGATCTGTATTGTTATTGTATGAAATTCTTAACTGAATATCTCACTTTTCAAATTAAAACACGAAGAGGGTTTGTCAATATTACTTCTGATGTATCAAAACTAGTTTCAAAAAGTAAAATTCAAGAAGGTCTTTGTCTTGTTAATGCAATGCATATCACTGCAAGTGTTTTCATAAATGATAATGAAAGTGGTTTACATCATGATTATGAAAAATGGTTAGAACAATTAGCACCACATGC
>LIAL01000168.1 GCA_001437625.1 Nitrosopumilus sp. BACL13 MAG-121220-bin23
CACATTCGTAAAGAAAATTATTCCAATAATTATTATCACAGTATTTGGTGTTGCAACTTTTTGGATGACTCCAAGACGAGATGGTGATAGGTTGCAGATTTTAGCTGCCGTGCTTGCAGCAACTGTCTTTTATCATGTAGGATTCTTTTTGGCAGAATTACCTCCAATTGGCTATTCTACAATGGCAGATAAAATTATGATAGCCTCATATTCATTATACATTTACAGTTTGGCCGTCGTTATTTTCCACAGACACAACATCGACAAACTAAAAGACGATTACACTGCGGAGATATCAGGTAGAAAAGATAAGATATTCAAGTTGATGATACCTGTCGTAGTTTTCGGTGTCTTTGGGTTAATGCAACTCTTTTAGAATTTTCTCTATTTTGAATACTTTTTTTATTGCACTTCAACAAAAATAACAACAAAATAAAAAAAGAGGAATTTGTTACAAACAATAAATACAGATAAAGCCTCATCAAAATAATGGATACGTTTGATGCAATCAAAGAGCGTCGTTCAGTAAAGCATTATGATACAAATCATAAACTAACAGATGATGAAATAAATCAACTAATGTCATCAGCAATTCTATCACCTACTTCATTTAACATGCAAAATTGGAGATTTGTTCTAGTAAAGGATTCTGAAGTTAAAAAACAAATTCGTGCAGCAGCATGGAACCAAGATCATGTGACTGATTCATCATTACTTATTGTGGTTTGTGCTGATTTGAAAGCATGGAAAGATAATCCGGGACAATATTGGGTAAATGCACCAAAAGAAGCTCAGGACTTTCTAGTACCAGCAATGGGTCCATTTTACGAAGGTAAAGATGAATTACAAAGAGATGAGGCAATGAGATCTTGTGGGATTGCATCTCAAACAATCATGCTTGCAGCAAAATCAATGGGGTATGATTCAAACCCAATGATAGGATTTGATCAGGACAAAGTTGCAGAAATTATCAAACTTCCAGAGAACCACGTGATATCAATGATGATTGTAATAGGAAAGCAAACACAATCTGCAATGCCTCGCGGAGGACAGTTACCATTGAACAAAGTAATCTTTACAGATAAATTTTCATAAAACTGTAAATGAATTACAATGGCCAAAACTCCCTATACAGACAAGCGTCTAACAATTTTTGAGGATAAGATTTGATTCAAATCATAGGTATTGCTATGGGGTAAAAAAGATATGATTGTTAAAATTAAATAAAATTCACCACACGCTAGGGAATTCATCTTTACTCCAACAAAACATATTCTGAT
>LIAL01000169.1 GCA_001437625.1 Nitrosopumilus sp. BACL13 MAG-121220-bin23
CCACTATCTATATTTTTTAGTTTTAGTTATATCTAATATTAAACAAATTATATTATGAATAATTTTGCACGACCTATTATCGGTGTTAGCAAATGTTTAGAATTTGATATGTGTAGATATGATGGAAGTAGAATTAACAATAATTTTGTTAGAAACATGAAAGAATATGTTGATTTTATTACTGTCTGCCCTGAAGTTGGAATTGGACTTGGTTCCCCCAGAAAGCCAATAAGATTAGTTACTATTGGAGGTGAAAAGAATCTCTACCAGCCATCATCCAAAAAAAATCTAACTAAAGAAATGCATGATTTTACTAAGAAATTTACTGCATCTAATGCTATTTTTGATGGCTTTATCTTTAAACGAGATTCCCCAACATGTGGAATTGCGGATGTTAGATTATATCATAAATTAGGCACTGATGTTGGTTATGGTAAGACATCTGGGATGTTTTCTGAAGGTATATTGAAGCAATTTCCTAATCTTGTAAAGGAAGATGAAAAAAGATTAAACAATATTTCTATCCGAGAAAATTTTCTCACAAGAGTATTTGTTTTAGCACATCTTAGAGAGTCATTACAATTTCAACAAATTGAAAAATTAATTTACTTTCATTCAAAAAACATGTTATTATTTTTATGTTATGATGAAGAACTAACTATTGAGCTTGGATTAATTTTAAAAAGTAATGATGATTTTAAATTAATTGCTAGCAAATACAAGAATATTGTTCATTCAATTTTATCATCAATACCTAAAAAAAATTCAATTATTGATACTTTTAATTATATTTTTACTCCCATCCGCTCTAAATTATCTTCAGCAGAACAATCTCATTATTTTTCTTTAATTGATGGATTTGATAATGATTTAATTTCTCAGTCTGAAATTTCTACATTATTATATTCTTGGGCATTACGTTATGATTTGAAAAGCATTATTGATCAATCATTGTTTAACCCATTTCCAAAAAATTTGTTATTAGATCTAATTGAATCAAAAAAAGAATATTCTATTTTATAATTATTTTTTTACCTTGGATCAAACAACGTAATTCAGATACAAAATTGTAAAAATTCTATTTTTGATTGTAAGAATTTTATCATTATTTGTAATTATTACATAAAAAAAATTATACTTAATTACCATAATCACTTAGTGTAATCATTAGGAATAAGTCCACCTTAACCCCCTGAGTTTTATCACTCTAAAGGAAACTAAACGGGATTCTGCCCTGGGCTTGTTCACTTTTTAATTTAA
>LIAL01000170.1 GCA_001437625.1 Nitrosopumilus sp. BACL13 MAG-121220-bin23
TTACAACCAATGTGGAATTTCTAAATATTCATCAATATTCTCTTTTCGTAAAACTTTGAGAAGTGCATTTGCTTGAGGTGTTGATAAAACTGGTTTATCAAATTGATTATCTGTAGAAATTCTTGGACATGCAACTTGAATGAATGCATCAATTCCTCTTAGATTGTTTAATCTGTCATTTGTGATGTCTGTCAAGGCAAATAATTGAACTTTTTTGCCCTCTTTTTCTAATTCTTTTTTAAATTTTAAACCAAATACTTTTGATAATTGGCCTTCCTTTAAGCCGATAATCACTCCAAATGAATTTGCTTCTGCTGCTTTGTATATTGCCATTGTTGCTTTCTTTTTTAGAGTACGTGCAAATTCTGTTACTTCTCTTACTTCATTAAAGTAAGGATCTAAAACAAATGTTGGTAAATTTGTTGATAATGCAATTCCTGCTGCATGAAAATTACTTTGTCCTAAAAATACGTAAGCGTCAACCTCTTTTTTTAATTCTGTTGCAGGATAAAATTCACAGCCAAATACTTGACCGTCGTTTAATTGTCCTTTTCCTTTTCCGATTTTTACTTTAATTCCATTTTTTGTTAAAATTTTTTCAACTGTATCCATCTGATGTAAATGCTGACTATCTGTAACAAGTGAAATTAATTTTCCTTTTAGAAGATCTGTGCATTTTTCTGCAACACTCTCAAATCCTACATCATCAAAAGCATCAATTAAAACTAAATTTTTTTCTAATGATTCCGTATTGATTGTATGACCAATATTAAATTGAATTTCTGCTCCTAATATTTTTGAACCAGTTGTATTCAAATCACAAGTTCCCCATGTGGTATCTGCTAAAACATATGCTGGTATGTCATATTTTGTTGAAATTTTAATTGCCATGTCTTGAACTTGCGGTAGCATGCCGTCTGGACCATTTAATGAAACTGATGCTGGGTTTTTTTCATCTATTTCTTTGAAAATTCTTGCTTCATCAATTATTATCAATTTAGCTTAGAACAGAATGTTATTAATTTAAACCAACTGTAATTTACAACAACTAAAAATGTCTGAACCAATTAGATAAATCATGATTAAGGAATCTGTTCTAAATATTGGATTTGATGATACTGATTCACCTACTGGAATGTGTACTACATTTCTAGCCTACAAAATTGTTGATTTACTCCAAAAACAAAAAACTGAATTTCTTGATTTTCCAAAATTAATTAGATTTAATCCTAACATTCCATGGAAAACACGA
>LIAL01000171.1 GCA_001437625.1 Nitrosopumilus sp. BACL13 MAG-121220-bin23
GAGTCGTTAAGGGATTAAATTTTGAATCAATTAAGGACGCTGGAGATCCAGTGGAGCTTGCTGCTAAATACAGTGCTGAAGGTGCTGATGAACTTGTATTTCTTGACATTACAGCTTCTGATGAGCAACGAGAAACAATTAAAGAATTAGTACGTAAGGTTGCATCTGTAATTAATATTCCATTTACTGTTGGTGGCGGAGTTAAATCAGTTGATGATGCTAGAAATATTTTACTTAATGGTGCTGATAAAGTTGGGGTTAATACTGCAGCAATAAAAAATCCAACATTAATTACTGAATTGATGACATTATTTGGAAGACAATGTGTTGTAGTTGCAATTGATGCAAAAAGGAACTATGAAATTAAAGAAAATGTAAATATCTTTTCAGAAGATGATAAAAAATTCTGGTTTGAAGTTTTTATTTTTGGGGGAAAGGAGGGAACTGGAATTGATGTAATTACTTGGGCAAAAGAAGCTGAAAAATTAGGTGCTGGAGAAATTTTACTTACTAGTATTGATGCTGATGGTACCAAAACTGGATATGATATTTTGCTCACAAAATCCATTGTAGATAATGCATCTATTCCTGTTATTGCATCTGGTGGATGTGGAAAACCTGAAGATATGGTAGAAATTTTTGAAAAATCAAATGTTGATGCTGCACTTGCAGCCTCAATTTTTCACTATGAAACTCATGGTGTGAAAGGTGTCAAATCTTTTCTTAAAGAGAAAAAAATTCCTGTAAGATTATAATATCTAGGTTGTAGGTAGTGATTATGAAAAAGTCTATTGATGAAATTGATTTTAAAAAAGGTGATGGTCTTGTACCTGTAATTGTTCAAGATGCAAACACAAAAGATGTTCTTACACTTGCTTATACAAACAAGGAATCTTTAGAATTGGCAAAAAAAACTGGCAACTCTTGGTTTTGGAGTCGTTCAAGAAATAAGCTTTGGATGAAAGGTGAAGAGTCTGGTAACACTCAAAAAATTAAAGAAATTTTAGTTGACTGTGATTCTGATGCAATTATTTATCTTGTTGAACCCTCAGGTCCTGCATGCCATACTGGTGAAAAAGTCTGTTTTCATCACGAATTAAAATAATTTAACAATTCCCTATGTCAACTATTGGCTCAAATGTTCTTGCATCTCCTGGCATCGTTTGATTGAGAACTGTAAAATCTAAATATTCATACTGTGTTCCAGTAAATATAACCCTCCACTC
>LIAL01000172.1 GCA_001437625.1 Nitrosopumilus sp. BACL13 MAG-121220-bin23
AATACATTAAGAACCGCAGATTGGGCTGCAGCGTCATATCAAAATCAAGGAGATCCTTCTACTTACTTGTCATTAGGCGCACAAGAAACACAAGAAACACAAGATGAGGAAATTGAAGAAAAAAAGGGCTCAGATTGTTATGACTGTGAGATACCAAAACTAACCAAAGTTGAGGTGCACATTACCTCAAACACCTCTGTGGATATTGTTAATGACAATTCCCCGCAAATTTCTGAAACTCGGGATTACGTATGGCACTTTGATCAAGACACCCCATACCCTATGTTTGGCGATACCGTAACCCCGATTGTTGCAGACCCTGGTGATGAAGTGCAAATTATTTTGGAACTAACTGACAACAGAACATTGGAAAGGATTGCAGACAGTGGAGCATACACAAATTTCCTAACCAAACCAAACGACATGAATACATTTTATGCCAATAATTACGATGAGTATGGAAAGGTAAGTACGACATATTATGAATGGCGTCAAACAGGCGAGGATCTAGTTTATGATTATGATGACACCGTAGAGTGGAGTGATGCTGATGTCACAATTGAGGAGTCCGGAGAATTAGACAACAGAGTTTGTTGTAATCTTGATGATTTGGCTGGAACTTTCACAGTATCCTTTAAGATGAAGTTCTTGCAGCCAATGCAGACAACTGACGTGTGGGTTCAGGCAACTGACAGGTCAGGAAACTTTTTCAAAGTTGCGTTGCCGTTAACTTTAGAAATATCTGGAAACGAGCCGCTAGTGTTCAAGTCTCAATTAAATCAAAAGGTTTTGAGTTTCTATGACGAGTCTGTACTTTTTGAATTGATTTCTGGTTGGACTGGAACTTCCCAAGACGTGTCCGAGCTTGCAGCAGTTCTTGGAATTCCAGATGAACAGTTAGATCCATGGGTTACAAATTTAGCTGTGTGGGTATCTGAAGATAGAATTACCATAGCTGATATGATTGTCGCAATTGAGCATTTGATAAACAATTAGAAATTCAATTCCGTTGTGACGCGCAACAAAAAATTATTTTGAGCACAATCCTGGCAAACGCCTGCTGTGAAGTTGGGGTCAACGAAGACTCAAAACGGTATCAAGTTGCTACTGGCATCGTGTAATAACTGACCCGTCTTTAATTTAGAATTTTTTTAATTTTTCTTTTCAGAA
>LIAL01000173.1 GCA_001437625.1 Nitrosopumilus sp. BACL13 MAG-121220-bin23
ATAGAAAATGAAATAAGAAAAATGCCAACTTTTTTGAGATCATTTAATCTCTGACCCGCAATAATTCCCATTTCAATCATAAAAATTACAATTGCCCCTGTAAACAAATCATCAAAAACAATTTTGATAGGACTAAACCCTTCTTTACCAATTATGTATCCAATCACAATACTACCAAGTAAAATAACTATAGCTTTACCAGTAACGGATTCACGTAATATTTTAGAAAGTTTTATTTTTGTTTCCTGTAGTCCAACATCAATATCAGATTTAGAATCATTAGTGAATGATTGTTTTTTAGCATTGATCTGTTTAGAGACTGCCATGTTTGTCAAAAATATTGCTAGGATAAATGCAACAGGTTCTAAAACGGCTAAAACAGCTGCAAGATATCCTTCAGATGTTACACCCTGATTTTTAAGAAAAGATAATCCAACAGAAAATGTTACAGCACCAACTGCACCATAAGTAGATGCTAATGCATAAGAATCAAAGATATTGAATTTTCCTAATTTGCGTAAAATTTGATAGTGGTTTAATGTAAACAGCAATGAAAGTCCAATTGCAACTAACATAGGAACAAGCATATTTTCAAATCCAGTAGATCTCATTTGGATTCCACCATGAAGTCCAATGGCTGCAAGAAGATAGATTGGTAAAAATTCAGAAATTGCTTCAGGAATTTTTAAATCAGATTTTATTCTTGCTGCAATTATTCCAAATAGAAAAAATAGAACTATCGGAGTAAGAAGATTCGATTGGATTAATTGTAAAATATCCATTAGTAATATCTGGAAAAAAAATTGCTGAAATAAAAATCAATGTAAGTTAGACAAAAAGATGAATTAGATAAGTAAATCCAATCCCCATACCAGCTGCACCAGGAATTGTGATAATCCATGAGAAAACAATTTGCCTGCTAACTTTCCATCTTACGGCTTGTTTTCGTCTAGCAGCGCCCGCACCCATAATGGTACCTGTAATAGCATGAGTTGTACTTGCAGGTATTCCTAATACTGCAAAAGCTGCAAGCATTAAACCTCCACCTGTTTCTGCTGCAAATCCCTGATATGGTCGAAGTCGAGTAATTTTGACGCCCAATGTTTTGATTACTTTGTATCCACCAAAGAAAGTACCTAATCCCATTGCAGTTGCTGCAGCAAAAATTAC
>LIAL01000174.1 GCA_001437625.1 Nitrosopumilus sp. BACL13 MAG-121220-bin23
GAGATCCATAGAGTGTAGTCCTTTTTCTTCAAAAACTACTTCACCATTTTGAGTTGCAGTCAAATCATAGTTAAGGTGTAATACATTGAATTCTAGTTCAACTTGAGTTCCGCCCATTACTTGTGCGTCGGAAATCATTACCATTAACTCGACATCTTCTGCAGCATCTTCATGTACCGTATCACCGTGATCCATTTCTTTGTCATCACCGTGATCATCTGCATGTTCTTCAGCTGCAACTTCTTGTACTATGATTGTTCCAATCATCCAAGTGTGTAGCATACAATAGTATGGTTGTTCACCTGCTTCAGTTGGAATCCATTCAAAAGCATCTCCTGACATTAGTACACCTGAATCAAATGTACCATCTGGGGATGGAGCAAATCCATTAACAGTTCCTGATGTAAATGTGTGAACTCCTGTTGGATCTGTGTTTGTCATGGTTACAACACCACCGACATCAATTGTTGCAGTAACTGGAGTGTAACAACCTGAATCAACACAATCTTGTGAGAATCCGGATTCATCTACAGTTACAATTGCAACTTCTGAATGATCTGCAAAAGCATCAGGTGCCATTGAGGCCATACCTGCTGCGATAGCAAATAGTACAAAGATTGAGCTTATTGCTTTAGTCTTCATTAATCCCATTGGTGTTTGTGATCCATAAAAATGTCTCTAGAATTCTCAAGAAACTAATCTAATTTTTTCTAAGTTGAATGACTTTGATAATTCCAAATGCTGGAACACCAAGATACATTGCCAAGTTTAGCATAATTACGGACAATCCAAGTCCCAATACTTCAGATTCAGAGTTTGCATTCTCCATTAGAGATAGTGATGAAATCATTGGAGTCAATCCAACTTTTACAACTTCTTTGAATAATGGACTTTCTCTTTCCATATCAGCGATAACTGGTGAGAATGAATAGTAAATGTCATTGAATGTGCTCATAAATGCTGCACCGGATTCCGTATTCATTAATTGATTATCACGAATTTCTCTAAGTAATTGAACTTGTGGTGATAATTCTGAACCGTATGTTGCAGTTGCAATTAGACAACCACCACCTTGTTCTTCATTTGATTCATCTACAGGAGTTAAAACTTTAGATCCAGGTACAACAACTAAAGCAAATTCAGTTTCTTGTCCA
>LIAL01000175.1 GCA_001437625.1 Nitrosopumilus sp. BACL13 MAG-121220-bin23
TTTTTAAATATAATTAAAAATCTTGTTGAAAGAGAAATAATTATTGTTTAATAGACTTTATAATTTGAATAATGTTATTATACAAATTTTAATCAAATAAATTATCTATGTTACCATTACGTGATGAAAATCCTCACCCTCCTGGATTCAAACCTAAAGTAACTATTGCATTAATTATTGTCAATGTAATTGTATTTTTTTTAGAAGTTCTATACACTGGACAGTTTTTTGAGTTTAGTAATGAAAAAGCATCTGTAATGTTTTACAATTGGGGTGCTGTTCCAGGTTTCATAACGGGGCAATTTACTGGAGTAAATCTTGGTACAACTACTGTTAATTCTCCAGAATTTCCTGTACTCACATTATTAACATCTACATTCATGCATGGTGGTTTACTTCATCTTGGTGGTAATTTGCTGTTCTTGTGGATCTTTGGTGATAACATTGAATTAAAATTTGGAAAAATTAAATTTTTAGGAATTTATCTTGCATGGGGAGTTGTTGCTGGGCTGGTTCATATTTTTGGTGATATGTCAAGTGGAATACCTGCTGTTGGTGCATCTGGTGCAATCTCTGGCGTATTAGGTGCGTATTTGATAATTTTCCCAAAAACTAGAATTCAGACCTTTCTGATGCTAGGATTTTTCTGGAGAATGATGCATATTCAGGCACGATGGTTTTTACCATTTTGGTTAGTTTTTCAAAACCTACTTCCATTCTTTGTTGGTGGATTTGGTGTAGCTGGAGGTGGTGTAGCATATCTTGCTCATATTGGTGGTTTTGCAATAGGTATAGCAACGGGATATCTGTATAAGAAAATGCATAGATCTGATTTTACATATGGTACAAGATATGGTTATGGTTCAGATTCCGATTACAGATAACAATAATTGAAAGGATAAATCCTTCGATGAATTAAAAATCTTCATGCCGTTGATTACAGTATCAATGTATCCTGGTAGAACACAGGAACAAAAAGAGGAATATGCAAAAGCAATTACAAAATCTGCCGTAGAAATTCTGAAAACAAAAGAAAGTCACGTTATTGTTGTTTTTGAAGATAATCCTAAAGAAAATTGGTTTTTAGCAGGAAACCAACTTTAATTTTTTCTTTTAATGTTAAAATAAAAAAAATCAACTG
>LIAL01000176.1 GCA_001437625.1 Nitrosopumilus sp. BACL13 MAG-121220-bin23
ATGTGGACAATGATACAATTCTCTTCAAATTCTCAGACAGGGTATCTGCATATGATGTTAAATTTCATCAAGACATTCCACAAAAGGGTAAAGTGTTATTTATTTGGCCCAAATTTTAACTCTGTAGAATATGGCTGAATGCCCAATGTGTAAATCCACAATTAAAGCAACTCCCATTGGCAGTAAGACAGTTGGAATACAATGTAATTGTAATGGTAACGCTGAACGCTATTTTATAAATTCTGGAACTGTTGATGATACCGTATCTGAATATATCCGTAAATTTAGTAAAAACACTTCACCTTCTGTAATTCCTGGAAAAATAATTAGAGATACTCCTATAGTTAGAACTGCTCCAATTTCTAAAATTGAAGAATATTTTCCATCAGAAATTATTCCCAGAGACATTCAAAAACAAATTCTTAAAGAAATTGAAACTAATATTAAATTAGGATTTAAAAAAATAGTAATTTCTGCTCCTACTGGTGTAGGAAAATCTGCTATAGGTATGGCTATTGCAAAATATTTTGGAACTGGATTTTTTATCACTAAATCTAAGAGCTTGCAAGATCAATACACGCGAGATTTTCCAATATTGAAATCTGTCAAAGGTAAATCTAATTTTGAATGCTTAAAACTAATGGATGAGCACAAGGTTGATGATCCAATCTTAGCAAAAGAATTGGGTCATACTTGTGAGAAGGGGGTTTGTTTGGAGGGGACTGAGGAAAATTCAGAAGGAAAATCCATTAAAACATTTTGCACGTTTAAACCGCTGATAAAGGATGTGACTTTTGATACTAAATTAAACGAAAGTACTTGCACATATTATTTTCAGAAATATTTTGGATTGATATCTAATTTTTCAGTATGGAATTACTCTGGATTTTTTCAATTAATGAAAAATAAATCTGTATTTACTGACTATTTAGAAAAAAAAGTTTCTATTTTTGATGAGGCACATGGGATAGAGGATCAAATAATTAATTTTATCGGAATTGATATTTCAAACAAACAATTAGATGAATGCAAGATAGATGTTAGTCGATATAATATTTCAGACGTTAAAGAATTGACAGCATTACTAGTTGCAATGAAGAAATTTTACGCAACACAGTATGC
>LIAL01000177.1 GCA_001437625.1 Nitrosopumilus sp. BACL13 MAG-121220-bin23
TGTAAAATATAATGTATTAAAAGATATAAGAATAACGGAAGATTTTCAAAAAAATAAATGAAATTATAAATAAATGTTAAGTTTAAAATAATAAATTTTTAGGATATCAAATACGCATTTGTCATAATTTTTTCTAATTCTTCAATGTTTGAGGCAAGAGTAATTTTAGAACGTATTTTTGAACCACCTTGCATAGATTTAGTAAAACGCATTGCCTGGCCCTTAAGATTTGCAAATTTTATTTTATAGTTATCAGTTAAATGCAGATAATCAAAAAAAGCATCTAATCTATCAGTAAAAGAATATTCCTGATAAGTATTAGTTTTCAAGTAATCATTAATTTGTTCAAATAAAAATGGATTACCCATAGCACCACGACCAATCATAACATAATCACAATTAGTTTCATCAATCATTTTTTTTGCATCCTCAGGAGTAGTGATATCACCATTTCCAACAATAGGAATTCCTGAAATTTCCTTAAGTTCTTTAATTAAATTCCAATCAGCATTTCCCGAATAACCTTGATTTACAGTACGGGGATGAAATGTAATCATTTCAATACCCTCATCTTCAGCAATTTCTGCAATATCTCTAAATAAAAAACGACTTGCATCAGTTACACCGGCACGGATTTTTAAAGTTACAGGTTTTTTTACAGCACTAACAAGAGTTTGAAATATTTGTTTAGTGAGATTAGTCTGTTGCAATAGTGCACCTCCAGCCATCTGTTGTGTAATATGAGGTGCAGGGCAACCCATGTTGTAATCGATTATATCAAAATAAGGTTCAACAATTTTTGCAGCTTGTTCTAATGCAGATAAATCAGAACCAAATAATTGAATTGAAAGAGGACGTTCTTGATCAGAATATTCAATAAATTCTCGAATAGTTTTCATATGATCTTTAAGTTGTTTTTCTTTTGCAATGATGCTATGAATATTAGTAAATTCTGTAACCACAAGACCTGCACCCATTTTCTTACATTGTAATCTAAGTGCAGGATCACTTACTCCAGCCATTGGAGCTAAAAACGCCCTACTAGAAAATTTTGGAAGCATGTAATGATTTGAAATTTTGTAGATATTAATTATTTTAT
>LIAL01000178.1 GCA_001437625.1 Nitrosopumilus sp. BACL13 MAG-121220-bin23
GATGCAGATTTACTTTCTGGATTGATTTTCAAAGCTGAAAAATCAGGAGCATTCATGATTGGTGGTGGAATTTCAAAACATCATACATTATGGTGGAATCAATACAGGGAAGGATTGGATTATGCGTTTTACATTACAACTGCTCAAGAATTTGATGGAAGTTTAAGCGGTGCATTAGTTAGAGAAGCAATTTCATGGGGAAAAGTTACACAAACTGCAAAACAATCTACACTACATGCTGAAGTTACAACAATCTTACCTTTCATTTATGCTGCATTATTGTCAAAATTAAACAAGACCTCCTAGCTTTTCTATTTTTTATTTTCTCTCTTTTTGAATAATGATTATTTTAAAATTAAATTTTAATGCAACTTTTTATGTTCATCTTTTGAAATAATTATGATTTAATTTGTTTCCAAAAACTATCCTAACTTCTTTACTTCTTTTTGTGATTGCAGGATTTCTAGAAATTGGTGGTGGATATCTTGTTTGGTTATGGTTGAGAAATGATTTTAGTTGGATGTTGGGTGCATTGGGTGGATTTGTATTATTTCTTTATGGGGTGGTGCCGACATTTCAAAAAACTCATTTTCATAGAGTCTATGCTGCATATGGTGGCGTGTTTATTGTAATGTCTGTTTTTTGGGGGTGGTTAATTGATGGAGTAATACCTGATAATTATGATGTAATTGGAACAATTATTGCAGTAATTGGAATCTTAATAATTTTCTACTATCCTAGAAAAGGAGAAAAAATTTGATTGATATGCTGACTTCTATTGGCATTTTCATTTTTGCTGCATTACTAGAAATTAGTGGTGGCTATTTGATATGGAGATGGTTAAAAAATCATCAAGGCAAAATTATTGGTCTAATTGGAGGTCTAATCTTATTTTCATATAGTGTGGTTATGACTTTACAACCTGAAAATTTTGGAAAAGTATATGCCACATATGGTGGAATTTTTGTAGTATTTTCTTTACTGTGGGGATATTGGATAGATAAGAAAAAGCCCGATAGATTTGAAATTTTTGGTTCTATTGTAGTTTTAATTGGTATTAGTATAATGTTTTATTTTCCAAGATAAATTCAT
>LIAL01000179.1 GCA_001437625.1 Nitrosopumilus sp. BACL13 MAG-121220-bin23
CAAGTTTAGTGCAATCACTGATAATCCAAATCTCCAATCTCTATACTAAATTCACCTAGTCTTTTCTTTGTGGTAGAATAGTCCCCTAGTAATTGAATTGTTGTACTCTCATGAGATATAGCATCATCTAGTTTTTCTTTTGATTCTTTTTGTTTTTTCTCAAATAATGTGATGGAATTTTGTATTTCTTTATTTTTTTGAATCAATGAGGAATAGTGATTCTCCAGTTTATCCAGTGGAATGTCAGATGATTTAGATAACTCAAAGAGCATCACAGAATATTTTGCTAGATTATCTGGAGAAAGATTTTGAGATTTACATGCAGACACTATTTTATCTAAAAACTCTGCAACATATTCTTCACTGCAATTCAAGGATTGTAAGATGGAGTGAATTCTAATTCCCCTCAATGCTTGAACTGGTGTTAGTTGTTCTTTTTTGAGTAATTTTGTAAATGTCAATAATAAATTAATATCATTTTTTCCAAAAGATACTTCTAATTCTTTGACAATATTTCTAACTGAACTAGATGAAACTCCTGTAATTGTAAAAATTTCGGCATATGATTTACCTAAGAGTAGATGAGTAATTACATCTGAACGTCTATTTTCTGAAATTTCTTTTGGCAAAGTGGTTATTTTGCAGTTTTTGTCCGTTTAAGGTGGGTGGATCAATAATTGTATCAAAAATGACAGTAAATGTTTTGTGCAAATAGAATTTGTTTTGTGCAAATAAACCAAAATTTGTGCAAATAAAATTATTTTTGTGCAAATAGATGTGCATTTGTCCAAATAGAATTACAAAAGGTAAATACGCATGCGTATTTTAAATGATATTATGATAAAAACTCGAGCTAGATGCCCATGTTGTGGTACACGTTTGAACGAAAATGCACTTGATAGAGAAATTGACTTTACAGATGAGCGAGATGTAATGGAGCAAGAAATTGGAGGGTATGGAGGAATTAGCAGTGGCAGTACCAGTTCGTTTGAGAATTATCCTGAAATTGCGCAATATTTCCTAGAAAATGTGAATTTGGCTAAAGAGTATCTTGAGGAAA
>LIAL01000180.1 GCA_001437625.1 Nitrosopumilus sp. BACL13 MAG-121220-bin23
GACAATTGTTTTAGGAGTTGTTATTGCATCATTAATTATTTGGGGAACTCAAAATAAACAATCAATCAAAGAGGAATTAGAACAAGTTCAAATTAAACATCATCAAAAATTTATGTCCATTACTGGGATAGGACTGATGCTAATTTTTATTTCAAATATCTTAATGATTGCTGTACAAACTGTTAGATTAGAAACATCACCAATAGAAGCAATTCAAACTTACTTTGGAACCATTTGGTTAGCTCGAATGATAATTACCATAGTTTTACTTGGAATATGGTTTACGTTGGATAGAAAAACAAACGTAACAAAAAAAATTCAAATTCCAATGCTTGTTGCCATGTTGGCATTAATTTCAACTTCAAGTTTAATTGGCCACGGTGCAGCAAGTGGAGAAACGCCAGCACTAATCCTAGATTACATTCATAATTTAGTTGCAGCAGTTTGGATCGGCGGAATATTTTATTTTGTTTTTACACTATTGCCTGCATTATCAAAGTTAAAAGAGGAAAACAGAGAGAAAATGAGTCTTGCATTAATTCCAAGATTTTCAATTGCATTTATCATATCAATTGGAATTGTAATAATTACAGGTCCATTACTAATGTGGTTCCTAGAAAGTGACGTAGGATTGATCACCGAATCAGTTTATGGACAATTGATAATACTAAAAATTGCAATTGCAAGCGTGATGGTTGCTTTAGGAGGATTTTTCCAATTTAGAGTACAAAAAACTGCTGAAAAAAACTTTCAATCTGGAAAAATTGATGTCCATAGAAAACTAAGACGATCACTCAAAGTTGATGCAGCATTAGGAGTGGTACTATTAGGAGTAGTGGCATTGCTAACTAACGGTACTTTGCCTGAAGGCCAATTCCAAGATGCCAGCGCACAAGAAATCATCTACGGATTTAAAACAATTGAATTTACTGATAATGCAAAATTTGAGATTCAAATTACACCATTTTCAAGTGGAGTAAATACAATTTTAGTACAAGTTAGTGACTTTAATAATAATCCAATATACGATGCAAATGCAATTAAAGTAAAAATGGCAAA
>LIAL01000181.1 GCA_001437625.1 Nitrosopumilus sp. BACL13 MAG-121220-bin23
TTTTATTGTTCCTGAAGTTGTTAAAAATGAATTAGAAAAATTACAACAAGTTCCAGAAAAAACTCAAGAAATAACTACAACATTAAATTTTATAAAAAATTTTAAAATTATTCCTATTACCGGAAATTATGCAGATCAAGAACTAATTAATCATGTTAAAAACACTCAAAGTATTATTGCAACTATGGATAGAAAACTTAAAAATAAAATAAAACAATTAGGAAGTTCTATTTTGTCTATACACAATGATAAGATCATTCTTGAGAGTTAGTAAACTTTATTTTAAAAATAATTCATTCTAATGATATGTCTAATTTTTCTATAACTAGTTCAGATTTTAACGAAGGAGAAGAAATTCCAAAGAAATTTGGCTATAAATTCGAAAATACTCATCCTACAATTGAATTTGATAATATTCCTCAAAATACAAAATCATTATCTATTATAATGGATGATCCAGATGCAATGGCTGCTGTAGGAAAAGTTTGGGTTCACTGGCTATTGTCCAATCTTTCACCACAAACTGTCGCAATTTTGACTGGAGAAACACCCATGAAAACATTAGAAGAAGGAGAAGATGATGACGAAATAGATTATCTAAAAGGAAAAACTGATTTTGATGAGATTGGTTATGGTGGACCTGCACCACCTAATGGACGTCATACATACGTCTTCAAAGGATATGCTCTTGATACTATGCTTGATCTCAAAGAAGGTTATTCTAAAGAAGAATTAGAGGATGCAATGAAAGGTCATGTTATTGCAGAATCAAAATTAACAGGAACTTTCATCTAAGATTAATCATAAAAGTCTACTAGATTTATAATATTTTTAGAAATTGAATTATTTGATTCAATTTTTTTAGAATCTATATTGACATTCCAATCAAAAATTATTTCTCCCTTATGTCCTTTAAAATTTAATATCACTTGATACTCTTCTAAATTGATCTCTGTTACATCTAATTCCACTCTGGTATTTCTATTGTCAAAAATTTTCTCATCAGGATATTCATCTTTTATTTTATCTTCAA
>LIAL01000182.1 GCA_001437625.1 Nitrosopumilus sp. BACL13 MAG-121220-bin23
CGAGAAAGATGTTCTAACACCAGATTCTCTTAATCTTGAATAATCAACTTTTACAGTTCCAGAATATTGTTGAATTTGTGTATTTTTATCCAAATTTACATAAAAAGTTAGATGAAAATTCGTACCTGCTAGAGAATTAGTATTTGTGTTAGCATTAATTGCAGAGCCAGGACCATCTGAGCCTGAAAATCCTAAAGGTAATGCAAGTTTTCCTTCAATTCCCGTAATATCTTGAGTTCCGACATTTGCAAATTCTATTGTAAATGGAACATTACTGTCTCCAGTTCCAACTTCTATTTTATTATCTAGCGTACCAAAATATGCGTCTAGTAATTTTACATCACCAAAACTTCTTTCAAATGCGGAATCACCAAAGTTTCCAGATTCTATTGGCCCATCTTTCCAATCAGCATATGAATTTGTAAAAATAAACGGTACAAATCCAATTAAAAATAATATTAATAAAAATTTAGAATTCATCATGCAGTAATCTCCATTGTTGAAGATTCTTCTCCTTGAAATGCTTTACCATCTTTAATTGTAATAACTTTGTCAACATTTCCAAAATGTTGTCTATCGTGAGTAACAATAACAAAAGTTTGATTAAGGTTTTTTGCCATAGATTTCATCAAGTCGACTATTGTTTGTGAAGTAACTGAATCAAGATTACCAGTTGGTTCATCAGCTAAAACAATTGAAGGTTTATTGATTAAACCTCTTGCGATAGCTACTCTTTGAGCCTGTCCACCTGAAACTTTATTTGCACGTTTATGCGTTTGATCTTCTAATCCAACTGATTTTAGCAAATCCATAGCATCTTTTTCAGTAATAGAATTAGTACCAGCAATTTGTATTGGCAATAATATATTTTCTAAAACTGAAAGATCGCTTAAAAGATTAGAAAATTGAAAAATAAATCCCAATTTTTTATTTCTAAATGATGAGATTTGGTCATCATTAAGAGTTGTAGTATTAATTTCATCAATAAAAATATCCCCATTTGTTGGACTATCTAAAAGTCCAATCATG
>LIAL01000183.1 GCA_001437625.1 Nitrosopumilus sp. BACL13 MAG-121220-bin23
TCAGAAATTATTTTAACACCAGATTCTGAAGCAATTCCAAGATCAATAGCTAAAGAAATTGTTTCGTTACCTACGAGATTCATAATAGATGTAGATTTTAACAAAGATAGTGCTTCATCTTTATCAACTAATTTTTTACCATAGTAATTTTCACTGATGTGAATTTTTAATTTACCGTCAACAACATCAGTTCCAATTAATTCAGCATCACACATGTTTAGCATTATGTTTTTTTCATAATTGGTAGTTCGTACTGAAAATTGCATTACGCATATTTACCTTTCAAGGTAGATTTTGCACCGCATGCTTCACAAACTAAAAAGGAGATACGATTTTCTTTTAGAACTTTTGTGTCAGGACTTTTACATGTAGTACATTCAAGATAATCTTTTACATAAATTTGAAACAATCTAGTAAAGTCATCAGGAGCCCTACGGCCAACAAACATGGCTTTGTCACCAAGACGTTCTGCAGGTACAGCAAATTCTTTGGAAAGATATTGGAGTACTTTGTCAGGATCTCGTCTAAGAATTTTAGGAAATTCTGAAAAATTACGTAAAAATGTTTTTTGACCTTCCCACATTACATCTACAATTGGAAGTTCAAATCTATTTCCAGATTCTTCATCTGAATTACCTAGTTTATCCTCAATACGTTTAAGCAGACGCTCATAATCTGTTGTAGTCATAAAAAAACGTGGAGAGTATTCCCTATATTGTTTTTGAAAAAGAAGAATAAATTGGGACTAGTTGTAGATTATTCTTTTGGCATTGCGCCAATACGGAATACGTTAGTTGTACAGATTGGACATGTACCTTTTACAGCTGGACGTCCATTCTTTAGTTTGACCTCTTTAGGATCTTTGATATCCGTTTTTGCTCTACATTTTACACAGTATGCTTGAACCATTATGAAATTTATCGAATTGAGTGGTATTTAGTAAGAAGTTGTGAAAAATAGTTCACTATAGACTGGATGTATTTAGTTTTTTTTAGGCATTAAAAAAAGAAAAAAACTTAAAAT